>CAJURU010000020.1 GCA_910588845.1 uncultured Lachnospiraceae bacterium
AGGTGAAGCCGTTGGCAACATTCAAACATATCAGCTCTAAAAATGCCGACTATGGGGCGGCTGAACAGTACCTAACCTTTGAGCATGACGAGTTTACCATGAAGCCCACACTGGACGGAAACGGGCGGCTTGTTCTCCGTGACGATTACCGCATTTCCTCTCTGAATTGCGGTGAGGAAGATTTTGCAATCGCCTGTATGCGTTCCAATCTCAAATACGGCAAGAACCAGAATCCATGGTATAGAAGAAAAAAATACCACGCTCATTCAGGGAATCAGGAGCTTGGCTTAAGATGTTGTGTATGCTTGTCCTTTGATTCTTAGATTGTAGCAGTGTATGATGAGCGTGTGGAAGTGACTTGTTTCTCTCTGTTTATGCGAGGAGAATAATTATGTAACCTTCAAGTACCATCATTTTGTGGCGGTCAAGTCGGTTACATAATTTTTTGCACTCCAAACCGACAAGTTTCGACAAAATATACAAGAATACAATTATTATAATGGGTTTAAGCTTAACACGGGTTTTAGAAAGCGACATCATTCGCGTTGAAGAGGAGGCAACGTTTTTGTTTTGTCGAATTCCCATGAAATCCAGCGAAATCTTTTCCTTGAAGGAAGTTTTGGATATGTTATAATTTTTAACGAAGACGTTCTTGAGGGAAAAAGTAAATTATTAGGAGGATATTGTTGTGGAAAAATTAAATGTGGCGATTGCAGATGATAATGAAAGGATGCTGCACGCTTTAGGTGAGATTGTTAGGAGCGATGAAGAACTTGAGGTTGTCGGAACGGCAAAGGATGGGGAAGAGGCGTATGAGCTGATAAGGAGAAAAGAGCCGGATGTTGTTCTTCTGGATATAGTGATGCCGAAATTAGACGGATTGACGGTAATGGATAAGATTAGAAATGACAAAAATATGAAAAAACATCCGGCATTTATCATGATTTCTGCAATTGGACAGGAGAAAGTTACAGAAGACGCGTTTTCTCTGGGTGCAGATTACTATATTATGAAGCCATTTGACAACGAAGTAGTTTTGAATCGAATTAAACATGTGCGGAATATGGAAAGGCGCAGAGTCAGCGAAGTGCGCAAAGTCAATGCCTATGAGAGTGACCAGGAATTAGAAGGCAAAAATCTCGAGAGTGATGTGACAAATATTATTCATGAGATTGGGGTGCCGGCGCACATCAAAGGTTACCAGTATTTGAGGGAAGCGATTATCATGTCGGTTACTGACATGGAAATGCTCAATTCGATAACGAAAATTCTTTATCCGGGCATAGCAAAAAAATACCAGACAACACCCAGCAGGGTAGAACGCGCTATCCGACACGCCATTGAGGTAGCTTGGAGCCGTGGAAAAATGGATACCATAGATGAATTATTTGGTTATACGATACATAATGGAAAAGGAAAGCCTACAAATTCTGAATTTATAGCTTTAATTGCGGACAAAATTCGGTTAGAATATAAATTGAGAGAATAAAATACCCGCATAGAATGCGGGGAAAAGTTTGGAGGTTTTCATATGAAAAAAATTCTCTTTGCAGCGTCCGAGGGAAATCCCTTTATTAAAACGGGAGGGCTTGCAGATGTCGTGGGAGCTCTGCCCAAGTATTTGGATAAAGGGAAATTCGACGTGAGGGTTATTCTGCCAAAATACTTGTGCATTCCCCAGGAAATCAGGCAGAAGATGTCGCATGTGACGGAATTTTATGCGGATATGCCGAGAGGGAAAGAGTACATAGGGATCGATAAGGCTAAGGTAGAAGGAATTACTTATTATTTTATCGACAATGAGCATTATTTTGCAGGGGACAGCCCTTACCATGAAGTCTTTGAGGATGTAAATAAGTTTGCCTTTTATTCCCGGGCAGTATTGGCAAGCTTATCTAAAATCAGGTTTCGGGCGGATATTATTCACTGCCATGACTGGCAGGCAGCGTTAATTCCAGTATTTTTGAAAGAATTTTATGGACAGGACCCATATTTTCAGAAGACAAAGACAATCCTGACGATTCACAACCAGAAATTTCAGGGAAGGTGGAAGATAGACGATATTGAAAACTGCCGCGATTTGCCGCCAGACTGCCGCTATCGGGCGATGGAGGCTTACCATGAGACGAACTTTCTCAAGGCAGGGATTCTTTATGCAGACCGCGTAACAACTGTCAGCGCGACTTATGCACAAGAAATTCAGTCTCAGGCAGGCGGCGAAGGATTGGACGGTGTGATGCGCAAAGTAGCTGATAAGCTGTCGGGAATTGTCAACGGGATTGACAATGAAGAGTATAATCCTATGACAGACCCGATGCTTCCAGCTTCTTTTGGCGGCAAACGCATTTCCGGCAAAAAGAAAGATAAAAAAGAACTGCAACGCGAGCTGGGACTGAGAGAAGATAATTCCGCCATGCTGATTGGCATTGTCTCCCGGTTGACGGAACAGAAAGGTTTTGACCTTGTAAACCAAATTATGGAAGAAATGTTAAACACTATGAATGTGCAGGTTGCTATATTAGGTACAGGGGAAGAGCGTTACCAGGAATCATTCCGTTATTTTGGGCAGAAATATGCAGACAGAGTATCGGCGACAATCGGCTACAGCGAGGAATGCGCGCACAAGATTTACGGGGGTGCGGACGCATTCTTAATGCCTTCTCAATTTGAGCCTTGCGGCCTGAGCCAGTTAATCAGCATGCGTTACGGGACAGTTCCCATTGTTCGGGAGACTGGAGGTTTGAAAGACACGGTGGAGGCATATAATGAGATTTGGCAGACTGGAACGGGATTTAGTTTTGCCAACTATGATGCTGGAGAAATGTTGATGATTATTCGCTATGCATATGACGTATTCCAAAATCATCCCAAAGAATGGCGGATGATGATGAAACGCTGTATGAAAGCGGATCATTCCTGGCAAAGCTCTGCTGGAAATTATGAGAAACTGTACCAGGAGTTATAAGAGAGAGACCCGATTCGTCCTCCTCTCATAGTAATAGATAGAATCGGAAAGGACTTCATCTTGTGCTACCTCCGTGAGATTTACCTCGCGGACAGTTTCACGGAGCGTAGACGGCTCTCTGGCAGAAGAGGCGGGGACAAGGATGACTTCGTGTATGCTGCTGGGCAGAAGGAAGAGATCGTCTTCCAGGTTGTCGGAAATTTCTTTGAGTACGTCGGGATAGAGAATGCAGCAGGCGCCAAAATAGCATCTGTCATTCGTGAGCACATGCATGGGGACAGATTCACGCTGCATTGCCTCCAAAGTCTGTTCCTGCGTTTCCTTTGGCAGCGAGTCGAGCATTGGAAGCAGGAGCTCTGTCAGGGAATCGCAATGCCAGGGAAGAAGCTGCGGCGTATTCTGTTGTGCGAAAAGCAGAAGTGTATCTTTCGATATATCCCAATAGTCAAGATGGCTGTTATGTATGAGGATGGAGGCATTTTCGTGGGCGTCGCTGGGAACCAGACAATAAAATACGATGGCGAGGTCCAGGTAAGTGAAATGCGGAATTTCCTCAAGCAGTTCGCGGTTTTTGTCATAGTGAATTAGTTTGTATACTATGCGCGGGCGCACCTTTTCCAGACAAGTAAAAAAGGAAATGTCGATATTCTGTGTGAAACGATGATCGTGATAAAATTCTGCAATCTGCCGGCAGATTGGCAAAAGAGGCATGCCTTTTTCATACTGCTCAAAATAAGGTTTCAGATAAATGGTAGGAGAGATGTTGCTGCCGGGTTCTAAGATTGTCAGTCCATCGAGGGAAAGCTGATTGTTGTGGGAAAAAGAGTCGATAGAAATATGGGTGTCAGCCGAAAAGAGAGTTCCGACATTGGTGAGTAAAGCCTGCTTAAATGATTCGTATGATGAAACGGCAGAGCTTTGCGTCGCATCATCGCCTATATAGTGTTTTGTTGATTTATAATTCATATATACCTCCTGCGCTGTGCTGGCAGTAGCAGGAAAAGCCCACACAAGAAATGTGTGGACTTTAGTTTAGCATGTTTGAATGGGAAATGCAATGGCTGTCAAATAATTTTATAGTTATTTTACGCATGAGGCGACCGTTTGCCGGGAACTGAGACTGTATGCATAAAGGACTATTTAATTTAATCCGCAGATTTTATTTCCTTCCAGTACAGGTTATAGCGCATAGTAGCCTCATCGTCCAAAGATTTAAAAACTTCGCAGTTGTCGAGGACTTCCGTGGGGGGGAAGATGGTAGTATTCTCCTGAAGTTCTGTTTCTAAGGAATTTTTTACCTTGGTGTTGGGCGTGGCATAATATACATAATCGAAATTCAGGAGGGCAATATCTTCCCGGCAGAGGAAATTGAGGAACATTTGTGCATTTTCGATATGTTTTGCACTTTTTGGCATGAACCAGGAGTCAATCCACATATTAGAACCCTCTTTCGGTACAGAGAATGCCAGTTTATCGTTGTATTCAAGCGCTAACCCAGCCTCGCCGGAGTAGACGACAGCCATTGCGGCGTTCTCTGCGATCATTTCATCCTGGGCCTCGTCTACCAGATAGGAATAGACCAGGGGCTTCTGTTCAATGAGCAGGCTCTGCGCCTCGCGCAGCTTTTCATCATCCGTGATATTCAAAGAGTAACCCAAACGTTTCTCGGCCACCATAAAAGAGTCGCGCACAGAATCCGCCATAATGATTTTACCAGCATATTCCTTGTCCCACAGGATATCCCAGGAATCCACCTTCGATTCATCCACCATTTCCTTATTATAGAGGATGCCCACCGTTCCGAAAAAGTAAGGGAGCGTATACTTATTTTGTGGATCAAAGGACCTGGAAAAGTCAAAATAGGAGCTGTCCAGATTTTCAATAAGCGGAATATTGCGGTAATCCATTTCCAGGACTTCACCCTCGTTTATCAGTTTTTCAATCATGTAGTCGGAGGTGCAGATTAAATCATAATCAATGGCGCCTGCCTTGTATTTTGTGTACATGTTTTCCGGGGTGATGTATTCCTCATATTCCACCTTAATTCCGGTCTCCTCCTCGAACATGTCTATTACTTCCGGTTCGATATATTTTCCATAATTTAAGACAGTCAGGGTGTTGGGCGAATCTTTGGCACAGCCGGCAAAAAGACCGGAAACAGCTAGGATTCCCAGGAGAAGCAGTAATGTTTTTTTCATGAGAACCTCCTGTCCTTTTGTAGTTTAGATATTTCTTTGCGCGCCGCGGGCCGGAAATTCATGAAGAGCAGCAGTACCAGGGCAATCAGAAATAAGATTGTGGACAGCGCGTACATTTCCGGGCGGATGCCTTTACGCATTTCCGTATAAATCATCGTAGACAGTGTATTGATGCCCGCGCCTTTGGTGAAATAAGTAACCGAAAAATCGTCCAGCGACATTGTCATTGCCATCAGGAAGCCGGAGAGCACGCCGGGCAGGATTTGCGGCCAGGTGATCTTATAAAATGCATATAAGGGCGTTGCGCCTAAATCCAGCGCCGCTTCATAGGTGGTACGGCTTCCCTGTTTCAGTTTGGGCAGAACATTTAGAATCACATATGGTATGTTGAATGTAATATGCGCAATCAACACGGTGCCAAAACCCAGGCGGGTAAAGCGCACAAACAAAAGCATCATGGATATTCCAGTAACAATGTCTGCGTTGAGCAGCGGAATATTTGTGGCGCCCAGCATGATAGCTTTGCCGCGTTTTCGCATGGCGTCAATACCGAGAGCGGCCAGCGTTCCCAAAATGGTGGCAAGTACTGCGGAGGCCAGGGAGATAAAAATTGTGGTATAAAAAGCTTCCATGATCGCGCTGTTTGAAAACAGTTCCCGGTACCAGCGCAAAGTAAATCCGCCCCACACGACCTTGGCTTTGGAGTCGTTAAAGGACAGTACAATCAGCACCATAATCGGCAGATACAAAAATAAGAAAATCACAAAAAGATAAATGCGTTCCGCAGATTTTTTCATCATGTGAAAGTACCTCCTCCCTCGTCTCCGTGCGCGTTCATCAGCGCCATGCTGGCAATCACAAACACCATCAGCACGACGGAAAGGCCGGAGCCTAGATTCCAGTTATATTCCTGCATAAAGGCCTGCTCAATGACGTTTCCAATCAGGAGCACTTTGCCGCCGCCCAAAAGGTCTGAGATGGCAAAAGAGGTCAGCGCAGGCACAAAAACCATAATAATGCCGCTGATGACGCCGGACATCGTTAAAGGGACGATGATTTTAAAGAAAATTGTAATGTTTCCCGCGCCTAAATCCTTAGCGGCTTCTATGATATCCCCCTGGATGCGCGCCATCGCGTTATATATGGGCAGAATCATAAAGGGCAGAAAATCATACACCATACAAAAAACGACGGCTTTGGGTGTGTTAAGGATGTCAAGGCCTGGCAGCCCAATCATATCGAGCAATGAGTTTATAACGCCGTTATTAGACAAAAGCAATCGCCAGGCGAGAATACGCAGCATGAAATTCATCCACATTGGCAGGATAAATATGAAAACGATAAGTCCCTGGCTTTTCGATTTCATCTTATTTAAAATCATGGCGAGCGGGTAGGACAGCGCCAGGCAGATAAGCGTGCATGCCAGGGCAAGCTTCAATGACAGAATCAGCGCTTTGAGGTGCACAGAAAAAGTGATGGAACTTATATTTAATAGGGAAAAATTCCCGCTGGTAGTAGTAAATGCATAGTAAAGTATCATCAGGGTGGGCAGCAGGATAAAACCTGCCATCCATAGAATGTAAGGGCCCGCCAGCAATTGGCGCTTCAAATTACGCATCTGATTCCACCGCCTTTTCATCATTGGATTCCGGTTTGTTCATAATCTGGATATTGAAAGGGTCCACGCAGATTCCCACATGAGAACCCAAAGGCTGCATCTGCGTGGCGTGTACCAGCCATTCATAGCCGTTTGCCAGCACTTCCATTTCCCAGTGTACGCCCTTGAAAATCAAGGAGGTCACCTCGCCTTGCAGCATACCTTTCTCGGGAGTAACCAATTCCACGTCCTCCGGGCGGATGACCACGTCCACCGGGGTATGATTGCCGAATCCTTCGTCCACACAGGGGAAATCAACGTTCAGTATTCGCACCAGGCGGTCGTGGAGCATGGTGCCGCCTATGATGTTGCTCTCGCCGATGAAATCGGCCACGAAAGCGTTGGTAGGCTCATTGTAGATGTCCTCCGGCGTGCCTATCTGCTGGATATAACCCTGATTCATAACCACAATCGTGTCGGACATTGTAAGCGCCTCTTCCTGGTCGTGGGTTACATAGATAAAGGTAATACCGAGCTCATTTTTCAGGCGAATTAATTCATATTGCATATCCTGACGAAGTTTCAGATCAAGCGCGCCTAGAGGCTCGTCTAAAAGCAGTACTTTTGGCTCATTGACGATGGCGCGCGCAATAGCAATCCGCTGCTGCTGGCCGCCGCTCAAAGAGTCGACGGTGCGCTTTTCAAAGCCGTCCAGATTTACAAGTTTGAGTGCGTAACGAATTTTGTCATCAATATAAGCTTTGCTTTTTTTGCGGATTTTTAAACCGAAGGCGATATTTTCCGCGATGGACATATGGGGAAATAAAGCGTACTTCTGAAATACCGTGTTTAATTGCCGCTCGTTGGGGGCAAGATTGGTGATGTCCTTGCCGTCAAAGATGACGTTTCCCGCATCAGGCGTCTCAAAACCGCCAATAATCCGCAGTGTGGTAGTTTTCCCACAGCCTGATGGGCCGAGCAGTGTCAGAAATTCATTCTCCCTTATATATAAATTCAAATCGTCCAGCACCATCTGTCCGTCATAGGATTTGCTGATGTGCTGCAAGTCAATCAGTCGTTTGCTCATGGCAGTGTCCTCCTAAAAAATGGGGGGAGTGGAAACCCAGAGTATGGATGCCTCCCTTTCGCTGCAATTCTCGATGTAGTGTTTTTTGCCGGCAATGAAATAAAAGGACTCTCCTTGCCTGACTGTGAAGGAGCGCGAGCCGTAGACTAATTTCACGCTGCCTTTTAAGACATAGCCGAATTCTTCCGCTTCATGGGGAAGCTGTGTCTTAGAGATGCCGTGGGGCGCCAAAGTCATCAATACTGGCTCCATGGCGTTTTTCTGCGCGTTGGGAATCAGCCATTTGATTTGATGGTGAAGCTCCTCCATATCTTTCGTGAAATAGTCTTCCTGACGGAATACGATTTGTTCCGGTTCCTGGTCGGTAAAAAATTCCGCCGGGGTTGTGCCCAGACATTGGATGATGTCTAACAACGTGCCCACCGAGGGGGAAGTGAGGTTACGTTCCAATTGGGAAATAAAGCCCTTGGAAAGTTCGCTGCGGTCGGCAAGTTCCTGCTGCGTCAGGCCATACTGAATGCGCAGTTCTTTCATGCGTTTGCCAATGTCCATAGGAATCCTCCTTCACTGTATGAGATAAAAGTAATAATGATTTTTTTGTTTAATAATGATAAACAAGATATATTATATAGGGGAAATATGAAAAGTCAATAGGCAATTATAAAAAAGCGTAAATCTTATTGTGAAATGAAATAATTGTTATAGTACAAAATATCAGAAGGCGCCAGGAGTGTCTAACCTTGGAGATGTTTACATTTATTATGGGAGAAAAAATTGATAATATGCACAAAAAAACAACAGTTAAGGACAAAATATTAAAAAAATCAACTAATATAAGAAGAAAATATATTGATTTTCACTGGTAAAATGAGATAATGGTATTACAGTCGCAACGTATTTTTACAAGGAAGGGAGAAGTTATCATGAGATTTAAGAAGATAATAAGCGGGCTGCTTGTCGGCGCGCTGGCAGTCACCTCCGTATTTACCGGGAATGTGACGACGGCAAAGGCGGAAGTGACGGCGGAAGCGCCGAAATACAGCTTTGATTTTAATGCAGAGAGTTTGAACAGTACGGTAAGCCCGGACGACGCGCTTACCGTAGTTGAAGCGGGGAACGCTGCATCGACAGCCGCGCCGGTTTATGAAACGGGAAGGTCAGGCGAAGCGGGAGATAAATCTGTCAAGCTGGGAAGTTATGCGTTGAGCCTGCCGGGAAATATCGGTGAGAATTATACGGTGAATGTGTGGATGAAATCGAATGTCGATACAATCGCCAATAATAATGCAATTTTCCTGCTGGGAGCAGGCGACCCAAATCAGGAATGGCTTGGGTTTGCCGGAAACGGTACAGAAGGGAAAGCCAGAGTATGGGGAAAGTATTCGGGTGCTTATCAGGAAGTAGTAAGTAATATAAATATGGCGAAGGATCGGTGGACGATGCTTACGATTGCGCAGGAAGGCGCTGCGATGGAGATTTATCAGGACGGCGTCTTAAAAGCGACAAAGAATGACGTATCAAGCATCCTCAAAGGGGACGATAGAAATATCCTCCTGGGAACTACCTATTGGTCTGCCGACGGAACATTTAACGGCTGGCTGGACGACGTCCAGATTTATGATAAGAAGCTGACCGCTAATCAGATATATAAAATGTTTGATCCCAGGACGGAAAAAGACGTCTTTGCGGAAGGGAAGCTGACGGTAAGCGAACAGATCAAAATGTTGTTGGGAGGCGCGACCGCGACTGTAACGGCGACACCGCCGAGCGGCGTAGATGCAGCTAAGATTACATACAGTTATGCTTCGGCAAATGCTGCGATCGCCTCTGTAGATGCAGCTACCGGTGTGATTACAGCGAAAGCAGCCGGTACGACCACGATTACAACTACCGCTATATATGACGGGGATGAAGCGACTGCCAAGACTGCTAAGACGACGGTTATTGTCAGAGACCCCAACGTGAAGGAAGAAGGCGTAGTGGTGGATTACGATTTATCCCAGGCGGTAAACGGTAAGCTGATAGATATCACCGGCAATGGCAATGACGCAACGCTGCACGGTGAGAAATACAGCTTCGAGAATGGCGCGCTGAAATTAGACGGCAGCAAATCTTCTACGGCAAATCAGACGTATGTGGATCTTCCGTTATCTATCATGGACAAATTGACCAGCAAAGAGAAGTTTACCATTCAGGTGAAGTTCGCAAAAACGGCCGACGTATTTATGGCATGGCTGTTCTGTTTTGGCTCTAACCCACAGTCGACGGGTACGAATTATATGTTCCTGTCTCCGAACTTTCAGAATACGCAGCTTAGAGCTGGTATCAAAGACAGTACAACGGAGAAGTTATTCGCAACCTCGCTTGTCCCGGAACGCAATAAGTTTTATACGGTAAACATGGTGTTTGACCAAGGTAAGATCAGGCTTTACTGGAACGGCGTCATGATTAAAGGCGATAATGGGGATGAGCTGGATTCCGGTTACAACATGATGGATGATATTGTTACGCCGGGCTGCAAGGACAATATTTTAGGCTATATCGGCAAATCATGCTGGGGGCAGGACGAATACTTTAAAGGGCTGATCTCTGAATTTAAAATTTATGACAAGGCGATGACGAACGAGGACGTTCAGTTGTCTGATCCTGCGTACCAGCGTGAGTTTGAAGCTGAGGTTAGAAAAGAATTGACGGTAGATAAGATTCTTGGCAAAAATGATTCTAAGGATGAGATTAAATATAATCTTTCACTGCCGGATCATATCAACGAAGTCAGCGTTACCTGGAAATCCAGCAACAAAGATGTCATCAGCGATGACGGTATCGTTAAATGCAAAGACACTGAGCAGAATGTAACGATGACTGGAACAGCCAAATCAGGAGCCCTGCAGGCGGAAATATCATTTGACCTTAAGGTGATGCTTTTAGACCGCACGGCGTTAGATGCAGCCCTGGCGGAGGCAAATACGGCTAAGAATGCCGCAAATTTCAAGTATTATACGGAAGAGTCTAAGAATAATCTTACACAGCTGCTTGATAAGGGGGCAAATGTCGCCAATCAGGAAGAAGCGGATTCTTTGACGAAAAATATTAAGAATGCAATCGCAAAGCTTACGTTTGCAGAAGCATATATTGATCCATTTGCTAAGATTGATAAAACGAAGTTTAAGGACTTTACAGTGACGCCTAAGGGTACGAGTAATGTGCTGTCGTCTGTGATTCCGGCGGACGTGAAACCGTATGTTACGGTAGAATACACTTCCAGCAAACCAGGCGTTGCAACAGTTGATAAGAATACCGGTATTGTGAAAGGCGTGAAACTGGGCTATACCATCATTACGACCAA
Organism: uncultured Lachnospiraceae bacterium; assembly: GCA_910588845.1. Classification (GTDB taxonomy): domain Bacteria; phylum Bacillota; class Clostridia; order Lachnospirales; family Lachnospiraceae; genus Petralouisia. The sequence continues at coordinate 11,194 of CAJURU010000020.1, forward strand.
AGTGAAAGCGGCATCTGATGGTTTTGAAATGGAATACCAGACAATCGTTAAGGTAGATCTCAACATAAAAGGAGTTTCCGTAAAGGCGAAGAAGACAACGCTTGCCAAAGGTGAGAAGACGGATATCACAATTACTTATCCGGCAGCAGTCAGAGCCGCAGGCGCTACAGCTACCTACCGTGCAACGGGCGCAGTCTCTGTGTCGAAGGGAAAAGTGACGGCCAAGAAAGCAGGGACAGGAACTGTCATTGTGAAGGTGAAGGCCGGAGGAAAGACAATCACCAAGAAATTGAAATTCAAGGTTGGCGAAATTACCGGAGATTCCAAGGTGAAGATTAAAAAGTCTATTACTTTAAAGGTTACGGGCATTAGCGGTAAAGTAACATGGTCCCTCGATAAGAAAGGTAAGAAGCTGGCGAGCATAAGTAAGAAAGGCAAGCTGACTGCTAAGAAAAAGACCGGTAAAGTTACGGTAACGGCCAAAGTAGGAAAAGTTACCATGAAAAAGACGATTACGATTAAGAAGAAATAGAGGATAATAACAGGAGGTAAGTTAATATGAAGCGCAGAATCGTGAATATATTGCTGGCTGCATGCCTTACCGCAGGTATGGCGGTCGGTTCCTTACCGACAGCCAGCCTGGAGGTAAAGGCGGCGGATGCATCCGCTGCAGTACAGCAGAATTTGACAATCCGGGAATCTGAGGTTAATCAGCTTCTGACAGGAGACCTTAACCTGCCGGCTGCGGTAGATGGGTTAGAGGGCGCCACTATTGCATATAGTGTTGCAGAGAAAGATGCAGAGTATGTAGCTGTTGAGGGTTCAACATTAAAAATCAAAAAACGTCCCAAATCAAATGAGGAAGACTATAAATTTACATTGAAAGCGACCGTAACGGCAGGGAGCGATAAGGTAGAGAAGGAATTCCCCTTAACAATCCGCGCAGGCTTATCAGAAGATGATTATGCAGGATATATTTATGTATGTTTTGCGGACAGAAATGTGTCTACGACCGGTAAGGATTTCCGTGACGTGCAGCAGATTCATTTCTTCCTCAGCGAGGACGGGATGAATTGGACCGCGCTCAACGGTTTTAACCCAATTTTTGAGGCGGGAACGGATTATGCGGATTCCATTGAAAAATATTCAGCGACCAGCCACAATTATAAGGTCAAAGAAGGAACTAATATTGCGAAGACCAGGACCGGCGACGCTTCTGTACTGTTCCCATTTGAGGGGGAGGACCAGGGTGTCCGCGACCCCTATCTGATCCGCGGCTGCAAGGCTGATGGCAGTGATTCTAATAAGGTATGGCTGCTTGCCACCGACTTAAACACGATGGCGGAAAAGTATGGCGGAAACAGGGCGAATAATATCGTAGGTAACTGGGGAACTATGACAACGAATGGTTATGGAAGCACCAAGCTCTTCATCTATGAGACGGAAGATTGGGTACATTGGACGAGACGTTATGTGGATGTAGGAGCGCAGGTAGGAGCCTGTATGGCTTGGGCGCCGGAAGCAATCTATAATCCGGAAAAAGACAATTATCTCTTATACTGGTCAGCGCGTACAACTGTGGATGGCAGGGCAAGAGACCGTCTGTATTGTAACGAGACCAAAGATTTTGTAACGTTTGGTCCTACCAAGCTTTATGAGCAGGAGCCATTTTTTGAGAATTATCTTCCGAACGGCGTAGGTTCGGCAGACGATGGATACGGAAATATTGATACGTCTCAGTTGTGGGTAGCAGAGACAAAAGAAGATGGCACAGTCAATCCCTATGGCACTTTGTTCCGTCTTGTGAAGGATGAGACGAACAATCATATTGAACTCATGAAGGCGTCGACGGTGCTTGACCCTAAGTATGAGGGAGATGCGAACCAGGCAGCATATAATGCCACAGATGCTAAGAGAATTACACCGTATACGGATAAGGACGGCAATACATTTGCTGATTTGGCATCCGTCAACGCATTGTCAGACCCAACCCATATTAAGACGGCGGAAATTGTATATAACTGGTTCAAAAATGAATCTGTGGGTAATCATTTTGAAAAGATTCCCCAGAAAGATATGGAGAAATACAGCGGCGCATATGAAGGAGCAACCTTATTTAAATTTTTTGACCGCGACGAGTGGTGCGTAATGATTGATAATTACGGCGATATGTCTGTACGTTATGAGCCGTATCTGACGACAGATCTGTCTAAGCCTGACAGCATTCAGAAAGCGGCGAAGGGAACGTATGGGCGCACCGGCGGCGATGTCGGCACTCACGGCGGTATGATACCGATTACGGTGGAAGAGTACAATACGTTGATTGACACTTACAACGCAGATTCCAGCATCAACAACTATCATCCAATCAATTATGTATCTCTCGATACGAGAGTTTATGACGACAAGATTGAGGAACTGAAAAAGGCGGCCCAGGGCTCAAGTTACAGCGCGGGCGTGAAGGCTCAGATGAACAGCATTGGCGAGCAGATTAAGGCTGCAAAACAGACAATTGAGAATGTACAGAATCCAGGGCAGGAACAGAAGAGTACAGGAACTTGGTCGGAAGCGTTTTCCAGCATAGGGAAATTGATTGAGCGGGCAGATACTTTGCTGGCCAATAAGTTAAAATCATTGCCGGCAGAGATGAAGGCAGAAAGCGTATACCTTGAGGAAGATGAAGTGACAATCTGCACCAAGGCGACAGAGGGCTTGAAGAAGACTGCGACAATCCATGCAGATGCAGACATTGATACCGAGACTTCTAAGATTACTTTCACCAGCAGTAATAGCAAAGTTGCAGCGGTAAATCCCAAAACAGGCGTAGTGACCGCCAAAAAGGCAGGAACTGCGAATATCACGGCAACAGCGCCGGGAGGGGCGAAGGCGATCTGCAAGGTGACGGTTAAGGGTGTTCCGAGTAAAATCAGCCTGAAAAAGAAGAGCGTGAAGCTCAAAGTGAAGAAGACATACCAGATTAAGGTAAACATTCCCAAAGGAACAGTATGCTCTAAGTTCAAGTATAAGAGCAATAAGTCTAAAATCGCGTCTGTTTCTAAGACAGGATTGGTTAAGGCCAAGAAGAAAGGAACCGCCAAGATTACAATTTCGGCGGCCAATAACAGTAAGGCAAAGGCAACGCTTACAGTAAAGGTAAGTAAATAGTAAAGATTTAGCGGCTCTAGTTCCGGCAGGCATTGTAAAATGCCTGCCGGAACTTTTTCCTTTATTTTTTTCATATGGCAGGTGAAAATGGTTCTCAAAAGTTCGTTAGTCTGTTACAATATAGGAAAGATACAAGGTTGGAAAATCCCCGAATCATAGTAAAGGACGAGAGGATTATGGAATTGGACAGAATTGTGAAAGGAGAATTGAGATGTTGCAGACAGGAATAAAAGGAAGTCAGGAAATGGTAGTTACTACGGAGGACACAGCCAAAGTATATAAAAGCGGAACTCTCGATGTACTTGCTACGCCGCGGATGGCAGCTTTGATGGAGGAAACTGCTTGGAAAAGCATAGCAGGAGATTTGGACGAGGGAATGGGAACGGTAGGAATTCGTTTGCAATTAGACCATCTTGCACCTACCCCGATTGGAATGAAAGTCTATTGTGAGTCTGTTTTGGAAAAGGTGGATGGCAGGAAACTTGCATTTTCGGTCACGGCAAAAGATGAAAAAGGTGAAATTGGCAAGGCATATCATGAGCGGTTTATTGTGGAAGAAGAAAAATTCCAACGTAAGGCAGAACAGAAAAAATAAAATAGTATGAGAGTGTATTTCTACTTACCGGATTGTTACAAAATTATAGCTTCATATAAAAAAGAACTGGTAATTTCCACGATTTTCTGTTAAAATAAAAATAATTATGCAGATATATGAAAAGGAGCGTTGATTATGGCAGAATCTATGGAAGATTACAAGGAAGAATTGGAGGCGTCTTTCCGTGAGATTAAGGAAGGCGATATTATTTCAGGGGTCGTGCTCGGCGTTACAGAGGAAGAAGTAACACTGGATTTGAAATATTATACGCAGGGAGTCATTAAAGTGGAAGACCTCAGCAATGACCCTAATTTCCAGGCGGTGGAAGAGATCCATCCGGGAGATGTTATTAAGGGCACAGTAGTTAGCCTTGACGATGGACAAGGCAATATTAAATTGTCAAAGAAAGAGGCGAACGATGTACTTGCCTGGGAGAAACTTAATGCTTATCTTGAAGAGCAGACAGAACTTTCTGTAAAGATTGCAGGTATCGTGCCCAGCGGCGTAGTTGCTTATGTAGAAGGAATCCGTGGGTTTATTCCCGCGTCTCAGTTGGATTTGTCTTATGTGGAAGCTACGGAAGACTGGTTGGGACGTGAAGTGCAGGTAAGAGCAATTACCGTAGATGAATCTAAGAAGAAACTTGTGCTTTCGGCTAAGGTTATCTTAAAGGAGAAGCAGCAGGAGGAGCATGACCGTCGGATTAGAGCCATGGTTCCAGGCACAGTACTGGAAGGTACGGTGGAATCTCTGATGCCGTATGGGGCGTTTGTGGATTTGGGAGACGGAATCAGCGGGTTGGTGCATATTTCTCAGATTTCCCACAGGCGAATTGGCAAACCATCTGAGGTGTTAAGCGTAGGGCAGAAAGTTAAGGTAAAAGTGCAGAATACCAATGACAATAAGGTAAGCCTGAGCATGAAAGCGTTAGAAGAAGAGATGGTGGACGTAGATAAGCCTGAGAGGGCGGAAGAATATATTTCCAATGAGAGGGCGTCTACAAGCCTTGCAGATTTGCTGGCAGGAATAAAATTATAGAAAGGATGTTAATCTATGAGAGTAAAGGCAGTACAGGGTACGGACAGTACCGGAGCTCAGACTACGGCTGCTGCGGTAGACCAGGGAGAGGATTTTGCCTCGTATCTGAAGACCTCGGCATCTTTGGAAGAGATTTTCACGGAGGCGGCTGAAAAGTACAATGTGCCTAAGAACTTAATTAAGGCAATCGCTAAGGCGGAGTCTGATTTCAATCCGAACGCCACCTCAGGTGCGGGGGCGCAGGGAATTATGCAGCTCATGCCGGCAACGGCGCGTGAACTTGGTGTGACGGATTCCTATGACCCTTATCAGAATATTATGGGTGGAACGAAATATATCAGTGAGATGCTTGCTAAATATGATGGGAATGTGAGCCTGGCCTTGGCTGCGTATAATGCGGGAAGCAATAACGTGGCAAAGTATGGTGGTATTCCGCCTTTTAAGGAGACGCAGAACTACGTTGTGAAAGTGACAGGATTTATGAATAATGGCGTTGAAGTTCCCAATGCGTCTTACAATATCAATGCAGACGGCAGTATATCTGCGGCGTCCGTGCAGGAGGTGGAAGACAGCTACTATCAGAGTATTTTAGAGCAGCTTTTCTCCTATGAGGAATACCTCAAATTTATTGATATGTATATGAAACTCCAGGAAGCGCAGCAGGAGGAAATCAAAGAGGAACAGAAGCAGGGAGAGGAGCAGAAAGACGGCTCTTATTATGCTTACCAGCAACTGCATTATACGCCGGCAGTGATGAATCTGCTTGGACAGTGACAATGTGAACGCCGGCAGTGATGAATCTGCTTAGGCAGTGAGTGTTGCTGTTATAGGGTCAGCTTTAGGAGACGGAAATGGAGACAATCAAGATAAAATATTTCACGCAGGAGATAGACAAACTTGCCTATATTGACGGCAAATCAGACTGGATTGATTTGCGGGCAAGCGAGACTGTGGAGCTGAAAGCGGGAGAGTTTAAGCTGATTCCGCTTGGTGTGGCAATGCAGCTTCCGGCAGGTTATGAGGCGCATGTAGTGCCGAGAAGTTCCACATTTAAGAATTATGGAGTGTTGCAGGTGAATAGCTGCGGTGTGATAGATGGAAGCTATTGCGGCGACGGGGATATGTGGAAGATGCCGGTGTATGCCACCAGGGATACGGTAATCCACAAGAATGACAGAATTTGCCAGTTTCGGATTATGGAGAACCAGCCGCACATTATTTTTGAAGAAACTGCGTCCCTGGAAGGGAAGGACAGAGGCGGTTTTGGCACTACCGGAATAAATTGATGCTGTAAATAGTACAAGAAGGTTTTTACATACAACGCGGGGCAGGAAAAGAAAGAATTTCCTGCCCCGCATAATTTGTGTAAGCCCGTGTTTTTAGCCTTTGCGCAGTACTAAATGCTGAGGAAGTCCATTTACCATGAACGGCTGGTAATCTCCCTGGATTAACGGCTCAATGTAGTTGATGAATTCATCGGTCACATAGTTCCCCTCCTTGTTCATCCAAGAGCTTGGAACTACTTTTTCATGGTTGGCAATCCGGTGTACGTCATAGATGCCGGCTGCGCTCTGGTAAGGATCATCGGAAATACGGTCGATAACAACCATCTTGCCGGTATCTCCCTCGTCTGCTGCTTTTACGGCAGCGCCGCCTACCATGAAGGCTTCGTCGATATCTACACGGGAAGCCATGTGGGATGCGCTTCTCTGTAAGGTGGAAAATTCAACGCTGCGGGTCTTGCAGCCGATCTCCGCGCCGAGGAAGCTGGCCAGATATGCGGCAGTTCCCTGAAGCTGTTTATGCCCGAAAGCGTCAACATATTCTCCGCCGCCGGATAACTCGCAGACATATCTTCCGTCGGCCAGTTTGATACCCTCAGATACGGCGATGACAATAGATTTCTTTTTTTCTAATAAATTCTTGACAGTCTGTAAGAACTTGTCGATGTCAAAAACAGATTCCGGCAGATAGATAGCGTCCGGTCCCTCGCACTCTTCGGTCTTGGCGAGAGCAGTTGCGCCTGTCAGCCAGCCCGCATTACGTCCCATAACCTCAATAATGGTAATCATTTCTTTGTTGTAGGTGAGGCCGAGCGCGTCGCGGATAATCTCTTTCGTGGAAGCCGCGATGTATTTTGCTGCGCTTCCGAAGCCGGGCGTATGGTCTGTCAGCGCTAAATCGTTGTCGATCGTCTTGGGCACGCCGAGGAATTTCTGGGAATGGCCTTTGACAATTGCATAATCAGATAATTTCTTGATGGTGTCCATAGAATCGTTGCCGCCAATATAAATAAAGGTCTCGATATCCAGCTTGTCCATGATCTCGAAGAGCTTCTCATAAATTTCCGGGTTCTCGTGGATTTCCGGCAGCTTGTAACGGCAGGAGCCCAGGAAAGCGGAAGGTGTACGCTTTAAAAGCTCAATGTCAATATCTGAGTGAATCTGGGTAGATAAATCTACATACTGCTCGTCCAAAAGCCCCTGAACGCCGTGCAGCATACCATATACTTTATCAAAGCCTCTTTCTTTGGCAGTCTTGTACACGCCTGCCAGGCTGGAGTTGATTACGGAAGTGGGCCCTCCTGACTGTCCTACAATAATGTTACGTTTTTTGCCCATGATAATAGATCCTCCTCTAAAAGTTTTTCTCTTATTATAACTAAAGTGCAGAAAATTTACAACCCGAATTCTTTTGAAATCTGTAAATGGCAGTTGTGAGGCCGTTGCCGCTCACTCAAACTCTGAGCTGTGACAATGATGGAAAATGTTATAAAAAGTTCCCATTGCCTTCCCATAAGATTCGTGCTAATATTCTGGTTAGTTTATGTGTTGTCAAATTTTGGAGACAGAAAACCCCTGGAACACCAAACGCAAGACGTGTCCCAAGGGCTTTCCGCAGTATGTAAAAATACTCCCTCATTAATGTAACAATTTAAGGCGCCTAAAAATGACACTTTTTCTTAAAAAAGTTTAAAAAATATGAGAAACGCGGATTTTACACAAGTTTTGTGTTAAAATGTGTCATGAATGTGATGTTTGAATTGTTACTATATATAAGAGGACAAATTTTGTGCAAGTCAAATATGGGAAGATGGAGGGCATGGATAAATATGAAGAAAATGGATAACATGGACAGACTGGATAACATGGCCAACATGAATAACATGGATATACCTGCTGATAATGAGGAGCTTGGCGATATGGATGATATTGACAGGCTGCTTCAGGCGGCGTTTACGGAGATGGTGGAGAAGGAGTATGCGAACCGCCCTGAGAAATTCCCCAGGCACCGCTTTTCCAGGAAATTTCGCAGAAATATGGACGAGCTGCTGCGCACGGGAAAGGCGCCGGCGGAATACGAACGCAAACCAGCCGGGGGGTTTTCCCTGTTGGAGCTTATGCGTCCGGTCAGAAGCCGCAGGGCAATCCTCATCGCGGCGGCGTTGGTGGTGTTACTGTTCGGCACAACGGCAAGCGGCACGAATCCGATTATTGTCTGGCTGCATGACAGTTGGATGGAACAGCATGGGGATTATGTGGAGATACAGAACAGGGAGAAGGGTGAGGGCGTCTCCCAAAAGACGTTCTGTAAGTATGAGATGACAGAAGTGCCAGCGGGGTATGAAGTAGTGAGGGAGGAGTATGATGAGAGCGTAGGGATATATTATATGACATATGCTGATAAAGATGGGAATTTGCTTATTTTCAATCAAGGCGCGAAGGATAATGGCAATTTAGGTAATGTCACAGCAAACAGGAGGGATATGGAAGAAGTTCAGGTGGGCGGTTTAGAGGGATATTATGTTCATGATGCAGATACGGGCAATCTGATACTCTCGGATGAAAAATATATGCTGGTAGTTATCGGAGACTTGTCTAAAGCGGAGTTCCTGGAGCTTGCCTCTGGTCTGCGTGCCGTTGAGTAGGCATTCCTGGATGAGGGTGTAACACAGGCGTCCACCAAGCAATTCTGAGGGAGTGTGGGCTTTTCAAACCCCAAAAGTATGCAGTCTTTGCAAAATCACGTTGCAGAGGCTGCATTTTTGTCGTTGCGTTAAGATTTTGAAAAAATTTCCGCAAAATGTGTCATGATTTGCCGTTTTGGATTGTCTCTACTTATAGAGGGTATTTTAGCTATTCGCGGCGACAGCCGGAAAGGAGAACGAAAGATGAAATTGAAACAACGGTTATTGACGTCACTGGCGCTGGCCGCCGTGCTCGCGGCCTTGCCTGTTGGCAGCAGCTATGCGGCAGAGATGGAAGCGCCGCAGGCGGAGGCGGGCGTCAGCGCGCAAACGGGCGGCGAGGGGGGCATTGACCCCCAGTACGTTAATGCAGCAAGAATTACGGCCGACCTTGTCATCAGCGGCAACAATGCGCATGTCTATGCCAGCGCGATTGCCAAGAGAATCTGCAAAGTCACGGTGACGATGCGCCTGCAGCGCAAAGAGGGAAGCGCCTGGCAGACGAAAGTTTCCTGGGTCGGTTCCAGTAATACAGGAGACAAAACTTTGGGTGAAGACTTTACCCTGACCCAGAGAGGTACTTACCGCACATATGCCATCTTTGATGTTGGCGGAGAGGAGCTTACCTACACGAGCGTATCGCAGGTATATTAAATTTATGAAGCAATTTTTGAGGGGATGTGGATTTATTATCCTTTGTTTTATTGTCCTTGTAGCGGCAAACCTGCTTCTCGACTATCTGTTTTGAGCAGGCAGGAGAGGAGTTTGTCATTCATTTCCGGCATCATGAAGCAGAAACGGATGTATTTGTTGTCAAGGAAGGGAAACGTAGAGCAATCCCGAATCATCATTTTCTGCCGGATCATTTGGTCGAACAGCATCCCTGATGACAGGGTATTATCAAGAAGGCGCACCAGCATGAAGTTCCCATTGGGCGGATATGCCTTGAATCTGCCGTCGGCCATAATTATTTCAGAGATTCGGCTGCGCTCCCGCGAAATCAGGGCCCGGGTGCGCGTAATGTAATCAGAATCCCGGAACATGATCTCTCCTGAAATAGCAGCCAGGGAGTTGATGGTCCAGGGATTTTTTCTTTTGTTGATTTCTTTGGTTAAATCGCGGTTCCCGGTTATGGCGTAGCCCAGGCGCAGGCCGGGGCAGGCGAAGAATTTGGAAGTCCCGCGCAGGATTACAATATTGTTGTAATATGCGGTCAGCGGGACAGAGGTAATTTCTTCATAGTTGTCTGCGAACTCCACATAAGTCTCGTCCACCATGACAAAGATATCGTTCTGCTTGCACACGTCGAGGATTTTGCGCATCGTGCGCCGGGTGATGGCCCCGGAGGTGGGGTTGTTGGGGTTACAGATGACTACCAGGTCAATGCTCTCATTGAGATGCGAGGTAAAGTCGGCGGCGTCGAGGGCAAAGTCCTGCTCCTCTCTGAGCGGATAATACAGGCAGGCGCCGCCTCCCAGGGAGACTTCTCTCTCGTATTCGGAGTAGGTGGGTCCGATGATTAAAGCTTTTTGCGGGCGCTGAATCTGGATAAACAGAGAAATTAATTCGGTAGAGCCATTGCCCATAATAATATTTTCATGATCTGTGCCCGCATATTTGGCGATGCATTTGCGAAGAGAAGTGTATTCCCTGTCCGGGTATGCGGCGATGGCGTCGATATGGCTTGCCAATGTCTCGCGCAGCAGAGGAGAGATACCCAGCGGGTTCACATTGGCGCTGAAACTTATAATTTCCTCTTTTTTTATGCCGTAGATCTCTTCAATCTTTTCTAAATCACTTCCGTGAAAATGGTCTTTATGCTGAATCATTCACAAATCCTCCTTCTTTACACAGCAGTGCAAATCGTTTATAATAAAAAAAACTATTTCTATTATAACGAATCACGATAAAAAAGCAAGCAGGTGACGATTTGCAGAGAAAAATAGAAGAGCTGGCAGCAGGAATCTGCACCCGTCAGTCCTCCGTATTACAGTTAATTCCAGAGAAATTAGAAATTGAAATGTTGGAGAACACGGTTTACGCCGGAGAATTTACAATTGTAAGCAGCGCGGGCGTGCCGGTGGCAGGGACGGTCTGTTCGACCAGCCCGCGGATGAAGTGCCCGCAAGGGGAATTCGCAGGGACGAGGGTTACGCAATCATTTGAATTTTGCAGTGAAGGGCTGTCCGACGGCGATACCCAGGAAGGGGATTTTCATATTATCAGCGACCAGGGAGAGTATGCGCTTCCTTTTTCCGTGTCTATCTGTAGAGATTATCCCCAGAGTTCCCAGGGAAAGATCAAGGGCATTGTCGAGTTTGCCAATCTGGCGCGCGAATCTTATGACGAGGCGGTAAAGGTGTTTTCGCAGCCGGAGTTTGAGGCTGTTTTTGCGCCCGGGGAGGAGGAACAGCGGTTGATATATCGCGGGCTGTGCCGTAAGCCGTGCACCAGAGTGCAGGTGGAGGAATTTTTGATTGCCTTGCGTAAGAAAAAACGCGTTATTTTTCAGGTGGAAGAGGCCAGGAGGGATTTTTGCGGCGTGACGGAGAACCGCAAAGAATCTATTGTGCTGCGCAAAGAGGAGTGGGGCCATCTTGCCATTGAAGTGTCGGCGGACGGGGAATTGATAAAACCGTTGAAATCAAGGATTACCAATGAAGATTTTGTGGGCAGCCGGGGGACTGTAGAGTATTTGATTGAGGCAGATAACCTTCATGCGGGCAAAAATTACGGCAGGCTGACATTGCAGACTCCATTCCAGAAAGAGGAAATTAAGATCTGCGTCAACAGGGAGGAAGTACTCAGCGAACATCCGATTTGGGAGATTCAGAAAAAGCAGGCCGAGCTTGCCGCTGAGTATCTCAAATTTGGTATGCATAAGACCGTGACGGGCGTGTGGGCCAAGCAGGCAATTCGCGGCTTGGAAGAAATGCAGACATTGATGCCGGGGAATCTTTGGTATTTCTTAGCCAAGGCTCAGGTGTATTTTGTAAACCGACAGCGACAGGAGGCGGAATGGGTGCTGAATGCTTTTCCGCGCAATAAGGTAGATAAAGAATCGCCATTGTATGCTTATTATTTATATCTCAGTACGTTGAAGGAGCCGGAACCCGCTTATGTGAACAAATGCACCGGCAAAATACGCAAGATTTACAACAAATGTCCGGAGGAATCGGTGTTGTTGTGGATATTGCTGTTTTTGGACGAGGATTTGAATTACAGCAAGGGTAAAAAGTTAGAGACAATTGCCAGGCATATCAGACGGGGAAATGAGAGCGTGCTGCTCTATTTAGAGGCATGGAGGATTTTGGAAAAGGAGCCCTATCTCTTAAGCGGCATATCGGATTTCACCAAAAAGGCGTTGCATTTTACGGTCAAGCACCAGGTAATGACAAGGGGAATAGCAGAGCGGGTTGTGAAATTGCTGCCGGAGATTCCTGTTTATGAGACTGTTTGGTATGAAATCCTGGCCGCATGTTATGACGCGTCCCCGGGCAGGGAATCTTTGCAGGCGATTTGCAGCTATTGTATTAAAGGCCAGCGTTATGGCAAAAAATACTGGAAATGGTATCAGCGCGGAGTGGCTCAGGAGCTGAGAATTGCCGGTATGCACGAGGCTTGGGTGCGTTCGGCAGACAAAGCGCAGATGGCGAAACTGCCCAAGCAGATTGTCCACTATTTCCAGTCTTACAGCAACTTTGGCGGAGAAGCGGAGGCTTTGCTTTACGAGGCAATGATTGAGAATAAGCCGCAGTGGAAAAATGTCTGGCCTCATTACAGTAAGAATATCCGCGATTTTGCTTTAAAACAGCTGCAAGGCGGTAAGATTGACCGTTCCCTTGCCGCTGTTTACCGGGAGGCATTGACGCCGCAGCTTCTGACTTCAGAGCGGGCGAAAGATATCGCAAAAGCGTTGTTTGCCTGCGAGGTGCGTTGTGAGAACCCCAATGCCCGCAACCTGGTGGTTTGCCAACATACCTTGGAAAAGGAGCAGGTAACGCCGATTGTTCACGGCAGAGCCTACGTGAGCATTTATGGCAGTTCTTATAAGCTGTTGTTGGAAGATGCGCGGGGCAGGCGTTTCGTTCCTGATGAGGAGCTCGCAGCGACGCCTCTTATGGACGGAGAGGAATTTCTCAAAAAGGGTATGATGTGCGCAGAAGATAAACTGCCCTATCTTTTAAAATATTTTGACAAGAAGAAAATATGGCAGACCTTTGAGGAAGAAGACATTGCAAATTTACGGATAATGGCGGATTCCCCGGAAATCAGCGAGTCATACCGCAGGGAGCTTCGTCCTCAGATGATAGCATATTTCTATGATAATTATACCGGGGAAACTTTGGATGAGTTTTTGCTGTCGCTGTCCCTGGAGGGGATTGGCAGCCGCGACAGGGAAAAAATCATGCGTCTTCTCGTGGCAAGACGCCATTATAAGCGCGTGTATGAACTGTTGCTGAGTTATGGCATTGAGTATATTTCGCCTTCTAAGTTGGTGTATGTCATTGGTTATCGTATGGATGAATTAGAACAGGAAGAGCAGGAGGAAGCGGATGATTTTCTGCTTGTGCTGTGCAGGGAGGCATTTCTGCGCGGGAAGTATAATGAGCGGATTTTGGTATATCTGTGCAAATATTTTGCAGGCAGCCTCAGTGAAATGTTGAAGCTCTGGGAGTCGGCGCGCGGGTTTGAGGTGGACTCCTATGAGTTGGAGGAACGCTGCCTGCGGCGGTTCCTGTATACCGGGGATTTTTCGGCACGATTAGAAGAGGTGTTTGAGAGCTATGCACACAGTCTTGGCAAAGATGAAGTAATCCTGGCATATCTAAGCCAGATGGCGCATCTCTATGTTGTGAGGGATGCGGTTGTGGCGGAATTTGTATTCCACAAAATTGCCGGGCTGTCCGACGGGGGACAGAAATTGAACCGTATATGCGCCCTGGCATTGTTGAAGTGGTGCACCTTGGAACAGGGAGCTTTGCCGAAGGAGTGGGAGCTTGCAGAGACCATTTTATGTCAACTCGTGAGGGAAGGACGCTGTTTTGCATTTTTTGAATCACTGCCCGGGAAGCTGCGGGAGAAATATATGCTTCATGACCGTGTGGTAGTGGAATACCGCACGTCGCCGCAGGCGAAGGTATATATCAATTATCTTCCTGTGGGGTATACGAAGTATGTGGAGTGTGAGATGGAGCAGATGTACGAAGGGGTTTTTGCCAAAGAGTTCATCGTATTCTATGAGGAGAACATCCCATACTATATCAAAGAGGAAAACGACGGGGCGTATAAAGTGACGGAGAGCGGCCAGATTGTGCGTCCGAGCCTTGTCGACGGCGGCGAGGAAGGACGTCTCGTTCTGATTGACGATATGATGGCGTCATGGCAGATGAAAGATGAAGCTACGTTATGGAAGCGTTTGGAGACTTATGGACAGAAAGAAGAAATGGTGAAACGTGAGTTTACGCTGCTGTGAGGATGATGGAGATTGACAATGAAACCGACAAAAGAGGAATGGTATATTGGAATAGAGGCAGGCAGGCAATGGACGCAGATAAGCTGTTACCATGCCGGGCTGTCGGAGCCGGAGACCAAGAGCACCTTAGCGGGGTCAGAAATGTATCTGATTCCCACGGCAATCTGCAAGCGTAAGCAGGGCGGCCAGTGGTGTTTCGGGGAAGAGGGAAGGCGTCTGGCAGAATCCGGGGAAGGGTTTTATGCCGCCGACCTTTTGAAGCGTGCATTTGGGGAAGAGATTGTTACGCTGGACCGTGATTATGCGGCGCGGGATTTGCTGGGCGTATTTTTTCGTAAACTGCTGCGTCTGGCGCTTCCGCCGCGGGGGATTGAGGCAGTGACGAAATGCGTATTTTCTCTGGAAGAGGTTACGGAAGAATCTGTGGCGTTTTTGCAGCAGTTTGCGGAAAAACTAGGTTTTACCGAGGAACAGGTGCAGATTCAGGATCATCGCGAAAGTTTCTATGCTTATGTGGTTTCGCAGGAGCCGTCTTTGTGGAAACAGCAAGTACTGCTGTTTGAGGAGGAAGGCAGCGGCGTATATTGCCGCTTGTTTTCCTGTAATAGCAAGGTCAGCCCAATGATTGCGCAGGTAGGCGAAGTGTTTATGGGTAAGCTGCCGGAGGATGCACGGCAGCGTGATATGGAATTTGCCGCAATGGTGAAGAGAGCTTTGGCGGGCAGGCTTGTCACTGCGGTATACCTCATTGGTTCCGGCTTTGAAGGCGGTTGGATGGAGGAATCCCTGCGGCTTATCTGCCGCAACCGCAGGGCGTTCCAGGGCAAGAACCTCTATACGAAAGGCGCCTGTTATGCCGGAATACTCCTTTGCCGCAGTGAGGAGGCTAAGACTGTATATTTCTGCGATTACAAAGTAAAAGATAATATTATGTTAAAGTCCGTCAAAGGGGACAGCGAATGGTTCTGTCCGCTTATCGAGGCGGGAAGCAACCGCCATCAGATTAAAAAGGATTTGCGTATATTATTGGAGGGGAATCCGGTTTTGGAACTCTGGGTGCAGGAACCGGGAAGCCGGGAGGCAAGGATTGAGAGCCTGGAACTGCCGGGACTGGCGCCTATTGAGAATGAGAGGAACAGGCTGTCTCTCAATGTTACTTGTGCACAAGGCGGAAGGGTTGTTTTGAAAGTGCATGATTTGGGCTGGGGACAGATGCGGCCGGCGAGTGGTTTGGAATGGGAGTTTGAGATTTGACATGACTATGCAAAAACTCAAGGGGATAAGAATTGAGGCTAAATGAACAGAATGGAGAAAACAATGAGCAGAATGTGGATTTGCGAGGGGCAGCTGGCAGAAAAACCTCTGGCCGTAAATGCCGGCGTAAACCTGTACTCCTTCGAGGAAGTGTGTTATTATCTATACCAGAATGCAGAGTCTGTGGAGGAAAGCTTTTACAATGAGGCGTTATGTCAATGGCTTTCAGATGAACTTGGCATGGAAGAGCTGGCGGCTGCCATCCGCGAAGGAATTGAGGCTGGACAAAGCGGCGGTTGGTGTATGGGACAAATCTTGGCTGCCGGGGGATTATACAGCCATAAGGAGATAACCAAGGCAGTTTCGATTGTTCAGAGTATGGAGAGCACGGGCCCTGCACAGCGGGCAAAGCTTAGGGGCGATCGCCTGCTGAGGTCAGGGAAATACCGCAAAGCCTGGATAGAATACCAAAAAGCATTGGAAGAGGAAAGCGATTTGTTTTTCAAGGGGCGGGTCTGGCATAACCTGGGTACTTTGTATGCCAGGCAATTTCTGTTTGCGGCTGCCGGGGAATGTTATAAGCGTGCCTATGAGATTGGGCAGCAGACCGTGAGCAGCGAGGCCTACCTCTTTGCTTTGGCATGTATGGACGGGGCGTCCAAAGAGCTGGGATTGGGCGGCGCAGCCGTA
The DNA here is from genome assembly GCA_910588845.1 of uncultured Lachnospiraceae bacterium. GTDB lineage: Bacteria > Bacillota > Clostridia > Lachnospirales > Lachnospiraceae > Petralouisia. The sequence continues at coordinate 27,379 of CAJURU010000020.1, forward strand.
CGGAGGCAGAACCAACTGTCTGCACACAACAGCGCAGTCGTACAGAATCCGGGCAGCATAGACAAGGCGCTGGAAGAACTGCGTGAGAAGAAGGTTTCCGGGGACCGTGCAGGTTATGAGGATATGTTAGAAAATTTGCTGCTAAAATTGAGATTAGAGTATAGGAAAAGTGAGTAGAATGGGATTATTCAGAAAAAAGAAAAGACCTAAGTATGTAGATGAATTATGGAGCTCAAACGCGCCGGAACCCCACGTACAGGGGGCTGCGACGAAGCCCGCGCCAGCTGCGGCGCAGCAGAAAAATACGGCGATGGAATATTGCGAGCAGATTCTTACGGCGGCGAAAGCCCTGGAGGAGACGAAGCGGGATTATAAAATTGCTACAGATTATCTGACGGATATCCAGAAAATTGAGGATTTACCAGAAAAGGAATTTGCCGAGATTCAGGAAGTGGCGCAGCATGTCGTGGAATTGAACAGAACGCGGGACGATTACCTGAATAAATCACGGAACATTTCTGACGCGCAGTTTGCCCAGATGGAACAGTTGGAAGAGCAGATGCCGAGCATTATCAGGCGCCTCAAGGAGAACGAGGCCTACCAGACGACAGTGAAGCGGGATATGCAGTATCTGGAGGGAGAAAAAGAGGAATGGCGTTATTATAAAGACGCTCTGGAGCAGGAGAGCCGCGTGCTGCGTAAGTTGTTATATGTTCTGGCGGGCGTATTTGCAGCGGCAGCAATTTTAATTGTTGCGTTGGGGCTGGCGCTTCATTTTGATATTACGCTGCCTTTCCTTGTAGCGACGCTGGCAGCGGCGGCTGTGGGCACGGGAATGGTCTGGCGTCTGCAAAATGATAGTTTGGACATCAAACGGTCGCAGGCTAATATCAATCGGGCGATTACGCTTTTAAACAAGATTTCGTTTAAATATGTGAACGTTACGAATGCGGTAGATTATGCGTGTGAGAAATATCATGCCAAGAATTCCTATGAGCTCAATTATATCTGGGAACAGTATCTTGAAGAAGTGCGCGAACGGGAAAAATATGAGAAAACGAACGATGAGCTTGAATATTTTAACGACAAGCTGATGATGTTGCTGCACAGATACCGCCTTTACGACACGAAAATCTGGATTCACCAGGCGCAGGCAATTTTGGATAAGAAAGAGATGGTAGAAGTCAAGCATGAGCTGTTGGTACGACGCCAGAAACTGCGCTCCACGATGGAAGGACAGATAGCGAATATCCAGAAAGCGAAATCAGACATTTTAAAGATTGTCAGGGAGCGGCCGGGCGACGATGTAGAAATAAAAAGTATTTTAAAATCCGTAGATGAAATTTGCGGGCTGGCATAGGCATTATGTACTTGTTTTTATTGAACTTGTGAAGTATAATCTTTTTGAATAGGTAGATTCATACAATATGATTCATGTCATTATCTGATCATAAGGAGGAAATATCATGTACCACTGTCACGTACATTTTTATCTGTTTGGCCAACAGAGCAGAATCTTTGAAGTAATAAAGGAGATGCCCCCTCTTGAACATTTTGCTCATGAATATATGGAAAGCAGCGAACCGAAGGAAGCATTGGCAGCCAGGGCGGACGTGATTATTGCCGATCTGCGCGCTCCGGACGCGAAAGCCGCTGTGAAGGAGCTTATTCAGGCAAAATCCCAATCGGCGGAACTTATCTTGTTGGCAGAGAAAGAGCAAGTCAGCGTTCTCACAGACGATTATGCAGAGATTAAGGATATTTGGATTTGTCCCATGCCGGAAGAAGAAATCCGTTTTCGTTTTCTGAGATGGCAGCAGGATTATAAAATGGGCAAGGAATATTGGCAGGCAAGACATTTCTGGGAGGCTACGATCAACAATGTTCCCAACTTAATCTGGTATAAAGACAAAAATGGCATTCATGAGAAGGTCAATGACAGTTTCTGCAAAACAGTAGGTAAGACTAAGCAGCAAGTGGAAGGACGGGGTCACGCTTATATCTGGGATGTGGAACAGGACGATCCGGCATGCATTGAGTCGGAGCGGGAAGTTATGGAAAGCCGGAAAACCTGCGTATCGGAAGAAATTATCCAGACGGGGGCAGGGGAGCGTACATTGACAACGTATAAATCTCCGTTGTACGATTTGGACGGCAGCGTGATGGGTACTGTCGGCGTGGCGATTGACGTGACGCAGGAACGCATATATGAACAGGAAATTATACATAAGAATCAGACGTTGGAGAAGATTTTTACGTCTATAGACTGCGGCGTTATGCTTCACACATTGGATGGCAAAGTAGTTATCAATGTCAACCGGGCGGCGTTGCAAATTCTCGGCTATGAGAGCCAGGAAGAATTGATGGCGGACGGCTTTGATTTGGTAGCGGAGACGGTTATGGAGGAAGACAGGCAGAAGCTCAGAAGGTGCATTATGGAGCTGGAAAAAGAAGGGGACACTGTCAGCACCGAATACCGTGTACAGCATAAAAATGGTGAAATTCTGCATGTTATGGGCACTATCAAAATTATAGAGGAGAATGGGAAGCTGTTCTATCAGAGATTCCTTTTGGACTGCACGGCGCAGAAGCTTCAGGAGAAGAGGAATGAAAAACGGCAGGAAGAGTTGATCCATGCTTTAAGCATAGATTACAATATTGTCTGCTGTTTTGATCTCGATTTGGATTTAGGCATTGCTCTGCGCAATAATGAGGAGGAGGGGCGTGCGTTCGCCTCCGACGAAAAGGGCAGAATTTCATTCCAGACGAGCATGGAGAACTACATAGAGCAATTTGTACATATCGACGACCGGCAAATGTTTAGGGAAGCTATTGCTTTGGAACGCCTGAGAAAGGAACTGGCGGAAAAGAAGCAGCATTATGTAAATTATCGCGCCGTTTTGCAGGATGAGACAAAATATTTCCAGCTCAAGGTAGTGCGTACCGGAGGCTGGAGCGAGAAACATGGAATTGTAGTGGGAATCCGCTGTGTGGATGAGGAAACCCGCAATGAAATGGAGAAGAAGGCGCTTCTCGAAAATACCCTGCGGCAGGCGAATCAGGCAAGCAAGGCTAAGAGCATCTTCCTGTCCAATATGTCCCACGATATCCGTACGCCGATGAATGCTATTGTTGGATTTACGGCGCTTGCTATTACGCATATTGACGAGCGGGATCAGGTAGAGGAATATCTCAAGAAAATTATGACCTCGGGCAATCATCTGTTGAGCCTAATCAATGACGTCCTGGACATGAGCCGTATTGAGAGCGGTAAGATGCATGTAGATGAGAAACCGTGTAGTTTGCCGGATATTCTTCATGGGCTGCGCAGTATTTTGCAGGCTGACATCCGCGCGAAGCAGTTGGATCTGTATATTGACGCCGTGGATGTTGTGGACGAGGAAATCTACTGTGATAAACTGCGCTTGAACCAGGTGCTTTTGAACCTCCTGAGTAATGCTGTCAAGTATACGGGCGCAGGAGGCATGATCAGTATGCGCATTATCCAGAAAGCAGGCGCGCCGAAGGGTTATGCCAATTATGAATTTAATATCAGGGATAACGGTATCGGCATGAGCGAAGATTTTGTGGCGCACATTTTTGAGCCGTTTGAGCGTGAGAAGAGCTCAACAAACAGTGGAATTCAGGGGACTGGCCTTGGAATGGCAATCACGAAGAATATTGTGGATATGATGAACGGCACGATTGAAGTGAAAAGCGAGCAGGATGTCGGCACGGAAGTCAAAGTTTGCTTTACGTTCCAGTTGAATTCGGATGTGAAGGAGCCGGAGGATATACCGGAGCTGAAAAATTGCCGGGCATTGGTGGTGGATGATGATTTCAATACCTGCGACAGCGTTACTTATATGTTGACGGAGATTGGTATGCGCGCAGAATGGACGCTGTCAGGCAAGGAGGCGCTGTTGCGTACCCGCCAGGCGGTCAGCAGAGGAGACAATTATACGGTTTACGTGGTGGATTGGATGCTGCCTGATATGAATGGGCTTGAGGTTACCAGGCGAATACGCAAGGAGATGGGTGAAGAAGTGCCTATTGTCCTGTTGACTGCATATGACTGGCTGGATATTGAGGATGAAGCGAAGGAGGCCGGGGTAACAGCGTTTTGCAGCAAGCCGTTATTCTATTCAGAATTACACCGCTGCCTGCATTCCCTTGTGTACATGGAGGAAGAAGAGAATGAGCGTGAAGAGGACAGTGGGAAGAAACGCCATACCGGACGCATTTTGCTGGCGGAAGACAATGAGCTCAACCAGGAGATTGCCACAGTGATTCTCGAGGATGCAGGATTTAGCGCAGAGGTGGCGGAAAATGGACAGATTGCCGTGGATATGCTGAAGAAATCAGAGCCGGGATATTATCAGTTGGTGCTTATGGACGTGCAGATGCCGGTGATGAACGGCTATGAGGCGACGAGGAAAATCCGCGCGCTGGAGAATCCCCAATTGTCCAAGATACCCATTTTTGCCATGACGGCAAATGCATTTGAAGAAGATAAAAAAGAGGCGTTGGCATGCGGGATGAATGGGCACCTGGCAAAGCCAATAGAGATTGACGTCTTGTTTGAAACGTTGGAGCGCGTGATGCGATAGACGTGCCTGGCAAAGTAAAACGCAGAAGCAGAGGTTCTGATATTCATACATAAAGTGTTTATAATTTACATGAGTGGGCATACTTTTTAAAAAAGAAAAAGGAGTGCGCGAGATGGACAGATATTTATGTGAACCCTGCGGTTATGTGTATGACCCTAAAGTGGGAGATCCTGATCACGATATACCGGCAGGAACAGCCTTTGAAGATTTGCCGGATGATTGGGTTTGCCCCTGGTGCGGGCTGGGCAAAGACGTGTTTGTGAAAGAGTAAGGATGACGCCTCTAAAGCAGTGACAATAAGGAATGCTTTAGGGGCGCTGTTTTTCTTTTCCGGCAAAAACTTGCCGCGTGAAAGCGCCAGTGGTCTTACAATGGAAAAAATATGCCCGCTGGCATAAGAATTGATTGCGGTTACCTGTTTTTATGATATAATTTAGAAGAGCGAAAAATAACGGCGAGGAGGAAATAAAAGTGAGATTAGTTACCCGTTCGGATTTTGATGGATTGGTCTGCGGCGCGTTGTTGTTGGAGGCAGGAATTATTGATAGTTGGAAATTTGCGCACCCCAAGGATTTACAAGATGGATTAGTGGAAGTGGATGCGAACGATTGTCTGGCAAACGTGCCTTATGTGGAAGGGTGTGGACTGTGGTTCGACCATCACTCCAGCGAGCATGAGAGATTGGCGTTGGAAGGGAAATATAAGGGGGAGAGCCGGATTACACCGTCGTGTGCAAGGATTATCTATGAGTATTATGGTGGCAAAGAACGTTTCCCGCAGTTTGACGAGATGATGGAGGCGGTAGATAAGGTGGACTCCGGCAACCTGACAATAGACGAGGTCATGCATCCGACGGGGTGGATTTTGGTAGGGTTTCTGATGGACCCTAGAACGGGGCTTGGCAGATGGAGACAGTTTACGATTCCCAATTACCGTCTGATGGAAGTGCTGATGGAGGCATGCCGCACAATGTCTACGGAGGAAATTCTCAATCTTTCAGATGTGAAGGAACGAATTGAAGTATATTGGGAGCAGGCGGAGAAATTCAAAGAGATGGTGGAAAAATACACCAGGGTGGAAGGAAATGTTATTATCTCGGATTTGCGCGGCGTAGACCCCATCTATACCGGCAACCGTTTTATGATTTACAGCATGTATCCGGAACAGAATATTTCCGCGTGGATTGTCAGCGGGCGCGGCGGCCAGGGATGTTCCGCAGCAGTGGGCTACAGTATTCTCAACAAGACATGCGAGGTTAATGTGGGCAGTTTGATGCTGAAGTATAACGGCGGCGGGCATAAGAAGGTCGGCACCTGCCAGTTTTCCAATGAAAATATGGAAACGGAGCTGCCCAAAATGCTGGCAGAGCTCTGTGAGCTAGCCAATAAATAAAAGGCGGATGTTTAAGCGCAGGTATTTTTTTGTGCGGAAAATAGTATCCAATTATAATTAAAAAAGGTACTTTATGGCAGGCGTTTTCAGGGGTGTGGAAGCGCCTGTCTTTTTATTAAAATCTATCAGTTAAAGGCTTCCAAAAATCTGCGGTTTATGTTATGATATGAAAGATAATATTTTATCAATACTAATTCAAAAAGCGGAGGAATTTAAGATGGGTAATGTTCAGAAACCGAGGGGGCGAAAACGCAGAAATTTTGGGGGAATTGGGCTAAAAGTAGGCTTTGTTGTGGCAGTTATGCAGATTATTTCCGTCGTTTTGGTGTTGTCTGTCTGTGTTTCTATTTTTAATACTATGGTAGCCAGAATGCTGAGAGAACGCTGTATGAATGGCACCAATGTGCTGGCGCATGAACTGAGCAGGGCGTCTGAAGGCGAAGATATGAACGAGATGCTGGATGGATTGAAAAGCCGTATGGGATGTGAATTTACGATTTTTGAGGGCGATATGCGCAAGTACAGCACCGTGATGCAGGATGGAGAGCGCGTGGTAGGCACTCCGCTGGCTCCTGAACTGAGCGCAATTGTAATCGAGAAGGGCGAAACTTATGTGGGCGAGGCAGAAATTGCCGGGAATCTTTACCGGTGTTCCTATGTCCCCACGAAAGATGAAAGTGGGAATGTAACAGGTTTGATTTTTGCCGGCATATCTGAGGAGGCTGCCCAGGAAGAGACGGCTGCCGGTGTTACGCTGTCCATTATTGCGGGCGCTATTGCTGTATTTGTCTCTATTATTTTGTTGGCTCTTTATATAAGGCTGCGTGTCTCCGGTCCTTTATGTAAGATTACCGGAATGGCAGAGGAACTGGAAACAGGTGATTTAGGACTGGAGAGCGGTACAGAGGTAAAAGCAGGTGTTTATTCCAATGATGAGATTGGTGAGCTTGGACGGATTTTTGAGGCCACGATTCGACGTATGAGAGTCTACATAGGCGAGATTGGCGACGTATTAGGTTCCATTGCCGACGGCAATTTGACCCATGACGCTGTTCAGGAATATGTAGGAGATTTCCAATCTATTAAGGAATCTTTAGACAGCATCCAGGGGCAGATGAACAATACTATGGGACAGATCACAGCAAGCGCCAGCCAGATTTCCGTAGGGTCCGACCAGGTATCAAGCAGCGCCCAGGTTCTGGCGCAGGGCGCTACGCAACAGGCGAGCGCTGTCGAAGAGATTTCTGCCACGGTAGCTGATATTTCTGAGAATTCAAAGAGAACGTCAGAGGCTGCTGCGGAGGTGGGTGAGTACGTCAATAAAGCGGGCGCGCAGCTTGGCGTCAGCATGGATTATGTTAAGGAATTGAATGAAGCTATGGAGAATATCTCCAATTCTTCACAAGAAATCAGCACGATTATTTCTACGATTGAGAACATTGCGTTCCAGATAAATATCCTTGCCCTGAACGCTTCGGTGGAAGCTGCCCGGGCAGGCACCGCGGGCAGAGGGTTTGCAGTGGTGGCAGAGGAAGTGAGTAATTTAGCTTCCAAGTCGGATGAGGCTGCCAAAGCAACGAAGGAATTGATTGAGGATTCCATTGTGGCAGTTACGAAGGGAAGCCAGGTGGTAAATAATGTCACCGATTCCTTAAATCAGACGCATCATCATGCTGGCAATGTGACTTCTCAGATGAGCGTGGTTGTGGAGGCAGTGGAGAAGCAGACGGTAGCGCTTTCTCAGCTTACCGAGGGTATGAACCAGATTTCGGCTGTAGTTCAGACCAACTCTGCGACCAGCGAAGAGTGTGCCGCAGCCAGTGAGGAGTTGTCTTCTCAGGCAAGTTTGCTGAAGAATTTGATGAGTTCTTTCAAACTCAAACTTCGTCGGTAGTAGGAAGAATATGTGGGGTTGCTGCACGGATTTTATTTCGTGTAGCAACCCTGTTTTTATCTTATAGGAAAGACCTTGCATACTTTGTTCTCCTACAGGAAATAAAAATTTTTGTAAAATATTTTAGTTTTTTGCTCTAATCTTTTTGAGATATGATATAATGGTTTCTGGAACACAGGAAATGTGTGCGTAGTTGTTTGGAAATTGCTATACTGGATAACATATGAGAGGGCAAAGTTATGAAGGTAAATATTCGTAAAATCAGTGAAGATACCGGGTTTTCGATGTCTACGGTATCGAATGCGCTGAATCATAAAAAAGGAGTAAATAAAGAAACTGCCAAAAAGATTCTTAAAACGGCACAGAAACTTGGTTATCGCATGGAAGAAGAAATTACGAAAATCCGCTTCGTGATATTTCGCAGAAATGGACTGATTATTGATGAGAGCTTTTTTCATCCGGCTGTGATTGAGGGGGTAGAGCGCCAAGCCAAGCTTATGGGGTATGAGATGGTGTTTTGCTATGTGGACATTAATGATGCGGATTACCAGGAGCAGCTTGCCGATATTTTGGCAGATATGCAGAGTGCGGTCATACTTTTGGGGACAGAGATGCTCGAGGAAGATTACGAACCGTATGCCAGCGCCAAAAACCGCATCGTATTATTAGATGGACGCAGTGAGAAATATGCATTTGACAGCGTATTGATTAACGATACGGAGGCTGCCATGGAAGCTGTAGAATATCTAGTACAAAAAGGCCATACAAAGATCGGATATTTACGGGGGGATTCCCGTATACAAGCTTTTCGCTCCCGCGAAAAGGGCTACTATCAGGTGATGAATCAACATGGTTATACAGTGCAGCCGGAATACATTGCTACGCTTGGAACCAGAATTGAGACTGCATATCAGAAGATGAAGGAATACCTCTGCCGGACAAAAGAGGCGCCAACGGCTTTTTTTGCAGACAACGATGTGATCGCAATCGGGAGTATGCAGGCGATGAAGGAGTGCGGCTATCAGATTCCCGAGGACATCTCGGTGATTGGTTTTGACGATATCGCTTATGGGATGGTGTCGGACCCGCCGTTGTCTACCGTCCATGTATATAAGCAGGAATTGGGCGCAAGAGCGGTTCGGGAGCTGTTGTCTTCGGACGGCAGAAATGGCGAGGCAAAGGTGAAAATTCAGGTTTGCGCGGAATTTGTGGAACGCGGGAGCGTAAAAGAAATCAAAGAATAAAGCGAGCAATTATTGGCGGTAATCAGATTGTGATATAGGACTGATGTATGAAGAAAGATACAGAGGTTCTATTTTTTTGTCTGCAATTACCGATAGGAAAACGCTTCAAAGACAAAATATTAGAAAAAGATAAAAATTTATAAAAAAATTTATAATAAACATTTTCCCCTAAAGGCAAAAGAGCTACAAAAAATGGAAAAAGTTATAGTGAAAATACACAAAAATAAATGTGATAAACTATATAACATATACGAAATGAAGGCAAAAAGAAAATAAAATGCAAAAAAGTATTGAAAATTTTATATAAATGTTTATAATTTGAGTTACAAGATTGATAAAGGAGATGAAGCGTAATGGGAAAAATTGGGGTAGTAGGAAGTATCAATATGGATATGACGGTAAAAGCAGAACGAATTCCGCTTAAAGGTGAAACGGTAAAGGGTGAAGATTTAAAGTACATCCCAGGCGGAAAGGGTGCAAACCAGGCCGTCGCTATGGCAAAACTTGGCGCTGAGGTGGAAATGTTCGGATGCGTGGGAGATGATGCAGCAGGAGCAAGTCTAGTAAAGAACATGCAGGAAACAGGCGTTGAGACAAAATGCATCAAGACGGTGGCAGGGACGCCAACCGGTCTGGCAATGATTACAGTTGGAGACAACGACAATACGATCGTCGTTGTTGCGGGAACCAACGACTGTGTGGACGTAGATTATGTGAACGAGGTGAAGGATTCCCTTTTGGAATGTGAAATTGTCTTGTTGCAGCACGAAATACCACAGGAGACCGTTGAGTATGTGATTGAATTATGTGCCGAAAATGGTGTGAAGGTAGTCTTGAACCCGGGACCTGCAAGGCCGGTAAAGCGGGAGATTTTGGAAAAAGTGACGTATTTGACGCCGAATGAACATGAAGCAGTCATTTTGTTTGGCAATGATATTTCTTTTGAAGAAATGATGAAGAAATATCCTGAAAAACTTGTCATTACACAGGGTTCCCGGGGCGTCAGTACATGTCTTGAGAGTGGTGAAGTGATTCTGGTGCCTGCGAGAAAAGCGAATGTTGTAGATACCACTGGAGCAGGGGATACTTTAAACGGAGCTTTTACGGTAGCGATTACGGAGGGGATGGATATTGCAAAAGCTTTGGCGTTTGCCAATACAGCGGCGGGGCTGTCCACAGAAAAGTTTGGAGCGCAGGGAGGAATGCCCTCCCGTGATGAAGTAAAGAAGGCAATGGAGGGGTAAAGGGATGAAAAGGAACGGTATTATAAACGCGGATATTTCAAGGGTGTTGTCCTACATGGGACATACGGATACTTTGGCAGTGGGAGATTGCGGTCTTCCCATTCCAGATGAGACAGAGCGCATTGACTTGTCGCTAAAACTGGGAGTTCCATCTTTTATGGAAGTGCTGAGAGAAGTCGCCAAAGAGATGAAGATAGAAAAGGTTGTCCTTGCAGAGGAAATTCAGGAGAAGAACCCAGAGGTTTTGCAAGAAATTCTGGCTCTTGTCAGTGAAATGGAAACGGAATGTGCAATCGAATATATATCCCATGCAGAGTTAAAGGCGCAGACCAAATCATGCAAGGCAGTAATTCGTACGGGTGAGACGACGCCATATGCAAATATTATCCTGCAATCCGCATGCCTGTTTTGAGTGGAGCTGTTGCACGAATCTATAGATGTTAGTGTGACAGAACCTTTGTCAAATTATCAATTAAAAAAAGGAGGAAGTAAGATGCAGATTGAGATGAAGGGAATCGACAAATCCTTCGGAACGAATCAAGTGTTGAAGGATGCCGGTTTTGTTCTGGGACATGGGGAAGTCCATGCGCTCATGGGAGAGAACGGAGCTGGAAAAAGTACCCTGATGAAGATTTTAACGGGCGTCTACACCAAAGATAAGGGTACGGTCATTGTAGACGGCCAGGAAGTGGATTACAAGAATCCCCAGGAAGCGGAAAAAGCGGGGATCGTGTTTATCCACCAGGAGTTGAATGTATTGTTTGATCTGACAGTGGAAGAGAATTTGTTCATGGGCAAGGAGATCACAGGCAAATTCGGATTCTGCAATCAGAAAGCAATGAGGAAAAAGGCGGAGGAAGCATTAGGACGGCTGGGCGTGCGTATCAATCCGGGAGAGGTCATGTCTAATCTGTCTGTAGGACAACAGCAGATGGTTGAAATCTGCAAAGCCCTGATGGTGGATGCAAAAGTTATCATCATGGATGAACCGACGGCTGCCCTGACGCAGAGCGAGACGGTTGTGCTCTTTGAGGTGATTCAGTCGCTTCGTAAATCAGGGGTTTCCATTGTATATATCTCCCACCGAATGGAAGAAATATTTGAGCTGTGCGACCGGATTAGTGTACTGCGTGACGGTACATACGTAGGAACAAGGAATATCCCGGAGACTAATATGAATGAAATCGTCAAGCTGATGATTGGCCGCGAAATCGGAGAACGCTATCCGCAGCGGAATTGTAAGATTGGCGATACAGTTCTCAAGGTCAGCGGTATGACGAAAAAAGGCGTGTTCGAGGACGTGGCGTTCGAGGTCAAGGCGGGAGAAGTCTTGGGCGTATCAGGGCTGATGGGTGCAGGAAGGACAGAGATTATGCAGGCTATCTTTGGCAATCTGCCCTATGAATCTGGCAAAATAGAGATTAACGGCAAAGAGGTGCAGATCAAGTCGCCCATTCAGGCCATGAAAAACGGTATCGGTTTCATTACGGAGGACCGTAAAGTGGAGGGGTTGATGCTGGAAGAAAGCATTGAGAAAAATATTGCGCTTGCCAACTTGCCCATCATTTCCAAAAACCATGTGTTAGACCGTAAGAAAGAAAGAGACCTGGTTACAAAGGGCATCAAGGAACTTCATATCCGGTGCTTTGGCCCGTTCCATGAGTGCAATAACTTAAGCGGCGGCAACCAGCAGAAGGTGGTATTTGCCAAATGGGTATATACGCAGCCTAAAGTATTGATTTTGGATGAGCCGACCAGAGGCGTGGATATCGGCGCGAAAAAGGAAATCTACAGTATTATCAACGACCTGGCGGCCAAAGGGGTAGCCATTATCATGGTCTCCTCCGAACTGCCCGAGGTGCTCGGTATGAGCGATCGGGTGATGGTTGTTCGCGAAGGCGTTGTCAGAGGAATTATTTATAAAGAAGAAGCAAATCAGGAAAATATCATGACATTAGCAACGGGAGGTATGATTTAATGGAAGCAAATAAGAAAAAAATTACAGATCATATACAAGATTTGGGCGCTCTTATCGCGCTGTTACTGCTGGTAATCGGAATCAGTATCATAAGTCCTGAATTCAGGACGGGAAGTAACTTTTTATCTCTGCTGCGTCAGTCGTCAATTAACGGACTGATTGCCTTTGGTATGACCTGCGTGATCCTGACAGACGCCATTGACTTATCTGTCGGTTCGGTTCTTGCTTTGAGTACGGTGCTCTGCGCAGGCATGATTTCCGCCGGAGTTCCAGCCGGGGCGGCTATGCTGCTCGCTTTGCTCATCGGAACCGCGCTTGGGGCAGTCAGCGGGCTGCTGGTAACAAAAGGAAGGTTACAGGCCTTCATTGCAACGTTGATTACAATGACTGTTTACCGCGGTGCGACCATGATTTTTACGGGCGGAAAACCTATTTCTAACTTGGGAGACAGCTTTGTGCTCAAGTTGGTGGGAAGAGGAAACCTCTTCCGTATACCAATCCCGGTAATCCTGCTGGTTTTAATCTTTATCGGATTTTATTTTCTGTTGAACAAGACCACCTTTGGGCGTGCAGTTTATGCAACTGGAAGCAACTGGAAATGCGCCAAACTTGCAGGTATTAATATCAATAAAACCAAGATTATCGTCTATGCGATTTCTGGTTTTATGTCAGCCTTGGCAGGTTTGATTCTGCTGTCCCGGCTTGGTTCCGCACAGCCCACGCTTGGAGCCGGGTACGAGCTCGACGCAATCGCGGCCGTAGCCCTGGGTGGAACAAGTATGAGCGGCGGACGAGGAAAGATTTATGGAACATTGATTGGCGTGCTGATTATCGCCGTATTGAATAACGGCCTTAACATCCTTGGCGTATCTTCTTATTATCAGGATGTAATCAAAGGATTCGTAATTCTGATTGCCGTATTATCAGACCGCAAGAGATAATTTTAGCGGTTTAGCCCAGACAGGGAAAGGAGAAAATAGATGATGAAAAGAATAACAAGTATTTTAGTGATATTATGTATGGTATTCGGTATGACCGGGTGCAACGCGATTACGATTGACGGCGAGGGGGAGGCTGCACAGAGCGCGGGAAACGGTTCTATCGGACTTTCCGTCTCCACATTGAACAATCCGTTTTTCGTGTCCCTTGCAGAAGGCGCCAAAGCCGCAGCCGAAGAGAAAGGCGTAAGCCTGGCAGTTGCAGACGCTGGGGACGATAGCGCAAAACAGCAGAATGATATCGAAGACTTGATTTCGAGAAATGTGAGCGTGCTGATTGTCAATCCGGTGGACTCCGATGCGGTGGCTCCCGCCGTGCAGAATGCGATTTCCCAAGGCATTAAAGTAATTTCAGTCGACCGTGTGGTAAACGGCGTTGATGTGGACTGCCAGATTGCGTCTGATAACGTGGCTGGCGCCAAAATGGCTACGGAATATCTGATGGAACTGATTGGCGAGGGTGCAAAGGTGGCGGAACTGCAAGGAGTTCCAGGCGCGTCTGCAACTATCGACCGCGGCGCAGGTTTCCACGAAGCGGCAGATGAAGCTCTTAACGTGGTGGCAAGCCAGAGCGCGAACTTTGACCGTGCAGAAGGCATGTCGGTTATGGAAAATGTGCTCCAGTCGGACGGTTCCATTCAGGGCGTATTTGCACACAATGATGAGATGGCCTTAGGAGCGCTGCAAGCAATCGCAGCGTCTGGGAAGGATATTAAGGTCGTAGGCTTTGACGCTACGGATGATGCGGTAAATGAAGTCAAAGCCGGAAGGATGGCGGCTACGGTTGCCCAGAAGCCGGAATTGATGGGCGAAACAGCGATACTTACGGCAATTCGCCTGATTGCCGGAGAAGAAGTAGAGAAATCCCTGCCGGTAGAAGTAGAATTGATTACAAAATAAGAAGCATAATGTACAAAAATAGCGCTCACGAAAATGGTGGGCGTTATTTTTAAAAAAGTATATAAATACACTATAAATGTAAACATGGCGCTGGACTATGTTTTAGAAAAGGGCGTTGAACAACAGACTGGCAATTATCTGTTATTCAACGTCTCCTTTATTTAAAGTGGTAATTTCTTATTCGTTTATCTTATTTCCGACAGTCAAACGCCGGGTTAGCGGCATAGAAATTCTTGGAATCCAGATGGTCCTGGACAATGCGCAGCCCTTCGCCAAATCGCTGGAAGTGTACTACTTCACGTTCACGCAAGTAACGGATGGGATCGCATACTTCCGGGTCTTTTACCAGTCGTAGAATATTTTCATAGGTACTTCTGGCTTTCTGTTCCGCTGCCATGTCTTCTGTCAAATCCGTGATTGGATCTCCCTTGGACTGGAATTCACAGGCATTAAAGGGAATTCCCCCTGCGGCCTGCGGCCATAGTGCAAGCGTATGGTCTACATAATATTTGTCAAAGCCAGATGCTTTGATTTCTTCTGGCGTTAAGTCCTTTGTCAGCTGATAGATGATGGTGCAGACAATTTCCATGTGCGCAAGTTCTTCAGTACCTACATTGTGCTCAGAAATGTTCCGAATCAAACCCTATGCCCAGATGCAAGGCTCAGAGTGCGAAAATTGATTATGACCAGTTTATTTACTGGTATTGTAGTGTTTTGTGAAAAAGGAAGAAAATACCATATTTTTTGTGGAATTTACACAATAAACAGAACTTATATTAGTGGAAAATTCAGATATTGACGAAAAACTGGTATTAAGATATTATAATAACACAAGGAGACATCATAACCAGTTATCAAGTAAATATAACCAGTAGGAGAAGGAGGGAAAAAAAGTGCCAGAGGAATATAAAGTTCCCAAATATTATCATGTTAAGCAAGAAATTATTAAGGGGATTGACAATAATACATATAAGGAGAATGAAACGATACCAAGTGAAAGAGAGTTAATGGCGTTGTTCGACGTAAGCCGAATTACGATTCGCAAAGCCATTGATGATTTGGTCAAAGAAGGGTATCTGTATAAGGTTCATGGAAAAGGTACCTATGTAAAGGGGGATGGAGAACAAAATAATTTAGTTTCAATTACAAGCTGCACACAGGATATTGAAAAATTGGGTTATACACCAAGAAGAAAAGTGATCAGCAAACAAGTGGTACTGGCAGATGTCAAAAAAAGAAATATTCTCAATTTGAATGAGAATGAAGAATTGTTTCAATTAGCAAGAATTTATTATGCTGATGAAGAACCCTTGAACTATACGACAACTTATTTGCCGTATAAATTATTTCCAGATATTGATCTCTATGATTTTTCACAAGTTTCATTGTATAAAATTCTGGAGGATAAGTATGGTGTGAAAATTACCAAGGCTACCCGCACGATTGAGGCAATCAGCGCTCATGATGAGTTGGCAGAATACCTTGACGTAGAGGAGGAAAGGCCGTTATTGCAGTTTTGCTGCACAACATGTGGAATTGTAAATGGAAAGGAAGTGGCAATAGAATATTTTAAATGCTGTTACAGGACAGACAAGTTTAAGTTTTACATTCATCAGATAAGATAACAGGCAGACGCGAAAGGAGAAGTTAAACTATGAAAAAAAGGACAAGCGCAATTGCAATGGCACTTGTTTTATTAAGTGCACTTATTTTTACGGGATGTGGGGAAAAAGCAGGGGGAACTGCAAAGAAGGGTAACGGTGATCTGAAAGTGGCTGTGGTATGTTCTGGATCGGGGCAGAATGACAATGGATATAATCAGTCAGCCTGCGATGGAATCAAAGAGACGGCAGAAGAAATTGGCTGTGAATATAAAATTATCGAACCAGTCAATGGCGTACCGGAGGCGTTGGAAACACTGGCGGACGATGGATATAACCTGATCTTCTCGCTGGAATATGATTTTGATGCATTGATCAAAGGAGTAGGGGGCTCAGAAGCAATTGCATCACAATATCCAGATACGACGTTCGTAGTGTTCAACGATAATCCAAACAAAGATGAGAGCGGGGAACAGATCCACAAGAATGTAATTTCTGTTCTGTTTGATGTACATGAAGCTTCTTATCTTGCTGGATATTTATCGGTTCAGATCAATGAAAATATGGATAAGTTATTTGATGGCTCTTATAGGCTGACGCCATTAGATACGGCAAGAGGGATTGGATTTATCGGGGGAACAAATTCAAATGGTATTCTTGTGTATTCTTATGGATTTATTGAGGGAATTAACCAGGCTGCACAAGAGTATGGGACGAAATATGACTATTACGCAAAATATGACGCAGGATTTACAGATTCTGCTTTAGGAAGTACAGTGGCGGGGACGTTCTTTGACGAAGGGGCGAATGTGGTGTTTGCAGATGCAGGAGTGGTCGGAGATGGAATTACTGCAAAGGCAAAAGAGGTTGGCAAAATTGCCATTCAGACGGACGCCAATCTTGATACTCAGCAGCCAGGGCATGTTTTGACCAGTGTTTTAAAGATTACAGGAGTTCCGGTGAAAGTAATTACAAAATCTTATGCGGATGGAAAGATTGCAGAGATGGAAAGACTGCAGACCTACAATCTTGCATCAGGAGCAACGGGAATTACAGATTTGGCGGAGATGGGCAAACATGTGAAAGATGCAGCTACGTGGGAAGAGATTAAAGAAAAGGTTCAGAAAATCAGTGATCAGATTGCAGGAGGAGAAATCAAAGTTACAAACAAACAGTTGAATGAAGAATTTGATCCCGCAAAATGCCCGAATGTAGTAATTAAGACAAACTAGTGAATTCTGGGGGCGCCTCAAGAGAAATTATGTGACAAAGCATGAAAAGTACTTTGGGGCGCCCTCAGTCTATACAAAAATAGGAGATTTGCATATGAGTATTGTGATAGAAACCCAAAATCTGACAAAAAAGTTCGGTGATTTTATTGCAAATAATAATATCAATATACAGATTGCAAAACAGGAAATTAAATGTATTGTTGGCGAAAATGGGGCTGGAAAATCAACATTGATGAATATGCTGTATGGTGTTTTAAAACCCAGCAGCGGAAAAATTTTGGTAAACGGAGAAGAAATTGTGATGAATTCTCCTACAGATGCAATCCGTCATGGTATCGGGATGGTACATCAGCATTTTAAACTGGTTCCAAGCCTCAGCGTTTATGAAAATATTTTACTTGGCAGTGAGATTACCAAAAGAGGACTGATTGACAGAAGGCAGGAAATAGAAAAAGTAAAACAATTGATTGAGGAATATCATTTTCAGATTGATCCGATGGAAAAGATTCAGAATATTTCGGTAGGGCTTTGTCAGCAGGTGGAAATTTTGAAAATGTTATATCGAAATGTAGATATTCTGATTTTAGATGAACCGACGGCAGTTCTCACACCGCAGGAAGTAGATCAGCTCATGGAAAACCTGAAGGCTTTGCGTGACCAGGGAAAAACGATTATTGTGATTACCCATAAGTTAAGGGAAGTGATGTATTTAAGCGACAGCGTGACGGTAATCAAAAGCGGTCAGGTGATCGGCACTGTGAAGACCAGGGACACAAATGAGACAGAACTTGCACAGATGATGGTGGGAAGAGATGTTGTATTGACAGTTTGCAATGAGGCGGGACCTGCGCCAAAAGCAGAAGAGGCTTACCGCGTGGAAGGCGTCTGCACAGTAAACGACGCTAATCAGGAAATATTACACAATGTTACATTGTCTGTGAGAAAAGGGGAAGTGCTGGGAATTGCGGGCGTAGAAGGCAACGGCCAGAGTGAATTGATCAAAGTACTGACAGGCGTCATGACGGTTACAAAGGGAAAAATTACCTTAAATGGGAAAGATGTGACGAACGCCTGGCCTGATAAGTTAAGAAAATTTGGAATCGGAATCATTCCCGAAGACCGCTATGCACAGGGGCTTTGCAGGGATATGTCAATTCCGGAAAATTGTATTGCGGGATATTTTGACTCTCATGGCGTTTGTTCCAAAGGCGTGTTAAAAAATAAGAAGATGAAGCAGTTGTGCGATGAATTCATAAAAAAATATGATATTCGTGTGTCAGATAAATATGGGCTGATTTCCCAGCTTTCTGGAGGGAATGCACAAAAAGTAATTATTGCCAGAGAATTTGAAAATAATCCAGATCTGATTATTGCCTGCCAGCCGACCAGAGGCGTTGATATTGGTTCCATAGAATTTATTCACAGGCAGTTACTGGCATTGCGAAATGCTGGCAAAGCAGTGTTATTGATTTCCAGTGAATTATCGGAAATCATGAGCCTTTCCGACCGCGTGGCGGTCATGTACAAAGGCGGTATCATTGGCGAGGTGGATCCACAGGTGACAACGTCAGAAGAAATTGGATTATTGATGGCGGGAGCACGGAAAGGAGGAAGTTAGAGTGTCAAAAAGGAAATCAAATTATATAGGACCGAAAATCATCAATACATTACTTCCGATTGGACTGGCATTTTTTATTGGTGGGATCATTATTCTTTGTATCGGAGAAAATCCATTGGAAGCCTATCGGATTATGCTTGGAAAATCTCTCTTTACGGTCAAAGGTTTTTTGAATACGCTGCACTATGCATCTCCGTTATTGCTGACGGGGTTGGCAATTGCCATCACATTTAAAGCGAATATATTTAACATGGGTGTGGAAGGGCAGCTGCTATTGGGAGGTTTTTTTGCTGGGATAACAGGAGCTGCCCTGAATTTATCCAATTCCGTTGCGGAAAAGCTAATCTGCATGTTGGTAGGTATGGTATGCGGCGTGTTGTTTGCTTTGATACCGGCAATTTTAAGGGCATATTTTCATGTAGACGAAATGGTGGTTACATTGATGCTGAACTATGCAATGATTAAAGTATTGGAATATTTGTCTTCCGGGCCGTTCCGTGAAGCTGGTTCTGGATATGTCTGTACGCCGGTGATTCATGAAAGCGCGATGTTTCAGAGGCTGGGAATTGAGAACTCCCGACTGACAATGTTTTTCTTCCTGGCGTTTGCTGTCTTGCTTGTCATGACATTTGTCATGACCAAAACAAGATTGGGAATGGAGATTACAGCCATCGGCAAGAATCCAGATTTTGCTGAAGCTACGGGAATGCGGGTGCGAAGAAAAATTATTGTTTTAATGTGTATCAGCGGCGGTCTGGCCGGACTTGCAGGCGCAGGGCATATGATGAGTGAAAAATTCAAATATACGCTGGGATTTTCAGGGACAACCGGGCTTGGCTGGGATGGAATGCTGATTGCGCTGCTTGGGCGTCATAATCCGATCGGAATTTTGTTGGCGGCGATTTTCTATAGTGCGCTGAAAACTGGGGCGGACAACATTAACATGTATACTTCTGTTCCCAAAGAAATTGTGGAAGTGTTACAGGGACTGATTATTTTATTCCTGGCCGTGCAGTTTTTGGATGAGCATTTTGGATTAAAAGAAAGAATCAGGAAGCTCAGAAACCGAGAGGAGGTAGCATAATGGGTGGAATTTTATACGACTGTTTGTATCATGCTGTTCCGATTTTGCTTTGTGTGTTGGGTGGAATTTTTGCTTATAAGGCTAATGTTTTAAATATTGCGCTGGAAGGGATGATGCTTGCGGGAGCGTTTGTATCTGTATTGGTCAGTTTTCAGACAGGAAGTATTGTACTTGGGTATTTGTCGGCAATTCTGGTTTGTATGGTAATTGGTTTGATTTTTGCGTTTTTTGGCGTCACTTGTAAGGGAAATGTGATTGTAATCGGCCTGGCGATTAACATGTCGATTACAGCAATCGCGGGTTTTGTACTTCAATTGATGAATTCTGCAAATATAAAATTGGATTTTGCAAATGCGGCAGATTTCAAGATTGATCTTCCAGTTATAAAAAACATTCCGTTCCTAGGGGAAGTTCTGAGCGGACACACAGTGATTACATATATATCTTTTTTGGCAATCATTGTGATCTGGTTTTTGATGTACCGGACAAAATTTGGAGTCTATGTCCGTGTAGTGGGAGAAAATGAAGATTCGGCCAAAAGTTTAGGACTGAATACGAATAAATACCGTTATCTGGCAATTCTTTTAGGCGCGTTTTTTTGTTCCCTGGCGGGAGTCAATCTGGCTTTAGAGAGAATGACGATTTTTACCAATAATATGACTGCCGGAAGAGGATTTATTGCCGTTGCAGCAATCTACTGTGGAAGAGGAGACCCATTATCGTGTAGTATTTATGCCGTTGTCTTTGGTCTGGCGAGAGCGCTGTCCGTAAATCTTAGTTTGTATGCAGGGGCGGCGGCAGCGGTGTTTGATGTGATTCCCTATGTGGTAATGAGCGTTGTGCTGACCGTAGTTTCTATGGTCAAGTATAGAAACCGTAAAGTCCGCGGAATTTAAAGGAGTGTGAAATATGAGGAAATCAGCATTGATTATCGTGGATATGATCCGTGATTTCACAGACCCTGAGGGTCTGGTTTATTATCCGCAGAACAGGGAAATCTTGCCTTATATCAGAAAAGTACTTGATCGGTGCAGGGAGAAAGAGGTATTGATTGTATTTTTGCAGCACTGTAACCGAAAAGGAAAAACAGATCGAAAGGCACAGGCAATGCGGCCAAACTGTATCGAAGGCACATTTGGCGTAGAGATTGATCCGATGCTTTCGGTGGATGAAGAGAAGGATTACGTAATACCCAAAAGGCGGTACAGTGGTTTTTTTGCAACTGATTTGGATTTAGTCCTCCGCGAAAATGAAATTGAAAATGTTATTATTGTGGGTACAAAAACAAACTGTTGTATTCGTGCTACGGTGACAGATGCATTTTATTTGGATTACAATCCATATGTGGTTCGGGAGTGCGTGGCGACAAACTCGGAAGTTGTCAATGAGGTACATTTAACAGATATTGATAAATATTTGGGTGATGTGATTGATATGGAGACGTTGTTTGCCATGCTGGATGAAGGAAAGTTGTAGGAGGAAGGCAATGAAGACAGAGGTATTGACAAGCGGTTATGTGAGCATGGATCACATTATTAAAATTGATACTCCGGCAAAAGTTGGGTTTACTTCTATTGTTAAAAACCGGTCAAATGCACAGATTTTTTATGGCGGATGTTCGGTGAATATTGCTTATGCATTATGCAGGTTGGGTGTGTGCGCAAAGCCAGTACTTCGCGTTGGAGGAGATTACGAGAGCAATGGATTTAAAAAATTTCTCCAAGAAGGCAGCGTGCCTTTGGATGGGATTACGGAATTGCCGGAGGAAGCAACCAGTGTATGTTATCTGATTCAGGATAATAACAATGATCATATTACAATTTTTTATCCGGGTGCAATGGACGGAAAATATGCCCGGCCGTTGGCAGATGAACTGTTTGCGGATGTAAAACTTGGCGTGATTACAGTTGCTTCCAGACAGGATAATGAGGAATTTTTTGCAAAGTGCCGAAAACACAAAGTGCCGGTTGTATTTGGAATGAAAGATGATTTCAACGCCTTTCCAGAAGCGTTTTTAAAGCAGCTTTTGCAGGGAAGTAAAATTATTTTTACAAATGAAGTGGAACGCAAGATGATAGAGGACATGTATGGACTGAAAGATATAACTGAAATTTTTGAAATTGGGGAAGTGGAGATCATCGTAAATACGCTTGGCAGAGAAGGAAGCGTTTGTTATATCAGGGAAGGGAAGAAGGTTCGCAAAGAAAAGATTGGCATCTGTAAAGTGGAGCGTGTGGTAGATGCGACAGGTTCTGGAGACGCATATATGGCGGGATTTATCTATGGATATCTGCATGGCTGCCAGCCAGAAGAATGCTGTAAGCTTGGCGGAACACTTTCTTCTTTCATTCTTCAGGCGGAAGGCTGTTGTACCAATGTGCCGACAGAAAGACAGTTATTAGAGAAAGTGAAAGTATTTGAGTAATGTTTCATATCAGGAGATTGGAAGAAAGGAAAAAATTATGAGCACATTATATATGGGCGCGGATAGGGAAACAGTTGCAAAATATGTCCTGTTTTCTGGAGATCCGTGGAGAGTGGAAGTTGTAAAACAGTATTTGGATAACCCCCAAAAAGTGGCGTTTATGAGAGAGTTTAACACCTATACGGGGACATATAAGGGAGTTGATGTGACGGTCACTTCTACTGGAATCGGCGCTCCTTCCGCTGCAATTGCGATGGAAGAAATGTATGATTGCGGCATGGAAGTTGCCGTGAGAATGGGAACAGTGATGTCGATGCGGGATGATATGCTGGGACATTTCTTAATTCCGGTGGCAGCCATGAGAAGAGAAGGAACGAGTCAGTCCTATGTCGATTTAAGCTATCCGGCAGTGGCGGATATTGAGCTGCTCACCGCGATGAATGAGACTGTTACCCAGATGGGGAAACGATATCTTAACGGTCTTAATTGCACAATGGACGGATTTTACAGCCATATGCATGACTCGCGGTTTTCTTTGCAATGGGGGAGAGATATGCCAAAGACATTTGAAGAGGTAAAGAAATTGGGAGTGGCAGGCATTGACATGGAATCCTCCTGTATGCTGACGCTTGGAAGGCTGATGGGGGTTAAGACCTGTATTCTTACAATGGTAACAGTGCTGGAAAATTTAAAGGAAAAATTGACCGGACAAGAGCGGGCTGATGCAGAGGATTTACTTTGCAGAGCAGCGTTGGAAGGGATTTATCATTATCACACAAAAACGGAGGTAGAAAAATGAGCAGAGAAATATTTTCAATTGGTTCTGAGACGGTAATCGGTATGGTACATTGTCTGCCGCTTCCGACGACGGCGGGATTTGACGGAGATTATCAGAAAATTTTAGACAGAGCTGTGCAGGATGCTGTAACTTTAGAAAAGGCGGGAGTTGACGCAGTAATTGTGGAAAATATGGGTGATACCCCATTTTCGGCGCTGTTAAATAAAGCGCAGATGGCAGCGCTTACAGCAGCAACTATGGCAGTAAAAACAGCAGTACAGATTCCGGTAGGAGTTGACGCGGCATTCAATGATTGTGAGGCCGACATTGCAATCGCGGCAATTACAGGAGCGTCCTTTATTCGGGTTCCTGTGTTTGTGGATACTGTGATTTTTACAGACGGAGCGATCTATCCATGTGCAAAAAAGTGTATGGAATATCGAAAGGCAATGGGCAAAGAGGATATCAAAGTGATTGCCGATGTACAGGTAAAACATGCGCATATGATGCTTTCACACATTACGGTCGAACAGTCAGCAAAGGAAGCGGTAGATAATGGCGCCGATGGAATTATTGTCACCGGAACACAGATTGGTGAAGAAACGCCGCTGGATCTTATTAAGCGGGTAAAGAATGTGGTGAATGTACCTGTATTTGCGGGAAGCGGCGTAAAAGCTGAGAACATCAAAGAGCAGATGCAGATTGCGGATGGTGCGATTATCGGTTCCAGCTTGAAAGAGGGCGGTGTGCTCAGTAACCCAATTTCTTATGATTTAGTGAAAAACGTATTACAACATTTACATATGTAACAAGGGAAGGGAGAACAGGAATATGATGAGACCGATGAAACTGGCAGGTTCTGAGCTGATGTTTGGAGAAGGGTGCCTGGCGTATATCAAGACAATAAATGCAAAGAAAGTGAGTATTGTAGTTGGTGGAAAGAGTATGGAGAGGAGCGGAATGCTGGCGAAAGTCGAAGGCTATTTTAAGGAAGCGGGAGCCAGCACGATGATTGTCAGCGGAGTAGAACCAGATCCGTCTTTTGAGACAGTAATCAGAGGAGCGCGGGAAATGCTTACGTTTGAGCCTGATTTGATTGTAGGGCTTGGCGGCGGTTCTGCGATGGATGCGGCAAAAGCAATGTGGATTTTCTACGAGCATCCGGAGTTAAAGACAATGGAAGATGTGCTTCCTCCAAATGAATTTCCGAAATTGAGGGCAAAGGCAAGGCTCTGCTGTATCCCATCTACAAGTGGTACGGCCAGTGAGGTGTCCCGTTCAATTGTAATTTCAGACAATGAAAAGGGACTGAAACATGGGCTTGGAAATATGGAAATGATGCCGGATATTGCGATCTGCGATCCAGAGGTAACAGTTTCTATGCCGCCTCAAATTACAGCGGAAACAGGTATGGATGCCCTGACCCATGCTTTGGAAGCGCTGGCGTCCAATCGGGCCAATTATCTGTCAGATATCCTGGCGACACAGGCTGCAAGTGATATTATGAAAACGCTCCCCCAAGTCTATCAGAATGGAAATGACAGGAAAGCAAGAGAGATTATGCTCGAGGCTTCTATGGCGGCAGGAATGGCGTTTACCA
The DNA here is from genome assembly GCA_910588845.1 of uncultured Lachnospiraceae bacterium. Classification (GTDB taxonomy): domain Bacteria; phylum Bacillota; class Clostridia; order Lachnospirales; family Lachnospiraceae; genus Petralouisia. Next base: position 51,977 of record CAJURU010000020.1, read on the forward strand.
ATGTTTCTCTGGGGATTGTGCATTCTATGGCGCATACCTTAGGCGGTATTTTTCATGTTTCTCATGGTCTGGCAGACGCAGTGCTGCTTCCCTATGTCATTCGTTACAATGAGGCAGACCCAAGAGCCAGAAAAGTATATGATGATTTTGCGCGGAAGGTAGGGGCGCATCATTTATATGCAGCGGTGGAAGAATTGAATAAAACATTACATATTCCATCCTGTCTAAAAGAAATTATTCCAGAGGAAGCACAATTTGCTGCCAGGCTGGATGAAATGGCGAAGCTTGCCAAGGAAGATGGATGTACAAAGACCAATCCGGTGATTCCAGATGAGGAAGAATTCAAACAATTATTTATGAAAGCATATAAAGGAGAATAAAGATGGAAATTATTTGTTATTTATCAAACGGCTATCCTACCATTGCCGCAAGTTACAAGATGGCAATGGAGTATGCAGATGCAGGATGTAAGATGATGGAAGTGGATTTTCCATCCAGAAATCCATATCTGGAAAGCGATTACATCGCAGGAAGAATGGAAAAAGCCTTAGCATGCTGCGATGATTATGAAAAGTATATGGAATCCATTGTCGCAATTAAAACTCAATTGCCAGATGTAAAAATTTTGGTGCTGGCATATGAAAATACCGTGGAAGAGATCGGTACGGACAATTTTATTAAGTTTTGTCTGGAGCATCAATTGAAAGATATTCTGCTGGTCGGTTTAAAAGATAATACGGTGAAAGATCAAATCATTGCTGCGGGACTGCGGGTCTCCTGTTACATACAGTTTCATATGCCGCAAGCAGAGGTTGAAATGGCAAAACAGTCCAATGGGTTTGTATACTTTCAGGCGAAACCATATGAGACGCAGGAAAAGAATGAAAAATACCCAACTTTAAAAGATTGTATTGAGCATTTGAGGGTTTGTGGAATTGACCGTCCGATTTACTGTGGAGTGGGAGTTCATGCCCCGGAAGATGTAAAACTGGTAAAAGAAGCGGGCGGGGATGCGGCGTTTGTGGGAAGTGCAATCTTAAAGCTGCACGAGGATATTCCGGCAATGAAAGAGAAAATTCGGGAATTTAAAGCACAGTGTTAGCTTATAAGCAATAGTTCCTGATTACAAATTTATGATACGAGGAGGAAGCCTATGGCCAGAGCGAAAAGTATTTCGATTATTACGTTAGGGGTTCAAGATTTGCAAAAGTCTATTGCTTTTTATGAGGAGCTTGGATGGGAATGTTCCCCAGAATCAGATCCGGCAATTTGTACCTATATGCTGACAGATAATGTGGTACTTGGATTGGTCCCCTATGAATTCTTAGGAAATGATGCAAGGCTTAAGATAGGTCCTAAGCCGGAATATTGCGGCTTTACGCTGGCAATCAATGGCGCAAGCGCAAAGGAAGTCGACGAGTTATTTGCGATGGCAGAACGCGCGGGAGGAACAGTATGGCAGAAACCACAGTGGAAGGATTGGGGAGGCTGCGACGGGTATTCGGGATATTTTCTGGATCCAGACGGCTATCCCTGGGAAGTGGCATATGCGCCGTTCTTAAGATTATCCAAGGACAATCGTTTGCTGCCCAAAACAAAAGCGGAAATGGAATAAATAGGAGATGAATGATAAAACAGTCGATTTACCAGTTGGTTTATCGACTGTTTTTGGCTTTCAAAGGAAGCGTGACAAAGAATGTAGCCCCTCCCCCATCCGTGTCTTTACAGCCAACTTTACCATTCATCATTTTTGCAAGTTCGTCTGCTATGCTAAGTCCTAATCCAAAATTTGATTTATCTGTCCTTGATTTATCAGCGCAATAGAAACGGTTAAAAATATACGGTTTGTCATCTTCGGGAATACCTTTTCCGTGGTCGGTTACAAAAAATGTGATATGTTTTGATGTTACCGCTGTTTTAATTTCGATTTGTGTATTGTTTATGGAATGGTGAATGGCATTGTCCATAAAAATTGTCAATATCTGAAAAAGCCGTTCTTCATCTGCACAGAGTTTAGGATAACTGGTTTCACTGATTTCCAAGCGCAGGCATATTTTTTTACTGATACAGATCGGTTCATAAGCTTCATATAAAGAGATTAACAATGTGTCTATATCAATGGTATTTTTGTATAAGATCCATGATTTGGCATCAGAAGAAGCCAGAAGCAACATATCCCTGACCAGTTTTGACATTCTCATACATTCCTTGTCTAATATTTTAACCGATTTTTTAAATTCCACATTATCTATTTGTAATTGTTCCAGCTTCTCTGCGTTTGCCAGAATAACAGCGAGCGGCGATTTTAATTCATGCGAAGCGGAAGCTATAAAATCTTTTTGGCTTTTCAATATTACCTCTGTTGGTTTTAATGCTTTCTTTATGAGCAAATAGCTCATCGTCGTCACAGCAATAAGGGAAAGACACCATAAGGAAACATAAAGGAAAGCCTGTTTTGTTAAAATATCAAATAAGGACTGCTGTCTGTAAATCAGTGACAGATGATAAGCTGTGTCATTTGGCGTTACAATCGTTGCAAGTATCCCTAAATAATCGTCATTTTTCGTTCCGTTAAACATAAAAACACCGCTTTGGTCTGTAGCCGGCTTGTTATCATTTGTTATTATGAAAGTATCCTCTTTGCCTGCCTGTGTGCGGAAACGCTCTAAAAGAGCGTCTGCATCAGTAGGAAAGTCAGAATCTGTTCGATATACCATCTTTCCAGAAGTATCTTGGATATAGCAAAATATCGGGTATTTATACTCATGGTAGGAATCCGCAATGGATTCAAAATTCTGGCTGTTATCTTCAAGTTGGTACATCATCTGCGTAACCATTCTTTGAAATAAAAGAACCTCACTTGACTGCTCCATGTGGACGTAATTGTTGCAGAGAATTATCATAATTGATGTAATAATTAACATAATCACCGTTATAAAAAGGGTATTCAATTTTTTTGACAGTGGCTTCAGCATTTTTAACCTCCTTTTTTTTGGCTCATATGCCATAAAAAATTTTATTTCTGTTTCTGGGTCAGGGAATACCCAGCTCCATATACGGTTTTTATTTCACAGGTACTCTTTAATTCCCTTAACCGTTTCCGCAGGAAAGAAATATAATTATCAACATTCCCTTGTTCAACTTCCGATGACGTACCCCATATTTTTAGTATAAGCTGTTCCCTTGAAAAAAGCGTTTCTGGGCTTTTCATAAAGACATATAACAATTCAGACTCTTTTGCTGTTAAAAAAATAGTTTTGGGGCTGCAAGTCAATTCACGGCTTGATTTATTGAAACGCAAGTCAGCATATTGGAGTATATCTTCTGCTTTTATTTGGCTTGGACGTCTTGTTAAAGCCCTTACCCGTGCAAGCAGTTCTTGGATATGGAACGGCTTGACTAAATAATCGTCAGCCCCGCCATCCAGTCCCTCTATCTTTTCATTAAGGGCGGTCATTCCTGTAATGATGATAACAGGAATCTGGATACCTTTTTTCCGCATAGCCTTAATAATCGTCAGCCCATCAATCACAGGAAGCATTCTGTCCACAATAGCTAAATCATAGGAATAATCTGTATGTAAGGCATACAGCATGGCGGTTTCCCCATCATTACAAGCATCAACCATATAACCGTTTTTCGTTAATTGCGATTGTATTGAGCTGCAAAGCTCTAAGTCATCTTCTAAAAGAAGTATTTTCATTGTTTAAATCCTTTCCTTAGTTTTGTTTATTTTCCCAGAGCATGAAAGCATATCTGCTAGATATTCTCTAGTTCATACTATTTGTGAATCTATCTGGCACAAGAACTTTACTATGGGATATATATGGGAAGCATGATAGCATCTTTTTCGCATATCTGCAATCTTGCCGCTATTTGCAACAGTAAATATTTTTGATGAGATTATATAATCCGCTTAATATCAGTATAATATGAAATCCTGTAAAAATCCTCTAAAAAGTCCTTTATATTTTTTGTAATTTTACAGGATTTTTAGCGAAGTTTTTCTATACAATGGCTTTGCAGCTTGATAACTTGAATGCCTTGCAGGGTATATAAAAATCATGACAAGAAATACAAACATATCAAAAGAAAGGCGGAAAAAAATCATGAAGAACAAAAAATTAATGCAGATGCTAATAGTTGGGGTAAGTATTTTTGCTTTGGCAGGTTGTGGCACATCGAATGACATGGGAACAAACAGAGAAAGAGAAACCAAAGATGCCTATATTGAAAATGACATAACAAATCCTGACAAAAAAGATGCTCCCAATGAAAACGATTCAAAGGATACTTCCAATGAGAACAATTCAAAAGAGACTCCCGATGAGGACAATCCAAAGAATACTCCTGATGAAAACAATCCGAAAAATACCCCTGATGAAAACAATTCAAAGAATACCTCCGATGGGAACAATTCAAATGCTGTCGGCAGTATGGATGCCGATGAAATGATTGCTGCATCCGATTTACAGGGAAGCGTGACAGGATTTTCAGACAATGGATGTACGATTACCCCTG
>CAJURU010000021.1 GCA_910588845.1 uncultured Lachnospiraceae bacterium
GAATCTTTCAAGGTCATTCCACTGTTCAGTTGTCAAGGTGGTGTGCTGTTCGTTTACTGCGACAGCTCGTATATATTATCATGGTTATTTTCACTTGTCAAGCATATTTCTGAAATTTTTTCAAATTTTTACAAAAAATGTTATCAATCACCGCAAAATCAACTGTTCAAGCATATTATTATCATTTAAAAACTTTAAAAATGCATTCGTTTCCACAGAAAACATTAATTTCCTGCCAAGTTCTGTCCCCTGACATAACACGACCACTAAAAGTAAAATCCATACTACTACCAAACCTTCCAAAAGGCCGACAGCAAGCCCCCCTGCACGGTTGATATTTCTCAATACAGGAAGCTTTGCAAGCACATCCAAAAAGTGCACTGCGACAGCCAGCAAAATCAGAATCACCGTAAAGGCCAACACCCATGCCAGCCGATGCAGGACTTGGTCAGCCACAAAATTTCCTGCTTTTTCATAAATACCTGTATCTTCTATCAAGCTGCCAGCCTGCTCTGTTGCATTCCCCTCTAAAAAATGTTGAATCTCTTGCGGCAGCTCCAAGCCTAAGATAGAAACTTCCTCCCGCTCTTTTACCTCGTTCTGAATTTCCTTTTCCAAGATTGATTGCAAATATTCCGTGCAATTATCTCTCACTGTATCGTACAAGGGCGTCTGTGTCTTTAAAAGCTGCGCCGTGTAAGGTTCAAGCGCTGTGGCAATCCCAATGGCGACAAATACCGCTGCCAGAGAGAACAACACGCGCACTAACCCACGCAAATACCCATGCAGCGCAAATCCCGCCAAAATCAGCAATACCACGATCAATACTATGTCCATCTTCTCACTCCTATTTCAGCCTTACCTTTTGTGTCTCTCCCTCTCTCAAAAATATGTAATTGCGAATCCCTCCGGCAGACAGGACCTTCTGAACGCTCTTATCGAAACTGCCATGAAACTTTTCCCATCCCCGCAGCGTGTAAATGGCGCACTCTGATTCGCCGCGCACACATACCTCGCCATTTTCCAAAAATCCAATCTCCTCATACTGCACGTTAAATTCCTTAGAAAAAACTTCTTTGCCCGCCAAATCAAACACTTGCATTTTATAGGGAAACTCGCTGTTTTCATTCTCATAGACATAGCCCAAATACTTAGGATTATAGAAAATACTGCGGATTTCCAATTCTGTGGAAATCTCATTTTTTTCCTGCGGTTTCTGTGCTCCTTCAAAAATTACCGTCTTGCCATTGCCAAATGCCGCCATGATATCATTTGTCATAAATTCCAATTGGGGAAATACCATATCCGCATAGGAAAACTCTCCTACAACATTATCTATCTCCTCCTGCCCGGCATCATCAAAATTAAAAAATCTTATTGTCGTCTTTACCTTGCCTTCATTGACGTCCAATAGGGACACCGCCATTTTCTTGGCATCATTAGAAATCGCAATGTCCAGCGGATAACCGCTGTTTTGTGTATGAAACTCGCCTTCCGCCAAAAAAGTACCTGCTTTGTCGTACAAATGGATATAGCCAATTCCATCACGCTCCATCAAAACAGCTACCGTTCCCTGGTTTGCCACCTGTACCCTTTGGATCGGCATCGTTGTCTTAATTTTCCCGCATGGTCCCTGCATGTCCATAATATAAATACTCTCCCCCTTCTTATCGGCAACGACTGCGTACCCTTCGCAGGTATCTACCACAGGAGATTGCATTTCATAAGTCTGATTCCAAACCATATGATTAGAAACGCTGATACAAATAGCGCCATCTTTGTTATATTTAATGATATTTCCATTAAACACGGCAAAACCGGTGCCGCTGGAATCTTCGCGTTCCACGGACTCCACAATTTCATAATCCGTGTAATTTCTGGTCTGAAGATAAATATAAGCGCCCGTCAATGTCCCCAATACGAAAACAACCACAAGCACCGTCAGGATTAGAATCCTCCTGCGGTGTCTGTGGATTTTTTCATTCATTTCATTTACGTCTGATGTCACCACCCGGTATGCCTGCTTGTCCAAAATTGCACCTCCAGAATTAATACAACAAATTTAAGTCAGATAGCCAATTACTTAAAGTGTTGTAATAGTATAGCATACTCTCCTCTTCTGTACATTAATATTTTATTAAAGCAGCAATTTCTGCCTTACAACAATTTTATCCCCATCTTCTATCCTTAAAACTTGTTAGCTCTTCATGGAAGCAATAATTTCTGCCCCACAAGAATCTTATCGCCATCCTCAATTCCATTGACTTCTTTCAATACTTTCACCATATCTTTCGTCTTGTAAATATTAAGGCAAATAGAGTTTAGCGTGTCGCCCGCCTGCACCGTATAATATCTTTGCTGCCCAGCGGACGTTTCCTGCGCATCTGCCTGCTTTGCATCATTTGATGGATTTGCATTGTCCTCCTGCTTTGCATCATTTGATGCGTTCGCATCTTCCCCCTGCTTTGCATCATTTGATGCGTTCGCATCTTCCCCCTGCTTTGCATCATTTGATGCGTTCGCATCGTCCTCTTGCTTTGCATCCTCTATTGACTTCACATCTTCACCCTGTCCGCTTCCATCCGACGCCTTACCGGAAGCGTCCTGGTTTTCTCCATCCGTTGGCTTTTCAGAATCCTTTTGTTTTGTATCATCGTTCAATTTTGCGGAAGAATCCTGCTCCCCATTGTTAGGATTCAACGGTTCTATCTGGGATTCGATGGTTTCTACAACTAAGGAATCTTTGTCCGATGCATTATTTTTATCTGCCGCCACCTCAGACCCGCCGGCGCCCGACGACTGATTTTTGCCATGGTTCATAACATTTAAGACATCCTCCACCTTCTGCATCTTTCGGTAATTATTGATAGTGGTAATGCCTAATACACAGAGTACAACCAGGAAAAATGAAGATGCTGTATACAGAAATTTACGATTCTGACGCTCCTCACGCTTTCCCTGACGCTCCAACAACATTTTGCGGTAACTTTCCAAAGCCTCTTCCGCCTGCGTTTTGGGTTCTTTCGGTATTGGTCTTGCATCCTGCCATTGTTCCGTGTGAATCGAAGCTCCCTCGTCCTGCTCTCTATCGTCTTCTGCAAACAGTTCCGTTTGCCCGTTCTCTTCCCCGGAGACCTGACTTGTATGTTCATCCGTTTCTGCAAAAAGCGGATCTGTTTGTCCAGTTTCTTCCCCGGAAAGCCTTTCCGTCTCTTCCCCGGCATCCTCTGCCGCAATCTCGCTATATCTGAGTTTCGCAAGGCGCATTTCTTCTTCCCGCTTATAAATCATGTATTCCTGCATAGCAAGATTTTTCTCATAGTAAATATAGTAGCCCTCACGTTTCTGGAGATAACCCTGCTCATAAATAAAAAACAGTTCTTCCCCCTCCAGAATGTCTATTAACATGAGAATTTTGTCCCTGCCCGCAAAATATTTGCGGTGAGCAGCTTCCACTGCCGGCGTCAATTCCATGGCCTGTCCTGCTCTTCCCAGCGCCCAGCCCACAATCTCTAACTCCGAAAAAAATTGTTTCTGCTCTTTGTATATATAATCCCAAAAGCTTTCATCGAGGCAGATGTTTTCCCACTGGAAAACTGCTGCGCTGCACTCCACAACGCCGCTGACAAACGTATAACGAATGTCTTTGACTACCTGGCTTTTGCCTAAAAATACAGCCGCGCAGGTTTCGCTATTCTTGGCCGCGCTCCGCAGATATGTATAAACATAATCTTCCAGATAAATCCGGTGCCTTCCTCTGGGGCTGCCCACCTGACGAATGTTTTTCGGCAGGAAAACAGTGTCCTCCCTACTGCCCAAAGGCGCTTTTTGGGGGTCATCTTTGCAAATAATTTCTATCATGTTCTCACCTCTTTTTCCACGATGGTAGCATACATGATTGGAAATTTTTGCAAATCCCTGTCACTAAGCAGCAGTTACAATGTTTACAGCTCCGTCCGCCCCTCTAAGGCGCGCAGCAGCGTCATTTCATCTATATATTCCAAATCGCCGCCCACCGGCACGCCGCTGGCAATCCTGGAAACCTTTATTCCTGTCGGCTTAATCAGTTTGCTGATGTACATTGCGGTGGTCTCTCCCTCCAGGCTGGAATTGGTAGCGATAATCACTTCATCTACGTCCTCTTGCAGACGCTGCATCAGCTCTTTGAGCTTGATGTCATTGGGCCCAATTCCCAGCATCGGAGAAATCGCCCCATGCAGCACGTGGTACACTCCCTCATATTTGTTGGTCTTCTCATAGGCGGCAAGGTCTCTTGTATCCTCCACCACCATAATCATTTTATGATTGCGCCCTGCATTTTTACAGATGGGACAAAGCTCGTCGTCCGTAAGTGTAAAACAACTTTGACAATATCTAACTTTCTTTCTGGCCTCAACAATCACAGAAGAAAGTCTCTCCACATGCTCAATCGGCATATTTAAAATATGAAAAGCAAGCCGCTGTGCCGACTTGCTTCCAATTCCAGGCAGAGAAGACAACTCTTCAATTAATTTGCTTATCTGGCTGCTATAGTAATCCATGCGTCCCTCCCTAAGTTAGAATGGGAATCCGCCGCCCAGTCCGCCGGTAATCTTTGCCATCGCCTGCTGTGATGTCTCCTCAATCTTACGCAGCGCCTCGTTCGTTGCCGCCATAATCAAATCTTCCAGCATCTCAATATCATCCGGGTCTACAACTTCCTCAGACAGTTTCACTTTCGTCACTTCTTTCTTCCCGGAAATCGTCACTTCTACAGCGCCGCCGCCGGCTGTTGCCGTAACTTCTTTCTCTTCCAGTTCTTTGGTCGCATCCTCCATCTGTTTCTGCATCTTCTGCGCCTGCTTCATCAGATTACCCATGTTGCCGGGCATTCCTCCCGGGAAACCTCCACGTTTCGCCATTTTTATTTCCTCCTAATCTTCAATCATGATTTCCATATTTATCATCTTTTCCAAATCCACATACGATTCCTCAAACGGCTGGTTGGTGGAATTCGCCTCTATCTTAAACGAAACTTCCTTACCCGTCTTTCTCGCCATGGCGTCTGTCAATTCCTGTCGGTGTTCTTCCGTATTCACAAAAGATTCCGCCACCTCATCCTCTAATATAAGCAACAACTGCCCGCCCTCTGACAGGCTCGGCCTGGCAAGCTTTAAATAATTTTTCAGCCCGCCGGACAGTTCTTCCACAATGGAACGCCAATTCCGTACAATCTGCTGCACATCCTCGGGAATCGCTTTGGGCAACGCGGGTTTTGCTGTCTGTCTTCCGCTAAAAGCGCTCTCGCCATAAGCTCCCGCAGGCAGATTACCATCGGCTCCGGCTGGCATTTCCTGCCCTGGGCTTACCGATATATCCGTCGGATAAGGCGCAGGAAGCCCATTTTCTATTTTCTTCTCCAACTGGGCAACCCGCAACGCCAGAGAATCATAGTCCTTTTCCATTTCCGGCCTGCACAGTTTAATCAGGGCGATCTCCATCATCACCCGCTTCTGCACTGCATAGCGGATCTGATTGGACAGCTCTGAAAATATGCGAATATAGCGCATGAGCTCTACGGCATCCACCATTGCCGCTTCCTCTTTGAGCAAGGCAAGATTCTCGCTGGAAATATCAAGCACGTCTTCCATATTATCAGAACTCTGCAATAAAAGCAAATTGCGCAGATACCATGTGAAATCCATCACAAATTGTCCAGGCTCTCGTCCTTCTATGATTAATTCCTCCAATCGGGCGATGACGCCGGAAATGTCTTTTGCCATAATCTGACGCAGCATCTTAGAGAATACTTCCGTATCTACCGCTCCCAAAACATTTAGCACCCGGTCATACGTCAATTCCTGCCCCAGATAAAAAGCGATACATTGATCCAAAAGACTTAGTGCATCACGCATAGAGCCGTCCGCTGCTTTGGCAATATAACGGATTGCCTTCGGCTCTACAATTACCTGCTCGCGCTCCATCAATTCCGTCAGCCGCCCGCTAATCGTCCCAATAGAAATCCTGCGGAAATCATACCTCTGACACCTAGAAAGAATGGTAACCGGAATCTTGTGGGCTTCTGTGGTTGCAAGAATGAAGATTACATAAGAAGGGGGCTCCTCCAAAGTCTTCAACAATGCATTGAAAGCCCCTATTGATAACATATGAACCTCATCAATGATGTATACTTTGTATTTGCCCTCTGCCGGTGAATATGCCACCTCCTCACGGATCTCGCGGATATTATCCACGCCGTTGTTGGAGGCGGCGTCAATTTCAATTACATTCATGGAACTGCCCGCTGCAATTGCCTTGCAGGAGGGGCAGTTTCCACAGGGACTCCCATCTTCGGGATGCTGACAGTTTACTGCCTTGGCAAATATCTTGGCAATCGTAGTCTTCCCGGTTCCTCTCGTCCCGCAAAACAGATAGGCGTGGCCAATCCTATCTGCTTTGATCTGGTTTTTCAGTGTTGTAACAATATGTTCCTGTCCTTTGACGTCCTCAAACTCCTGAGGGCGAAACTTGCGGTATAACGCAGTATACGACATGTTTAATCTCCAAAACTAATTCCTATTAATTTTGCTTCACGGATAATCTTGGAATCCGGCTCTACCATCTTAAGCTTTCCTGCCACGTCTCCCAACGGCACTTTCTTGGTATTTCCATCAATCATACCAACCATATAGCCATATTTATCGTTGAGGATAAGCTCTGCTGCTGCCGCGCCCAATCTCGTACAGAGTACGCGGTCATACGGACATGGGCTGCCGCCGCGCTGAGTATGTCCGGGCACTGTAACGCGCACTTCGCTTCCGGTCTTCTCCTGAATACGCGCTGCAACCTCATAAGAAACAGATGGATATTTATTCTTCTCCTGTTTTTCTTTCAATTTCTTCTTGCTGAGTTTCGCGTCCTCCTTGGAGATCGCGCCTTCCGCTACTGCAAGAATGGTAAATCCTTTACCGGAACGGTTTCTACCCTCGATTGCCTCTACAATCTTATTGATATCATAAGGTATCTCCGGCAGCAAGATAATGTCTGCACCGCCAGCCATTCCGGCATATAATGTCAGCCATCCTACTTTATGTCCCATAACTTCCACGATAAATACACGGTTGTGTGATGCTGCTGTCGTGTGGATGCAGTCAATCGCATCTGTGGCAATGTTGATGGCGCTCTGGAAGCCGAAAGTCACATCCGTACCATAAATATCATTGTCAATTGTCTTAGGCAGATGAATGATATTCAAGCCTTCTTCACGTAAAAGGTTTGCTGTCTTCTGCGTTCCGTTTCCTCCCAGGATTACCAGACAGTCCAGACGCAGCTTATAATAAGTCTGCTTCATGGCCTCTACCTTATCCAACCCCTTCTCATCCGGCACCCGCATCATTTTAAATGGCTGCCTTGAGGTTCCGAGGATTGTGCCGCCTTTGGTGAGAATTCCAGAAAAATCACCGGAGGTAAGCAGACGGTAGTTTCCGTAAATGAGACCCTTATACCCCTCATAGAAACCGTATACTTCCAATGCCTCCAGATTCTTGCTCAGTCCTTTCACCACGCCTCGCATTGCGGCGTTCAATGCCTGGCAATCGCCGCCGCTTGTCAACATTCCAATTCGTTTCATGATATCACATCCTTTGCATTTTGTTTGATGTCCCTCTGCATAAATATGGGGAATTTGACTTGTGCTTATAATTATATCCCATATTTTTACTCTCCACAAGATTTTTCATTTGCTTTTTTAGAAATATTTGTTATACTGTTACTAAGCACAATATAATTTTGGAGGAGTACCCAAGTGGCTGAAGGGTCTGGCTTCGAACACCAGTAGGTCGGTAGTCCCGGCGCGGGGGTTCAAATCCCCCCTCCTCCGTCTTTTGAAAGGCGTATTGTATGAATATTATCAAAGCGAACGACTACAACGATATGAGCCGCAAAGCGGCAAACATTATTTCCGCCCAGGTAATAGTAAAACCAGATTGTGTGCTGGGCCTCGCAACCGGTTCCTCACCTTTAGGGCTTTATGCAAATCTTGTTGAACGTTACAAACAGGGTGACCTTGACTTCTCTCAGGTAAAATCCGTCAACCTCGACGAATATCTGGGACTTACACACGATAACCCACAGAGTTACTACTATTTTATGAATGAGAATCTCTTTCGCCAGATTAATATAGCGCCGAAGAATACGCATATACCAGACGGTTTAGCAGAAAACGCCGAGCAGGCATGTGCAGAATACGAGCAGATCATCCAGTCATTAGGCGGCATTGACTTGCAGCTTTTGGGACTTGGGAATAATGGGCACATTGGCTTCAATGAGCCGGGAACCGCATTTGAACAGCCCACCCACTGCGTATCCCTCACAGAGAGCACGATTCAGGCAAATTCCCGATTTTTTGAGAAACTTGAAGACGTTCCCACCAAAGCCTGCACCATGGGAATCAAATCTATCATGTCAGCGAAAAAGATTGTGATTATTGTAAACGGCAAAGGCAAAGCCGACATTGTACAGAAAGCATTTTTCGGTCCGGTAACAACGGATGTACCGGCGTCTATCCTGCAAATGCACCCGAATGTAACTTTAGTTGCCGATGCAGAAGCATTGAGCCTTTGCGACATATAGAGTTTACCACTTCAGCCTTCTTCTGAGATGGCTGAAGTGTTTTATTTAAGAAAGGATGTATTGTATTGAAAATCATTGGCGGACTTGTCTTTCACGAAGGAAGAGGATTTATCAAAGAAACTCTTTATACAGAAGGCGGCAGATTTTCCTTGTCTACCTCCGAAGATACTATTTTGGATGCCGAAAACTGCTATGTGATTCCCGGGCTTGTCGACATTCATTTTCATGGCTGCGCGGGGCATGATTTCAGCGACGCCTCTCCCGATGGACTGCCTGCCATCGCCGCCTATCAGCTATCACAAGGCGTCACTTCCATCTGTCCGGCTTCCATGACATTATCCCCGGAAACGTTGCAAAACATCTGCAAATGCGCACGGGATTTTTCACAGGAAAGCAGCACGAATGGCTCGCGGCTGGTTGGCGTTAATCTGGAGGGACCCTTCATTTCCAATGCCAAACGCGGCGCACAAAATCCCGACTACATCCGTCAGGCGGATTTTACCCTTTTAGAACAATTGCAGGAATGCGCCGGCGGTCTTGTAAAACTTGTGACGTTAGCTCCTGAAACTCCAGGCGCCATAGATTTCATTCGACAGGTCAAGCAGTCGGAATTGAGAGATATTTCTATTTCCATCGGACATACGCAGAGTGACTACGACACCGCCAAGAAGGCTTTTGCTTGCGGTGCAGACCATGTAACGCACTTATTTAACGCCATGCCTGCTTTCACACATCGGGCGCCTGGCGTTATCGGCGCAGCTTTTGACAGCCCAGACTGTTTTGTGGAGATTATCTGTGACGGTATCCACATTGCCCCCTCTGCTATCCGAGCCGCTTTTGCTATGTTTGGAAGTGAACGCGTGGTTCTCATCAGCGACAGTATGCGGGCAACCGGACTATCTGACGGCAATTATACGCTTGGGGGCTTAAACGTGCAGGTAAACGGCAAACATGCGACTTTAGAAGACGGCACCCTTGCCGGTTCCGTCACCAATCTTTTAGAATGTATGCGCTGCGCCGTCTCCATGGGCATTTCTTTAGAAAATGCCGTACAGTGCGCCACCATCACCCCGGCGCGCGCTATCCACATTGATAACGATTACGGAAGCTTGGAAGCAGGCAAAGCGGCGGACTTTTTGCTGCTGGACAAGAACCTTACTTTAGTCGACGTATTTAAAGATGGTGAAAAAGTAGACAGATAAACCTTATCCGTAAAATAAAAACAGCATATAGATAAACTTTATTTATAGATTTAAAATAAAAAAGAGCCGGCAGATAATCATGCTGACTCTTTTAATTCCTGCGAGCAATGCACCTGCATGGCACATAGGAAAATATTCCATTGCTTGCAGCGGGATATTGGATTTAGAAAGGCCTTGTCTCGCAAAAGTGTCTTAAACGTCTCGAAATAATATTAATCCAAGAACTCTACCTTACCACTGTCAATATGGTAAAAAGCACCGCATACTTTAAGGCCGCCCTGTGCTTCTAATTCTGGAATTTGCAGATTCTCCTCAATCATAGAAACGCTTCGTTTTACATTTAAGCAGCAGGCGCGCGTTTCATCTTTCTCATCACCGATGGCCTTGCGGATTTCATCTGTAATGCTTTTTACAAAGCCGCCGGGCTCACTGCTCAATGCTGCGCCTACAGCTCCACAATGGCTGTGTCCAAGCACAACTACCAACGGACTGCCCAAATGGCCGGCTGCGTATTCAACGCTTCCGAGCTGATGTTTGTCCATAACATTTCCTGCCACACGAATGACAAACAACTCGCCAATTCCCGCGGAAAAAATGCTCTCCGGGATAACCCTGGAATCAGAACAAGTGATTACAATCGCATAAGGCAACTGGCCCTCATCACATGTTTTCTTTCTGATATTTGCAGAAATGTCGCCTGGGTTTGTCTTCGCGTCCAGATAACGCTGATTGCCTTCTTTTAATTTCTCGAGTGCTTCTGCTGCTGTTACGTTTGCATGTTCCATACTTCATTTCCTCCATTTTTTTGTATTCATAAGATTATATATTCCCCGAAAGGTTACCTCAGGTCATAGTATATCATGAATTACTCTGCAATACCAAATGAATTTATATTTCCGCATAAAAAATTTCTACTCAAATTTTCAGAAAAGCTTTCGCACTTGCTCATTGAGTTCTTTTTCCAACTCCAAAACCTCTCCCATCTGCTGCTCGCGCATTTTCTGATGTATTGCCTGGGACAATTCTGAAATCCTTGCGTGCAGTCGGTCAGCATCATCATATTGGGGAATGGCAAGATATTTCAACATATTCTAATAATTTTATCGGTCGATGAAATTCTATGCGCCGTTACGGAAAACGTCATATTTCCCTACTCCCACTCATAAGATATAGAAATATCTATGGGAGTACATAAAATGTCTGGATTCCATCGAATGATTACTTATCTTTACCTATATGAACAGGGAACGAAAAGCCGAAATATCGGATTTGCCAAAATTGAGCGGAGGGACCAACGGTGCCTCTTAGAAGTACATATGAAAAACACGGGATGCAGCCTGTCGCCTGTCCCGATATTTCTCTATGTGCCTAAGAATGCGCAGCTAGCAGGAATTTTGCTTGGAAACTTTACCCTCGCCAGAGGAAGCGGCGACTTTAAGACCGTAATAGACGCAGAAAATCTCAAAGACAGCGGATATAAACTTGATGATGTCAAAGGTATCTATATTCCCCTGACTGCACAGATGATGTCCGTAAGTCAGTGGGATGACGATGAATTTGATGTAACGAATTTTATTGAATTATCCGAAAATGAGACAAAAGGCTCCGATACCTCCAACCACAGTCCCGCAGAAACAACTTCTTCTGAAAACAATCCACCGGCTGCACAAAAATCTGCTGAGGAAGACGCATCTTCTTTGCAGGCGGCAGAAAATTCCCCCTCACAGGACAAGGGCGGCGGCATAGATGGCACACCCGCGGATACGGAACCCAGCCACGACGCAGAAAGCGAAGTGATAATAGAAAAAGTCTCCGCACCACAAACAACCGATGAAGATTCTGTCCCCAAAAACGACCAAACCATATCTGCCAAAAACTCTGATAATAACACAAATGACGGAAACACTGGAAATAGCGGAAATAATGGAAATTCTATAAAGAATGCAAATAGCGGGAATTCTGTAGATAGCGCAAATGGCAGGAATTCCTCAAACAGCGCAAATAACAGGAGTTCTGCAATCAGCTCAAATAACAGAAATTCTGCAATCAGCTCAAATAACACGAATTCTGCAATCAGCTCAAATAGCACGAATTCTGCAATCAGCTCAAATAACAGAAATGCGACAAACAGCTCAAATGCCTGGAATACAGCCGCCCCACTTTCACAGCAGGGAGAAGTTTCTGCCTCACGGCAGGACAAGGACATTCCAAAACATAAGCCCGCAGATGCCTTAAAAGCCTTAGAAGCGCTTCCTCGCTCTGCCGAACAGGCGGCCGGATTCCGCACCATATCTGGAAGGAATTCCCAAGCTTCCGGCATGGATCAGATGCCTGGGCATTCACAAGCCGATGAACCGGAAAACTGGGATTTACGGTGGCGATTCATCTTAGAAAATTATCCGGTGATGACGCCATTCGCAGGCGATGAAGACACGCTTTGCGTGCGCATGGAATTAAAAGACCTGCGGCAGCTCCCCAAACAATTCTGGTATCTCGGCAATAACAGTTTTCTTTTGCACGGATTTTTCAACTACCGCTATTTCATCTTGGGCATGACAGAAGAATTCAGCGTGAAGAAATGGTTTATTGGCGTACCCGGCGTTTTCCAGAATCCAGAGCGCGTCATGGCGGCATTATTTGGCTTCCCGGAATTCCGCAGCGAGAAACCCTCACCCATCAACACCGGAGAATTCGGTTACTGGTACCGCTACCTGAATGAATTGTCAGAACCATCCAAAAAGTAGTTTCGCCTCCTCCGCCAGCAGAGCGTATACCTCATGGTCCCTCCAAACGCCATGAAGTTTTACGCTCTGCCTTTTTGTTCCCTCCCAGGCAAAATGAAGTCCCTCCAGAAGTTTCCGTGACGGCGTATTTTCCGGCAGGGTATGCGCCTCTATACGATGTAATTTTATCTCTTCAAAAGCAATACGAATGCATTTTGTAATACTTTCTTTCGCATATCCTTGACGCCAAACACGCTTATCAAATTTATATCCCATCATACAGGACTGGTAAAGCCCCCGTCGGATATTCTGCAAAGACACCGTGCCGATAATCTGCTCCGGCATTGATTTCTCAAACACCCAAAAGCGCACCGTTGACTGCTTAACGGCAAGATTATACTCGCAATGCAGTAATGTCTTCTGATGTTCAACCGTATAAAAATTCTGCGGCCGGTCGGGCTCAAACAGTTCAAAGATTTCCCGATTGTCAAGATAAAATTGTAAAACCTGATTTACCGCAGTATCCGGCAGAATTTTCAATATCAGACGGTCCGTTTCATATTTCATCTTCATTTGCATAATCCCCTGCTGTGCTTTATACTGTTATCAACAACTATCTATTGTATAATAGAAATAATAAACGACGTTTCTATTTTAGCATATTACGCACAGGAGTGTATATGAATCAGACAGAAAAATTTATGAAAGAAGCCATTCGCCAGGCAAAAAAAGCGGGAAAAATAGATGAAGTTCCCATCGGCTGCGTTATCGTACACGAAGACAAAATTATTGCCCGCGGCTACAACCGCAGGAATATTGATAAAAATACCCTCGCCCATGCCGAGCTGTCCGCTATCAAAAAAGCCAGCAAGAAACTGGGAGACTGGCGTTTGGAGGGATGCACGTTGTATGTTACTTTAGAGCCATGCCAAATGTGCGCCGGCGCCATTGTGCAGGCTCGTATTGATAAGGTAGTTATCGGCTGCATGAACCCCAAAGCCGGCTGCGCGGGCTCTGTGCTGAACTTATTGCAGATTTCCGCTTTTAATCATCAAGTGGAACTGGAATGCGGCATATTAGAGAAAGAATGTTCACAAATGCTCAGTGATTTTTTCAAAAAACTCAGGGAACAAAAACGCAAATGCCGTAAAGATTTGTAAAATTTCCCCGACATTTTCCGCAGTGGTTCCTCCATAATTTTCTTCCGGCGGTTGACTTTTTCTGCAAAACACGATATACTTAAATCTCCGAGCAGCTGGGGCGTTAGCGGTGCCCTGTACCAACAATCCGCTATAGTTGGAGTGATGCTCTGCCCCGGGTTTATGGTTGTGGGGCTGCCTTTTATAAGTGGTGATGATGTCTGGGTCTCACGCAATGGAACTCTGTGAACCGTGTCAGGTTGGGAACAAAGCAGCACTAAGCAGAACCTTTCATGTGCCGTGAGGGCGCCTGGATTGAGCTAACTGTAAAAGTAACGTCCATGGCCTGGATTCAAAGCAGAGCGCTCGGATTTAAAGCATATTGTTTGCATTGCCAAGCAATGTAAACCTTTTGAACGAATCATAGCTGTTAGCGCGGCAGTACCACTTTTTTGCAAGACCTTTTGGTGCTAAATATCGCTTAATATAAAAAGCCGTGAAATCCAAATTACAAATAGTAAAAATTGGCAGATAAAAATATCCCGCTGTACTTGACATTTTGGTACAACGGGATTATATTTATTTTGTAAATAATAATAATTACTATTATCTTTATGGAGGATGAAACATTGATCAAGCACAGCCGTCAGAGAGAATGCATTAAAGAATTTCTGGCAAACCGCTATGACCATCCTACTGCCGAGACTGTTTACTTGAATGTGAGGAAGGAATTTCCCAACATCAGCCTGGGAACGGTATACCGGAACTTATCTCTCCTGACAAAATTAGGCGAAATACGCAAACTCTCAACAGGCATTGGGCCAGACCGTTTCGACGGAAACATGTCGCCTCACTACCATATACTCTGTACCAAATGCGGCAATGTTCTGGATTTGGAGATCGAAAATATCGACCATATCAATACGCTTGCCAGCTCTGGATTTGACGGGGAAATAGAGGGACATGTCACTTACTTTTTTGGGAAATGCGGGAACTGCCTGGAAAAATAAAAATTACTGTTGACATGTAACAGCATGTATGATATTTTATAATAACAGTAACGATTACTGTTATTGAATACTAAAAAAATTTATTATAAAGAGAAAGGAAGAATAATTATGAAAAAATTTGTATGTAGCGTATGTGGTTATGTTCATGAAGGAGATGCAGCACCTGAGAAGTGTCCACAGTGTAATGCTCCCGCTTCTAAGTTCACAGAGCAGAGCGGCGAGAAGACATGGGCTGCTGAACATGTAGTAGGCGTTGCACAGGGTGTTTCTGAGGACATCATGGCTGACCTCAGAGCTAACTTCAACGGAGAGTGTACCGAAGTCGGCATGTATCTTGCAATGGCTAGGGTTGCTCACAGAGAAGGCTATCCAGAAATCGGCTTATATTGGGAAAAAGCCGCTTACGAAGAGGCTGAACATGCTGCAAAGTTTGCTGAACTCTTAGGCGAAGTTGTTACTGACAGCACTAAGAAGAACCTGGAAATGCGTGTAGAGGCTGAGAACGGCGCTACTGCTGGTAAATTTGACCTTGCAAAACGCGCAAAAGCCCAGAACTTAGACGCTATCCATGATACCGTACATGAGATGGCAAGGGATGAGGCAAGACATGGCAAGGCATTTGAAGGACTGCTTAAGAGATATTTCGGCTAATCAAATCGCCTGATTTTAAAGGATTCCTAAGATTAAGGGAACGAACCGGAAATGGTTTGTTCCCTTTTTCAGTGGAAGAAAAGGTTACTTACCTATTTTTATAAAAGAATGCGGACCCTCCAGAATAAATTCTGGCTGATCCGCATGCCCTATGTTCTTATCTTTCTCGCTACCGATTATATGAAATCAGCAAAACGGGAACTTCCCTGTACATTATATGCTCCGGCAGCCGTATAACTATTAGCTGCATTGGCTTTTGTAGTCGTATAATAATCTACCAGTGAAGCGTTGGTGGCAATGGAAGAACCATAGTCTTTGAAGAATTTCTGTACCTTGGACATATCAGACTTCTTAAATACGTCCTCATCAAGTTTCATTCTGCCCTTCTCATCCACAGTAAATCCAAACTGTTTCAGTGTATCTGCATTCTGCGCTGTTTTTTCTCTAATTTTAGCCAAATTTGCTAATACGCCGGAGTTGGTGCTGGATTCCGCTGCATCAAACATTCCGTTGTAATTGCTTACAAAGCTCTTAGCGGTAGAAAGAATCTTGGCAATATCGTATGTTTCTTTTCCATCCTTACCCTTTATCTTCTCGTATAATTTATCAGATGCAAGAGCTTCGCCGTCTGCTTTGAGTGAAGCGGCGCTGGAACCAGCGGTATTATCTTTATCAGTACTGTCTGTAGCGCCGGCAGCAATACCCGCAAACTGAAGACGGGACATCACTGTTGAACCATAGCTCATAGAATCCTTGCTCGAGAACATCTCCTGCACTTTGGAGATACCCGCTGACTTCATCGTAGCTTCGTTAAATTGAAGCGTGCCGTTTTTATTGACGGTAACGCCAATTTCTGAAAGCTTATCCGCATTGGCTTTCGTGGTCTTCATCATATTAGCTATATATGCTGTTTTATTTGACAATGTAGATTGTTTTGCGGCATTCACAACATCATTATACTGAGACACGAAATTCTTCATTGCAGAAGCTACCTTGTCTGTTGCGCTCTGTCCATTCTGCCCATTCTGCCCCGGCGTATCTGTATAAGTATTCTCATTCTGTAACGTTGAAACAGCATTCTTGAGTGTAGGAATTCCCGCTGTCAGATTGGCATTCGCCTCTTTCACGTCCTCGGAAACCTTCGGATTGCGCCTCTCTTCGAGAATTCTCTCGAGAACGTTATTTGTCTGGGCTTTTGATCCAGACGATACGGAACTAGAACTGGAACCTGACCCATAATAAGCTTTCATAAGCCTGCCATAGCTGCCGCTTTTAAGGCTGGCATAATCTGCCAGAAAATTGTTACTCCCCGAGCCGGATGATGAAAGGCCCTGGAACATCTGTGAATAATTTTGACTCATACTTATCACTCCTTTGAATAAAATATCGGATTTCCCTATCCCAATGTTAAATATAATATTTGATATACTATATATCGGCGCAAAATCTTCTATAGTTAATAACAAGTATAACACACATATTGCAGAATTGCAAAAATTCTATGCTTAACCTAAATAATAAATGGCAAAAAATATGCATTTTCCTAATCGGTAACAAAAAATCATGAAATCTGTGAACAGTATTACAAAAAAGACCGATATAGAATATAACATCGTTTCTACAGCAGGCACATTATGATAGAACTGCTTTATTATACTTATTACAGGAGGCAAAAATGGCGACAGATATGAGGCAAGTATTGGATTCTATGGAAAATGCATTAAGGCTGCGAATTCAGGCGGACGCCGAGAGACGCTCTGCAAATGCCGAACAAAAAGAGAAAGAATTTAAGGAAAAGCTGATGCGCGCCGCGGCGGGCAAAGCAGAGCTTGACGGCAAAATCTCCGGGGTAAAAGGAGCAGAAGACGCTGTGCGCAGGGATCAGCTCATGATTATGATGATGGCTGGATTATAAATGAATATCGACATGACCCAAGGCCCTGCGGTCAAATCCATGCTGCGCTTTGCTCTGCCGATGATTTTGGGCAACCTCTTGCAGCAATGCTACAATATTGCCGATACCCTGATCGTCGGCCGGTTCCTTGGCAGGGACGCTTTGGCGGCGGTGGGCTCTTCTTTCACATTGATGACCTTCCTCACCTCCATTCTATTAGGATTGTGCATGGGAAGCGGAACCTTTATCTCCATGCGTTTTGGTGAGGGGAATGAGAAGGGCCTTAAAGATGGTATCTGCGCATCTTTTGCGCTGATCGCATCGCTCACAGTGATACTTAATTTCCTGGCTTTCCTATTTCTCGACAAAATAAAGATTTTTTTACAGGTGCCCGATGAGGTTTGGTTTCCCATGCGCAGTTATCTTATCTTTATTTTTTGTGGAATTATTGCTACGTTCCTTTACAATTACTTTGCCTCGCTGCTGCGCGCCTTGGGCAATTCTATGGTTCCGCTTGTGTTTCTCGCAGTCTCTGCGCTCTTAAATATTGCGCTTGATTTGTGGTTCGTTATCGGCTTAAAGTGGGGGACAGCCGGAGCAGCGGGGGCGACTGTGGCCGCACAGTACGTTTCTGGAATCGGCATCGCACTCTACAGTTTGATACGCGTCCCCTGTATGAGACTAAAAAAGGACGAATTGCACATTCGTCCCGGCTGTATGAAAGAAATATCCAGTTTTTCTTTACTGACCTGTGTGCAGCAATCTGTGATGAATCTAGGAATTCTCCTGGTACAAGGCGTCGTCAACAGCTTTGGCCCTGTAGTTATGGCTGCATTTGCCGCCGCAGTCAAAATTGACGCTTTCGCCTATATGCCTGTGCAGGACTTCGGCAACGCTTTCTCCACCTTCATCGCCCAAAATTATGGAGCCAAAAAGGAGGAACGCATCCGCGCGGGCCTTCGCGGAGCAGTTGCAGCGTCGGCAATGTTCTGCATTATCATTTCCACGGTTGTGTGTTTGTTTGCCCGCCCCCTGATGCTTCTGTTCATAAATGCCGATGAAACTGCCATTGTGGCAGAGGGCGTACGCTATCTGAGGATCGAAGGAGCGTTTTACTGTGGAATTGGTTGTCTGTTTCTGCTCTATGGGCTCTACCGGGCATTGAGCCGGCCCGGCATGTCTGTCGTCCTTACCGTCTTCTCACTTGGAACACGCGTGGCGTTGGCATATACACTCTCCGCAATACCGGCAGTCGGCGTCGCCGGTATCTGGTGGTCGGTGCCTATCGGCTGGATTTTGGCGGATATCATCGGGCTTTCCTATTATACAAGAAAACAGAAGGTGTTGTTTGACTGGCGGTAAAATACCCGCCTCTTGCCAACACGGCAAAATAGAATTGCAGTTCAGACTTATTTTATTACTGAACGTTTTCCGCAGCCTCTTGCAAAGTCTCCAACACGGCTTCCATCCCCGCCTTACCAGGCATATGGCCGGAATTTTTAATCACGCGACAATGCAGACATGCATTATAGGACGCTTCTACTTCTTTTTTGATAACAGTTGTAGACGTCACAATATCCGTATCACCCTGTAATATGTAATACGGTACATTTACCGCTGCCAGTTCTTCTGTTAAATCAATCGCTAACAATTCCTTCCATAACCATTTCGCGGAGGAAACCCCATTTATCATGATAGCTTTAAAATCTCTTAACCGATAATCCGGGCTTGTAAGCAGCCCTCTTATAATAGGAAATAACGGCGCCTGTTCGCCCTTTTTATTGAAATAGCCGTCCGTATATTTGCGAACGCTTCCTGCCAGAAGCTTCATATCCTTATCCTCAAATTCATCAGCGGTAATTGCCCGGATTTTCTGTATCTTCCCTGCCGGGCATCCGGCTTTCTCCAATGCCTGATACACTTCCTCGTTTAAAAACAGCTTCCTCAGCACCTGCCCCCAGGTTACTACACCGTCGACTTTCCCCTGCGTTTTCCGCAAGACTTTAAGTGCAAGCACGCTGCCCCAGGACATGCCAAAGAGAATAAGCGGATTGCCCGGAAACATTTTCTTAACCTCCACAATCAAATCTGCCGCCATTTCCACAAAAAAATCAACGGTAAAGCGGCTGTCCAATTGATAATTGTTGATACCGCATCCCAATTGATCCCAATACACCATGAGAAAACGCTCCGTAAATTCCGGAAACATCCCACGGCACCCTACCGAAAAAGGAATTGGTGAACCCGGCCCGCCATGAAGCGTTATGACAAGAGGAAAGTTCTTATGTTTCCCCTCTATAAGCACTCTCTGCGGAATCTTCCCCAGCGAAAATGTAAATACTTCAGAAACTTCGTTTTGTTCTACTACCTGTTTTCTGGTACGGTTCATTTTATACTCCTTCCTTATTCATATACTGCGTATACGAAGCGTCTGGATCAAGAAAAATCCCTTCGTGCATATTGGGGATCTGTGCCGGCGTCATATAATCGCCGTAAAGGCATGACAGCAGGCTTTCATACGCTGCCGGGGCGGGCACCGCCATATTTTCAAAAGGAAGGTACACCGTATCGGCATACCATTCCCGCAGCATGTTTGGATACCCAACAAAATCGTCTGTCAAAAAGTTGACTCTGGACGATGCGCCAAACCTTGAAGCGCTAAAATCCTCAAACATTTTCATGCGTTCCCGTATCGGCATACGCAAAAGCTCCAGAAGAATATCGGCGTCCAAGGCCAACTGCTGGCCTCTGTCAATCAAGCCTTTTAAACGCTCCGGCTCCACAATGGACATCCAGATTTCACGCTGCATCTCGCCTATTATCGGTTTCATGGACGTATTGTCAGGGACATCATCCAACGGAAAAATATCAATGAAAATGCCCTGATGGAATTCCGATGGAAAGTCCGGGAACTCAATCGCCGTTGTCCGGCTATCTCTCAATTTGGCAAACGCCCATATCATCGTATCTGTGTAGCTGTTCTGGAAAAAATATGGGTATTCCACAACCTCCCCTGCAATCACTTTTAATTTTTCATAATCGTCGCGGAACATCACGACATCAATGTCGTCATCCCAAGGGATGAAGCCCTGATGGCGGACAGCTCCCAACAAGGTGCCATACGCAATATAATATCGTAGATTATGTTCCCGGCACAATTGGTCAAAATAATCAAGTAACTTTAACTCGACTGCCCAAACTTTTTTCATTTTTTCTGAAATATGATAGCCGCACCGTTCTTCCGCCTCAAAAAATTTATCTTCAAAATACATATACGCTCTCCATTTATTCGCTATCCTTTTCTCTCCTGAGTATTTCATCAAACGCAGGAAACAATCTCTTAACGATAATCGGCTTTCCCTTTTCATCAATAAAGCAATGCGCCGACTTTGCAGTCAATACCACTGTCCCTGTTACAAGCTCCGTCATAATATAACTTAATTCCAGCTTGACACTGTTATACTTCTCAATGGCAACTTCAATTTTAATTTCATCGTCAAATGTCGTCGTATGTTTGTAGCGGCACTCAACAGACACGACCGGAGAAGTAATACCGTCCGCCTCCAGCCTGCGCAGTCCATAGCCAAGGCTTTTCAGATAGTCTGCACGCGCCTCCTCCATCCATCGGATATAGTTGGAGTGGTGCGTGATACCCATCTTGTCAGTTTCATAATAATTAACTCTATGAATATAAGTATGCATTCTACACCTCACTGATTATGATCCGGGAAAATCATCGGCGCCCCTGCGGCCAGGGCAATTTCGTTTGTTCCCCCGCACTATAAGATATCCCCGGTTAGCTCTGCCAGAGTATTCTCCCCCCAGCTGTAGTTGTTCAAATAGCTCCCCTTAAAAAGCTGTGCGTATTCCTCCTCACCGGAAAGATAATTATACAAATCGCACTGCACATTCTCGGCAACGATACGGCGTTTGCCGTCCACCGTCTCCATCACGTCTGAGATTCCGTATTCCGCCAGCGTATTTTTCAGCCTCAACGCTACCTTACGGTAGCGCGAGAGCGTCACCGGGTTTACGGGCTCGTCCTCCCACAAGAAGCTGATCGCCTCCTCCGAGGTAACGTAACCTCCACGGCGGTCCGCCAGCAGTGCAAATAATTCCTTGGCCTTTTTATTGCGGAAAGCAATCGGCTTCTCCCCCACGAAAACGTCAAAATATCCAAACATACGGATAAACACAGCAGGGTTTACAGACACGTCTTTCACTTCCTGGGGCTGCGCGCCATCCATATGATAAAGCATGACATATCTCGGCGCAGAGCCGCCGGGAGATTTCTGGGAACACACCGCCTTTACCCGGCGTTCGTTCCCGCTCTTTAAATCAATATAAGTAAACTCCGACTCCCCGGCACGCAAAAGTTTTCTAAAATCTTCGTAGTCTGTATGGCTGCGTGCAATAAAATCATCAATCGGCATCTCTTTCTTTACCATGGAAAGCCATGTTTCTTTGGCAAAACCAAAAAATTCACAGATATTATCGCTGGCATATAAAGGAGTCACAGATTCATCTGTCACCGCAAACGCTGCCGCTCCATCTGTAACATGCGTCGCCAGCTCCTGCATATTTTCTCTGAGAAAAGCATTCTCATCTCTCAGGGCAGCCGTATCTTTCACATCCGACACGCAGCGGCAGCAATAGAGGCTGACCGATTCATCTATTTTAAGAAAAATACCGCTGTACAGTTTCATTTTGCCACTCGAAGACTGTGATTTATAAGTAATCTGCGGCGGTTTGTCGTCAGGTTCACATAAATTTTTCTGAAAAAAATCCCGGAAAAACTGACGTACCCTGCCGCCGTCTTCTGTGTCTACTGTGCCCGCAATCCATCGTTCTGTGGCCTCCTCCATCTGCATGGGGACATCCTCTAACCATTTGAACATGGGAGAATTGTTGCTGTACAGGCATTTGACCGTATTTTTGCCCAAATCGTATTCAAATATCTTGTCATATATATCGGTGAGCGCCTTGAGATAACGTTTTTCCTCATCCGCCCTCTTAACCCTGTGCCTTTCTGTGATATCCAGGCAGACACATTGGAATTCTTCTTCCCCCTGTTCATTGGCGCATTTCGTAACCCAGCCAAACATATAGGCCCTGGTTCCATCACAACGCAAAAGCTCCATCTCACCGGCAATGGGCGCAGCGGCCGCATACACGCGCTCTAAATAGCGGGCAAAACGCCTCCTCTCTTCCATGGGAACCATCAGGTAGATATTTTCCTTATAAAGTTCCAGGTAATCAAGCTCGCCATCCCGAGCTTTGGGCAGACGCAGAAAATCCATCATCTGCCGATTGATATATGTAATTTTCGGCTGCTTTTCGCAGGTACACCGCATAAATCCGCAGGGAATCGTTTCTTTGAGAAATTGCAGATTGATTTCTTCCTTCTTGGCTTCCGTGATATCTGTGAGCACAGAACAGCCAACATAGGAACCATTTTCCAACTTTCGGGACGTGACAGTATCTCTTACATAACGTAAACCCCCGTTCTTTTTTATCAGGCGGTATTCGCATGTAAGCGTCTGCTCTTTTGATTTAATATTGTCAATAAACGTATCGTAAACATCCCTATCCGCCGGGTGCACCAGGGATTTATACAAATCTTCCCTTTCACTGAGCAGCTCTTCCTGCACATAGCCTGTCATTTCACAAAAATTGCGGCTGACATATTGCAGATGAACCGGCTCCGACAGGCTGTAGGCGTGGAATCCGCTGATACTCCGGCTGAGGATGTCTTCCATATATTCTAATTTGTTTTCCATGGTATCTCCTTGCACTATGCGCCAACTATCTGAACAAATTTTAGCATATATCCAAGAAAAATACCATTATTTGTGAATCATTTTCTTGTCAGTAATTCTGCTGTAGTTACTGAACACAGATATAATATTTTTATCAAAATTCGAGCTGTCGCGCTAATATAAATTACAAGGTAGAGATTCAGATTACGGGTGAACTGTAACCCGCTGTACGCTCTTTTGGATTTTGCCGCTGATGGTCTTGGGCATCTCCTGTACAAATTCTATCAGGCGCACCCATTTGTACTCCGCAAGTTTGCGGTTACAGAACTCTTTGATTTCCAGCTCCAGTTCCTTGGTCGGCTCATGCCCCTCTCCGGGTACAATCACAGCCTTAATCGCCTGTCCTCTGAGCTTATCAGGAACGCCGATGACGCTGCACTCCACGACTGCTGGATGTTCCATCAAAACATTTTCCACTTCATAAGGGCCCACGCGGAAACCGCCTGTTTTGATAATATCATCAAAACGCCCGTGGAACCAGCAATGCCCATTTTCATCCATGTACGCCGCGTCGCCCGTGTGATAAACGCCGCCGCGCCACACATGGCGGTATTGCTCCTCGCTGTCGAGATACGCCGTGAACACGCCGGGCTGCCTGCCATTTTCCGGCGGAACAATGACAACTTCGCCAATTTCACCGACGGGCACAGGCTCACCGAACTTATCGCGCAGTTCTACATTATAAAATGGAGATGAGGTTCCCATAGAACCCTCCACAGCTTCCTTACCTCTAAAGTTGGCCATAAGCAGCGTCGTTTCCGTCTGTCCGTAGCCTTCACAAAGCAAAAGCCCGGTACGCTCCCTAAACTTATGGAACACCTCTGGAGCCAGCATTTCCCCGGCAGTGGAAGCGTGTTCTAATGTGGGCATATCGGGAATCCCTTTACGCACAAGATAACGGTAAACAGTTGGGGGCGCGCAGAAGGACGTAACGCCGTAGCGGTTGATGACTGCGGTGAGCTGCTTAGGCTCAAAATTATCGAAATCATAGACCATAACCGCGCTGCCAATCAGCCATTGTCCGTAAATTTTCCCCCAGGATGCTTTGGCCCAGCCGGTCTCCGCCACTGTAAAATGCAATCCGCCATCCTTAGCCTGCTGCCAGTATTTAGCGGTAACAATGTGCGCCAACGGATATGTATAATCATGGATGACGCCTTTGGGGTAGCCCGTTGTCCCCGAGGTAAAATAAATAATCATCGGATCTGAGGCGGCAGTCTCGATGCGGTCAAAATCGCTACCAAATTCCCGCATACGTTCCGTAAGGTTTTCAAAACCTTCCACATTGTCCTGCACACACCAAAGTTTTGCATTCATATTAGATATTTTAAGTGCAGATTTAATTTTCTTTGGCACCTCATCCTGGACAGTGCAGACGATCGCCTTCGCCTTGGAAGCCTTGAGGCGGTATACGAAATCACTTTCCGTCAGCATATGGGTAGCCGGAATCATCACTGCGCCCAGCTTGTGGAGAGCAACTGCGGCAAACCAGTACTCATAATGACGCTTGAGCACCAGCATTACCCTGTCTCCCCGGACAATGCCTGCATCCTGAAACACGTTCGCCATCTGGTTGCTGTATTTTCTGATGTCTGAAAAAGTGAAGATATGTTCCTCCTCTTCGGTATTGCACCAGACGAGCGCCCTTTTATCCGGCGTTTCCCGCGCAATCACGTCGACAACGTCGTAACCGAAGTTAAAGTTATCGGGATAATTGAGCGTTAATTTCTCCAAATTCCCCTGTTCATCCACCACTTCCGTACAGAATCTATGATATATGCTCATAATTACTCCTTGTTTATTGCAGCCGCGCTTAAAAGGCGGAAACAATCAAAACTATTTATTCACTACATCCGCGCCGATCCGGCGAAAACGTTCATATCGTTTACCGACCAAATCAAGGTCGTTTGACAATTCGCTGAGTTCCTCCGCCAACAATGTGCGGATGCGCTCATAAAATTCCTTTTTGCCAATGTCGTCTTCCGACAAAATGCGCTCGATCACACCCAAGCTTTTAGCGTCTTCCGCTGTGAGCTTGAGCCGCGCCGCTGCCGCCTCCGCTTTCGATGCGTCTTTCCAGAGAATACTGGCGCAGCCCTCCGGGGAAATTACGGAATAGACGGCATTCTGTAACATCCACACGCGATCAGCGACCGCTAACCCCAGCGCGCCGCCGCTGCCGCCCTCGCCAATGAGAATAGAAATGACCGGCACGCACAAAGTCGACATCTCCATCAAATTCTCAGCAATTGCCTGCCCCTGCCCACGCTCTTCTGCGCCAATTCCGCAGTATGCGCCGGAGGTATCAACAAAACAGATAATCGGCCTGCCAAATTTTTCCGCCTGCTTCATAAGCCGAAGCGCCTTGCGGTAGCCTTCGGGATGCGCCGCGCCAAAATTGCGGTAGGTACGTTCTTTCGCCGTATGTCCCTTTTCTATAGCAATCACAGTCACAGGATGACCGTTTAATCTTGCAATTCCCCCGATAATCGCATGGTCGTCCGCAAAGCGGCGGTCACCGTGGAATTCCATAAATCCTCTAAAAATATTTTTGATATAATCAAGCCCGGTCGGCCTTTCACTGTCTCGGGCAAGTTTTACTCTGTTATAAGGTATCAGGCTCAAAATTTCAACCTCCGTTATGCATCTTGAGAATCTCTGCCAACATCTTCCGCTGGTTCAAACGGCTGACAATGGCGTCTACAAATCCGTGCTCAAGCACAAATTCCGACTTTTGGAATCCCTTGGGCAATGATTTTTTTGTTGTCTGCTCGATCACCCTCGTCCCGGCAAACCCCACGGTTGCTCCGGGTTCCGCTAAAATGATGTCAGCTTCCATGGCAAAACTGGCTGTGACGCCGCCTGTCGTGGGGTCTGTCAGTACCGCAAGATATAAAAGGCCCGCGTCGCTGTGCCGTTTGACCGCCGCACTCGTCTTGGCCATCTGCATGAGCGACAACAGCCCTTCCTGCATCCTTGCGCCGCCTGAAACCGTAAAACCAACGACCGGCAGCCGCTGTTTTTGCGCATACTCAAACAGCGAAGTAATCTTCTCTCCCACTGCGCTGCCCATGCTGCCCATCATGAAATAAGGCTCCATGATAAACAGGCAACAGCTTTGTCTGCCAATTTCAGCCGTGCCGCAGATAACAGCTTCCTCTTCACCGCTCGCAGCGCGGATATTTTCTGCTTTATCTCGATAGCCCGGAAAGTTTAGCGGATTTCCCGCTTTCATTCCTGCAAATAATTCCTGAAAACTGTCTTTATCCACCAACATTTTCATGCGCTGCCGCGCTTTCATACGAAAATGATATCCACAGGGGCAAACCAGACGGTTTGCCCACAAACGGCTTAACGGTATATCTTTATGGCAGTTCGGGCACTTTTTTTCCGGTTCCCCTTCATCCCTCTGCACAAGGGCTGCCGAACGTCCGCCTTCTTCCAATTGGTTTTTTGGTTTTAAAAAATTGATTAATGCCATTTTGTCACCTATTATAAGATTTTAAATCTATATTTTACTTTTCATCTATTACCCATAAAAGTTAAATCATAATTTCCTGTGGTAAATCTATCGTCCTCGACGATACGTAACTGTTCCTCAATATTGGTGGAGATGCCGTCAATAACGAGCTCGCACAGAGAGGCGCGCATTTTCCGCAATGTCTCTTCCCGCGTTTTGGCAAACACAACCAGCTTCCCAAGCAATGAATCATAATAGGGCGATACGACAGTGCCTGCGATCAG
Organism: uncultured Lachnospiraceae bacterium; assembly: GCA_910588845.1. Taxonomy (GTDB): domain Bacteria; phylum Bacillota; class Clostridia; order Lachnospirales; family Lachnospiraceae; genus Petralouisia. The sequence goes on from CAJURU010000021.1 coordinate 26,793, forward strand.
ATGGGTATCGAATCTCACAGAAGGGCCGCCGGGAATATGCAGCATTTCCAGCGTGCCACAACTTCCGGCATTGATCCGGCATTCGATGGCCGAGCCTTTCATGCGGATTTCCTGCTGTGTAAAATTGAGAGGAATTCCAGCGGCAATACGAATCTGCCACTTCACAAGGTCAATGCCAGTGAGCATTTCTGTCACAGTGTGCTCTACCTGCAAGCGGACGTTCATCTCCATAAACCAGAAATTACCATCCCTGTCCACTAAAAATTCCAGCGTTCCCGCGCCAACATAGCCGATTTTCTGAACGGCTTCTGTCGCAAGCGCAATAATCCTTTTCCTCTGTTCGCCGCCTATAGCGGGAGACGGCGTCTCCTCAATCAGCTTCTGATTGCGCCGCTGCAAAGAACAATCCCGATCACCAAGGCACACGGCGTTTCCCTGCTCATCCGCCAGCATCTGTAATTCCACATGTCTTGCCGGAAAAATATATTTCTCCAGATACACGCTGCCATCGCCAAATGCGCTCAAAGCCTCGCTGGTTGCCTGTAGGTACGCCTCCTCCAAGTCTTCCTCTGCACGAATCAGACGGATTCCCCGCCCGCCGCCGCCGGCACATGCCTTAAGCATGACTGGATAACCGATTTTCCCGGCAGCCAGCTTTGCCTCCTCCATGGAGGCTACTGCTTTCGTACCCGGTATGACAGTGAGTTTTGTTTTCTGAATCAGCTCTTTTAAGACCGCCTTATCACTGAGGCGCTCCATGCTCTCAGCATCTGGACCGATAAACACCAAACCGTTTTTGCGGCAAAGCCTGGCAAAATGGGCGTTTTCCGATAAAAATCCGTACCCCGGATGAATTGCCTGTGCACCCGCCAAAATGGCTGTGCTGATAATCTGATTTTCATTGAGGTAGCTTTCCGAAGCCTCCGGACCGCCGATACAGTAACTTTGGTCTGCCAACGCCACATGGAGGGCGTTTTTGTCAGCCTCAGAATATACTGCTACTGTGGCGACGCCCATTTCTTTGCAGGCTCTGATGATGCGCACGGCAATCTCGCCGCGGTTGGCAATCAATATTTTTGAAAACATAATTACTCTCCCATAATCGCAAAAGAAAAGTCAGCCGACACGCACACTTTTCCTTCTACGGTAACCATTCCTTCTGCAAAATAGAAGGGATGTTTCGCCCTCTTAATCCTGCACTCCGTCTCAATCGTGTCGCCAGGCTTTACCGGGGAACGAAATTTCACATTGTTAAGTCCGGTATACACGGGAAGTTTCCCCTCGCTCATAGCATCCTCCATGAGCACGCAAGCCGACTGTGCCAAAATCTCACAGAGAATCACGCCGGGAACAATCGGATTGCCGGGAAAATGGCCTTTTAAAAAAAACTCATCGCCGCGCACCGTGTAATGGCCGATGGCAACGTCATCCTCCTTTGCCACCTCGTCTAACAAGAGCATGTTGTCCCGGTGAGGCAATATCTTTTTAATTTCTTCTCTATCCATTATCCTTACCTCTTCATACGGAATAATTCTGTGCCAAATTCCACAACCTGGTCGTTTGTTACGCAAATTTCAGAAATTACGCCGTCCTCCTCGGCAGTAATCTCATTCATCAGTTTCATAGCTTCCACGATACAAAGCGTCTGCCCTTTTTTCACGCGGTCGCCAATTGCCACATAAGGCTCGGCATTTTCTGCCGGAGCAGCATAAAATACGCCCACTAGCGGGGAGGTTACGCTAATATAATCTGTATCTGCATAATCTGGCGTAACTGTGGAGGCCGAGGCAGCGTCAAGCGTCACCACTTCTTTTGCCACGGTGGGAACGGCGCGCTCAAGGCGCATGACCCGATCTCCCTCCGTGACTTCCAAGCCGGTAAGCCCGAGCTCGCGCATCAGCCCCGCATATTTACGGATATCTGTCTCATTCATAATCTGATTACACCTTTCTAAAAGCAAGACAGGCATTGTGGCCGCCAAAGCCTAGAGAATTGGACAGCGCCAATGTGATGTCTGCCTTTACCGCAGTATTCGGTACACAATTGAGGTCGCACGCTTCATCCTGTTCCAATAAATTGATGGTTGGCGGGATGATTCCTTCGTTCAATGCCCGCAAACAAGCCAAGGCTTCCAACGCGCCCGCGGCGCCCAGCATATGTCCGGTCATTGATTTGGTAGAACTTACATATGCCTGACCAGCTTTTTCTTCGCCGAGCGCTTTCTTTATGGCAGCCGTCTCAATCACATCATTCATCGGCGTTCCTGTACCGTGTGCATTAATATAAACGATATCTTCCTCACAATATCCGGCTTCTTTCATGGCGTCCGTCATGGCCTGCGCGCCGCCCCGCGCTTCCGGGTGGGGAGCTGTGATATGGTAAGCGTCGCAGGTAGAACCATAGCCGCAAACTTCTCCGTAAATTTCCGCTCCACGCTTCTTAGCATGTTCATACTCCTCCAAAACAAGCGCAACAGCGCCCTCGCCGATGACAAAACCGCCTCTGCGCTGATCAAAGGGCAGCGACGCCTCATCGGGATTCTGCGAGGTTGAGAGCGCCAGCATATTGGCAAACCCGGCTACGGCAGATGCGTTAATTGCCGCCTCTGCACCACCGGCGATCACAGCGTCTGCATAACCATGGCGAATCATGCGCAAAGCCTCGCCGATAGCATTGGAACCGGAGGCACAAGCAGTAACTGCCGGCATCGCCGAACCGCGGCAATCATGCCGGATGGCAATCATGCCCGCCGCCATATTGGCGATCATCATAGGTACAAACAAAGACGATACCCGGCGCGGCCCTCTTTCCATCAATTTGGTATGTTCCTTCTCAAAGGTGCCGATACCGCCGATGCCGGTGCCGAACATCACGGCAAAACGCTCCGGTTCTACCGTTCCCTGCACGCCGCTTTCGTCTACTGCCTGCTGTGCAGCCGCTACGGCAAACTGTGCATAGCGGTCTGTGCGCAGCACGTCGTTTACCGCCAGGTATTCTCCCGGCTCAAACCCTTTGACCTCCGCGCCAAGCTTTGCTTTGAATTTCTCTGTATCGAAAAGCGTGATGGGGGCTATGCCATTCTTGCCGTTTTTCAGGCTTTCCCACGTATCTTCCGCATTATTTCCTACAGGGGTAACTGCACCGAGACCGGTGACAACTACTCTTCTATTTTCACTCATCATAAACTCTCCTTCTATTGCCTACATGGCGATGCCGCCATCAACACACAGCGCCGCTGCCTACATGGCGATACCGCCGTCAACACGCAGTACCTCTCCGGTTACATAATTTGCCGTTGCCAGGTAAGCAGCCGCCTCCGCTATATCTGAAACCTCGCCCATCCTGCCAAGCGGCACTGCCGCCAACAGTGGATTGTCTGCCTGGGCCTCTGTCATATCAGTCTTAATAAAACCGGGGGCTATTGCATTACAGCGGATTCCGCGCGACGCCAATTCCTTGGCAACGGATTTCGTAAGCCCGATCAGACCGGCTTTGGAAGCCGCGTAATTGCTCTGCCCGGCGTTCCCCGTCAGACCAACAACCGAGGCAATATTGATAATAGAGCCTTCTCGGTTTTTGAGAAACATACCGGAACAGTGGCGGATAAAATTAAATGCGCCTTTAAGATTTGTGTCAACTACAGATGAAAAGTCATCTTCCTTCATCATGGCACAAAGACCATCCCTGGTAATGCCGGCATTATTCACTAAAATATGCACCGTACCGAAATCCGCCTTGATGGAGGCCACAGTCTGCTTGACAATGTCAAAGTCTGACACGTCGCATTGATAAGAAACCGCCTTTACACCGTAACTTTCCTGGCAATCCTTACATACTTTTTCCGCTGCTGCATTATTTCCCGCGTAAATCACTGCAATATTAGCGCCAAGCGACGCAAATTTACGGGCAATTGCCTCGCCAATTCCGCGCGACGCTCCTGTAACGACTGCTGTTTTTCCCTTTAACATCATTCTGCCTCCGCTAAGTATTCGGCGACGGTCACCGCCGTCACCTGAGGATTAATCTTTTTGATTATATTTGTCAATGTCTTACCGGGACCAATCTCCACAAAGGTATCAATCCCTTGCGCCGTCATGTTGCATATAATTTTTTCCCACTGTACCGGGCTGCAAATCTGTTTGGACAGCAATGTCACGACGTCGTCCGTATAAGGCTCGGAGGTCATATTGGAATAGAGCGTCACCTGCGGCGCTTTTCTTTCTGCACCCGCAAGCTCCTCAGCAAACGCCCGCGCCGCGTCTTCCATAAACGGAGAGTGGAACGCTCCCTTAACCTTGAGCGGTATCGCTCTGCCTTTGGCAGCTCTCACTTCTGCGGTGAATTCTGCCATCTGCGACGATAATCCTGAAACGCTGACCTGTCCGGGAGCATTGAAATTCACCGGAAAAATATCTGAGAATTTGCTGCAAATTTCCTGCACCTGTTCCGTCGGCAGCTTGACAACTGCCGCCATGGAAGTATCAAATTTCTCGGCCTCACGCTGCATAAGCTCCCCACGTTTACACACCAGACGAAATCCCGTTTCATCGTCAAATATACCTGCCGCCACAGCCGCTGTCACTTCTCCGAGCGAAAAGCCCGCGACAGCGCAGGGGCGAACTCCTTTATCTGCCAAAACCTTGGCTGCCGCTAATTCATAAGCAAACAGGCAAGGCTGTGTATTCTTAGTTTCTTTTAATTCTTCTTCCGTGCCCTCAAAGCATTGGGAAGACGTACCGGGGCGCAGACGGTCACACATCTCATATACGGATGATGCGGCAGAGTATTTCTCTGCAATATCTTTGCCCATGCCGGGAGATTGATCTCCCTGTCCCGAAAATACAAATGCTATTTTACCCATTGCGGCGCCCTCAGAAGGATCGGCTCTGCCTCCTCCATAACTTCCTTAATAATATCTGCCGCCGGCTGTTCTTTTTTCACCAATGCGGCAATCTGACCGGAAAGAAAACATCCCTTCTTGTTGTCTCCTTCCTGCACGGCAAGGCGCAGCGCGCCTCCTCCAAGCGCTTCTAACTCTTCATCCGGCATACCGCCGTATTCTGCCTTGGAGTAATCCCTGGCAAACTGTGTGCGCAGGCTGCGTACGGGATGCCCTAACCGCTTGCCTGTCACCATGGTACAGAGATCCTTGGCTTTAATAATCTTTTCCTTATATGCGGGGTGGACAGAACACTCTTCAGCGCTCAGAAAACGCGTTCCCATCTGCACGCCGCACGCGCCCAGCATAAACGCCGCTGCAACGCCTCTGCCATCTGCAATACCTCCGGCTGCAATGACCGGCAAGGTAGTCGCATCACAGATTTGGGGAACCAGCACCATGGTCGTCAATTCTCCCACATGGCCGCCGCTCTCTCCGCCTTCGGCTATAAGGGCAGATGCGCCCAGACGCGTCATCAATTTTGCCAGCGCCACGGAAGCTACAACCGGAATAACCTTAATGCCGGCCTCTTTCCATGATTCCATATATTTTGAGGGGTTTCCTGCGCCAGTCGTGACAACTTTTACCCCCTCTTCTATTACCACTTGCGCAACCTCGTCCGCAAAGGGACTCAGCAGCATAATATTCACTCCTATGGGCTTTTCGGTAAGCGACTTGGCAATCCTCACCTGCTCCCTGACATATTCGCCCGGGGCGTTTCCCGCTGCGATAATACCCAGACCGCCGCCTTCTGATGCAGCAGCGGCCAATTTACCGTCGGCAATCCAAGCCATTCCGCCCTGAAATACCGGATATTGAATACCCAGCATTTCACAAATCTCTGACTTAATCATAATTTAACCCTGTTTCTTCTGGATGAATTCGTCCAAATCATGGATCGTTTCAATTTTCTCATCCAGCTCAATCTCAATGCCGATTTCGTCTTCCAGCTCCATCAAAAGCTCCACCGTGTCCAGAGAATCAATCCCTAAATCTGAAAACTTGCTCTCCGGCTTTACAGCAGCCACATCACAACCAGTACGTTCCGATACAATTTTTGCAATAGCGTCAAAGTACATAATCAAATGCCTCCAATCATTTTTTTCAACGGCTAAACGCCGCTTGTTGTTAGTATTATATATCAGTAAGTGTTCCCAATAATTACCTGTTGAGTTCCAAAAGCGTTCCTTTTTTATAAATTTATCTTCTTTCAGGAAGGATATTTTTACGCTTTAGCGTGACAAGCTCTTTCCTATAAGATAATAAAGCGCCTCCAGCATTTAGCCGGAGACGCTGATGCACGCTCATATTCAATAATTGCGATTTTTACGCGCGTTTATTTGACAGTTAGCTTAATCTTTACACTCTTCTTATTAAATGTCTTAATTGTGATTGTCGTTGTCCCTTTCTTTTTCGCTTTTACTTTACCGGATAAAGATACCGTGGCAATCTTCTTTTTGGAAGAAGTATATGTGATCTTACCAACCGTGCCCTTGGGCAGCGTCACTTTAAAAGTTCCAGACTTGCCTTTCTTCAACGAAATCTTTTTCTTCTTCACTGCTTTCTTATTGAAGGTGACCTTGGAAATCTTCTTAGGCGCTTTTTTGACGGTAATCTTAAATACCTTAGCCTTGTTTCCCGTCTTAGGAACAGCCTTAACAGTAACGGAACCTGTCTTTTTCGCTTTCACTGCTCCCTTTGAACTCACAGTGGCAATCTTCGTGTTGGAACTCAGATACGTGCAGTTTTTCGTCTTTACGGAGTACGTCTCACCCACTCCCAAAGCTGCCTTCTTCGTAGAAGAAGCTTTCAATTTTACAAGCCCCCGCGCTGCGGTATCGAGATTCTTCTTCGCCGTATTTACCTGTGTCTGCGTTGCCTTGGCATTCTTGGCAATATTCTGCGCCGCTGTCAGTGCAGTTTTGAATTTCTTCCAGGTTGCGGACGTATAGTCAATCTGTTTCTTTGTCTTAGCCGTGGCGATGGAAGCATTGAGCGCCTTTTTATCAACCGTGGTCTCTACCGGCTTCTCTTCCGGCTTCTTCGTATGGTTCACCTTGACGACAGTGAGCGACATTGCCGGCGCTTCGTACGTCATTTGCCCGCCGTTCAGCGTTTTCTTTGTTGTAACCGGCGCAACCCTGGTCTGATTCTCCATCGTGTTCATATCCATAGCATTGCCGGACAAACAAATCAGTTCCACTTGCGAACCGTCCTTGATACCCGGATAATTCAGCGTAATCTCCTTCGAGTAGTCCGCATGGTTTACCAGCTTGGTATAAAGATCATAATCATCTTCAGAAGTCACATAATATAAGTCGGTCTGGTGTCCCGGTTTCTTATCGAAGACAGACGTATCGTCATTGTACTCCTCCAATGTCGTGTCAATGATATGTTTGCCATAATTGTTGGAGTACATGGTCTGCACATAGTAACTCGGCGTACCGTAACTCTCAAAAGCATTGAACTTAATTAAGTTGTAATCCCAGTCGCGGCACCCTTCGCGCTCAAAAAGAGGTGCGTAAGAAGCATGACGGACAATATCTCCGTTGCGCTCCAGCCCGGTCATGTAAGCCGCCTCACTGATCGCCGTATCAAGCACATTCTCCTTGGTGGTAGTAAGATGGCCCGCATACTCGCCGACAAATACATTACTGCCGCCCTCGTTCAGCCGTTTATAATTGTCATAAATATAATCTGAATTCAAGAGCGTGTTGTCGCCATCTCCCGTATAATTGATATAATAATGTTCGTCTACCAACGTCTCGCCCGGCATTTCCGAATTTGCCCAATTCCATGCGCTCGTATTCTGTCCTCCCTGATAGAAAGGGCCGGTGGAGGAGATCAAGGTAATTTTCCTGTTCGGATAATGCTCTTTCACATACGTTTCCACATAATCCTTGATCCACTTGAAATTCGCATAATAGGAAATGTTCTTTTCGGGCTGCTCCCAATTCTCGTTACCAATGCCGAGATAATTCAAATCAAAGGGTTTCTCATGGCCATTCTGTACGCGTTTCTTAGCCCAGGACGCCTGCGTGGCGTCTGAACTGTCAGGGTCTCCCCAGCAATAATCAATCAGATGGGTCGCATGATCTGCAAACGGCTTCAACTGTTCTCCGCTGACAGACGCGGACGACGACTCCGTAAACTGGCAGAAAATACCTGCGCTGAGAATCGGAAATGCCTGCGCGCCCAGATCTTCGCAGAGTGTAAGAATCTCATGATAACCAAATTGATAGGACATCATATAACCATAATTATCCTGTCCTGTCCCATAATTCACAGATTTCCATGGGCTTCCCCAATAACTTCCAATAGCTCTTCTCTGTTCCAATGGCCCTACAGAATCCTCCCAGTTATAATAGCCGTCGCTTCCATAGCTCCCCTCTACCACACAACCGCCCGGAAAACGGATAAAGCCCGGTTTTAACTGCTGTAACTTTTCCACTAAATCCTTTCTGAGGCCTGCGCCATAGGAATAATTCTTATTGCCATACCCATAACCGTCGGTCGGAATCAGTGATACCATGTCAATATACATTGCATCTGCTGCGCCCGCCCCTTCAAAGGTCAGCACTAGCGTACCCAGCTTCTGTGCATTTCCAGTCAGGGATGCAGAAACTTTCTGCCAGGCGCCGTCTTTCTTCAAGGCCAGCGCTGCTTCATTGGTAAGCGCATTCCCCGCATCATCCACAACTTTTACTTTGACCGTCCCCGCATAAGAACTGGCAGCCTTCATGTACATAGAGAAATCATACTTGACGCCACTGCGAATGCCCATTGCTGATTTATCCAAAGAAGCCCTGCCCACAAATCCATGGTTGGACAATGTCTGGCTGCCGGTAATCTTAGCATAATTCATGTTATTTTCGTTCAAGCCGTCTGTGCGCTCTACCACAAAATTAGCAGCGTTACTGCTGTCCCAGTGAAGCTTCCAGGATTTCTGGTCACCCTTTACTTCCGGCGCCGTGCTCTCATGCAGATTCTGATAATTCTCAAAGGAATTATTCTTCACCAGTTCCGCGGAAAGCCCGCCGTCTGCCGAACTGTTGATATCCTCATAAAAGACGCCGTACAGTTCTTGGCTGATATCCACACCCTTTTTCGTGCGGTCAATAGTCATCGCATATTCTGTCACTTTATCCGACAAAATCATAATCTCAACGTCTTTGTCCTTCTTGACTGCCGGCTTATCCGCCTTGCTGCAAGTCGCCGTCAGAACGACCTTCGTATTCTCGGAAGGGGGCGTAATTGTTCCATTGTCGGCAACTACACTTGAGTTCTTACTCTTCCAGGAGACATTTACTTCGTCATTCATCGCCTTTGACGGAAGCGTCAATTTCGTGCGGATACGACTTGCCACCCGTCCCTTCTTAACTTCGGGAATTTCCAGCGAGTTAGCTGCCGCCGACACAATAAATTCATCGCTGACATCGGAATAAACTTTCCAGCGGTACACACCAAGAGAATCTCCGGCAACCGTCATATACATACGAATACATTTCGTGTTAATCTCCTCAATTGAAATCTGATTGTACCTGTCATATTTTAAATAGTTCTTTTTGTGAGACTTGATGACTGCGTCTTTCCACGCCCCGGACGCATCCTTATACTGGAACCTGACATTAGAGGGAACCTTCATTCCTGCCTCGCTGCCATACCAGTAGACCTGGAAGGTTCTGGTAGTCACCGCCTCCTCCCAATCATACTGAATCCAACATTCGTCTCCCATTTTGAGGCCCGGTTCTCCCCAGTTCCCCCAGCCTTTGCCATTTCCGGCATTGGAATTTGGCGGGTCAAAACTCTCATTGTTGATACCATTGACCGTCTCCCAGGAGGATGTATAATGGGCGCTGGGCGCCGCATAGACCGCCGCATCCGGCAGCGCCAGATCGGGACTGGCATCCTCGGGAGTCACCACGCTCGGTTTCGGAAAACTTGCCGGCACTTCACCCAGCAAATTCCAGTCATATACTGCAACCGGCTGATTATTTGCATGTACCATTGTCACACGAATTGCCGATGTGGTAATTTCTGTATCAAATTCATAGGTCTTCGTTACATTTCCCTGCATCTCCCATGTGCCTTTTCTGGCAATTTCAGTCCAGTTTCCAGCATCATTCTTATACTCTGCTTTGATACCCGCCGGTGTAAACACACCGCCGCCGTCATCATAAAATCGAATCGTCATGCCGGACAATGTGGCCATACGTTCGCCAAAATCATATTTCATCCACTGAGGACGCGAGGCAATCGCCGTATCGCCGTGCGCATTCCAAAATGAATTCATATTCTCATCTGCGAAATTATCCGCTCCCATTCCGTATCCGACGTAATTTACGGACGGCGTCGCATAATCACGCAGGGTTGGACTGTCGACATTCTGCCATCTATCCGCCGTTCCTAATATTTCCCCCTCTTCTGCGGCCATTACGACTGACGGCGTCTGCGGCGCCGAAACAGAAGTAAAGACCAAAGCTCCCGCCAGCAACAGGCTCGCCACGCCGCGTAATTTCTTTAATTTCATATACCTTCTCCTTTCCTTTGCTATGAGGATCGCTCCCTTCCTCGTACAAGTAGTATTAATTATAGTTCCTGCGCCTGCATAGCTAAAGAATACTCTTTTAAGGTTATAGAAGAAATTTAAGGTAAATTTTATGGCGTATGGACTATCAATACCGTTCCATACGCCATATCCTTGTTTTCTATTCTTTTTCATTCCTTGCCCTGGGCATATATTGCTCCCTCCCAGATTCAATGTCACGCACAAGGACCTTTCTACACCGCTAAATCCTTCCTGCCATATATCACATGGGCAACAACGACGCCGGCTGCCAACACTGCTGCACCCAGAACTGTTCCCGCAAGATAAATTTCACCCGTGCTGAACAAATCCGCAGCATTGGCATAGGAAAATGGACTGAATAACTTATAATCCGCTAAATCCGGCACAACGCGCGCCATCAAATCATACGCATAGAGAAGCAGCACAACTCCTAACGAAAGTCCCAGTTTATTTTTCTTCTGAAAGGCTGATATACAAAAACATATCCCAGCAACTTCCATCTGCATCAAAAGCTGCATGATATGGTAGAGGAAATATCTGTGAAAATCCATCTCTTCACCCAAAGCGACAATCGCTACAAGATATAATAATACACATAATAAATTAAAGAGAAGAATATGCGAGACAGCGGCAGACCATTTTGCGAACACTGCTTTCTCTCTTCTTATCGGCAGCGAAAACAGAAATTCACTGGTATGCCCATCCTCCTCCTTGGAAAGTATATTGGCGCTGACGACTGCCGCGAACATGGCGCCGCCCAGTCCATGAATCGTCCCAATCTCCGTTGCATAAAAGCCAGCCAGCGTAGCAATACTTAACTGGCTCATACCAAATGCATCCGAAAACGCGCCCATAGAGGCAAAACTTTCCGTCATCCCGGACATAGTCTCTTTCATACTGGAAAAAAGCAGGATGCACATAGCGCCCATGCCGCCCACGCAAATTGCCCAGATGAGCAAGCTCTTCCAATATTCTTTTATCTCATGTTTATAAATTGTAAACACAGCCCGCCTCCTTGCCAATCGAAGCCCCGCGTCTGACGAGGCAACGAACATGCCATAAGGCTTAAATACCATCACCTTATGGCATGTTCATCCTATAAGCTAATTACTCTCTGATTCATAAAAATGCATAAATATCTCATCCAAAGCCGGTTCCTCAATTAAAATATCCTCAATATCGTATCCTGCCAGATCACGCACCAGCTCATTCATATCCCCTTTGTAAAGGTAGCTCTCCTGCCTGCCCTCTCTTTGCAGCTTTACCCTTTTGGCGTTTGTGCGCGTAATATTACCAACAGAATCCACGCAAAGAAGCTTGCCTTCCTTCATAATTGCCGCGTTCTGACAATAGTTTTTTATTTCAGAAAGGACATGCGTGGACAACATACAAGTTGCTCCTTCTGACACATACTCCTGGATCAGCTTAAAAAACTCACTCTGCATCAATGGGTCTAAACCGCTGGTGGGCTCGTCAAACACAAATAATTTCGGTCTGTGCTGCATGGCGCAGACAATGCCCACCTTCTTGCGGTTGCCGAGAGATAAATCGCTGATCTTCTTGTCTACATCTACTTGCAGACGCTGACACAATTTCTCCGCCTCCTTACGGCAGTCTTTTCCCCGCACTTCAGCAGCCATCTGGATCATCTCTTTTACCTTCATCGCCGGATAAAACATCGTTTCCGAGGGCATATAACCTACCTCGCTTAAAATGGCTTCCTTGTCGGTGCGTATATCCTTGTCAAAAATTCGGATACTGCCCTTCTGAAAACGAATTAACCCCAGCATGGAACGGATGGTCGTGGATTTCCCCGCCCCATTGGGACCCAAAAACCCAAAAATATCTCCCTCCGCCACCTGAAAGCTTACGTCTGTTACACCCCGGTGTTTTCCATAATATTTCGTCAGGTTATCTATCTCAATCACATTCTTCATGCTCTGCCCCCTTAACTGAACGTTCATCCATCAGATGTACCGTTCTATTATGTTACCACAATCAATCGGAAGCAAGCGTAAAGCGATCCACTAATTCCTTCAGACCGACAGCCTCGGCGGAAAGCTGTTCGCTTGCAGCCGCGCTTTGCTCCGCAGTCGCGCTGTTGCTCTGCACAACAACAGAAATCTGATTGATCCCATCGGACACCTGTTCCACCGACTCCGACTGCTCATTGGAAACGATGGCGATACGGTCGATGGCTTCCACCACAGACTGAATACTTGTCACGACGCCAAGCAAAACATCCGCTGTATTTTGAGCAATTCCTGTACCGATATGTACTGCATCCGTAGAATGTTCTATAAGTTCCGAAGTATTTTTCGCTGCCTGTGCAGATTTTCCCGCCAAATTACGAACTTCCTCCGCAACAACGGCAAATCCCTTTCCCGCGCTGCCGGCCCTTGCCGCTTCCACTGCCGCGTTCAGGGCAAGAATATTTGTCTGGAATGCAATATCATCTATGGTTTTAAGAATCTTTTCAATCTCCTCGGAACTGGTGCGAATCTTTTCCATCGCCTCCACCAGATTCTGCATTTTCTGGTTGCACAGGAAAACTTCTTCACCCGTCTGATGCGTCTGGCTCCTGACATCCAGAGCCCCGTCCGCCGTATCTTTCACCTCATCAGAAATCATACTGATCCGCGCCGCCAATTCCTGAACCGAACCTGCCTGTTCCGTTGTTCCCTGACTAAGCGTCTGTGCGCTTGAGGATAACTGATTGCTGGCGTTCGCCACCTCTTGCGCCGAATGATTGACCTGACGCATGGCTCTGCTCAATCCTAACCTCATGTTGCGCATAGAATGCAAAATATCCTGGAAACTGCCGACATATACTTCCTCATGCTCCGTATGGACATTGAGATTCTGATTCGCCATCTCGTTGAGCAAATAACTGATGTCATGGATAACGATACGCAATCCTTCCACCAGTTCTTCCGTCGATTTTACAAGCACGCCCGTTTCATCCTTGTTGGAAACCTTAGGCATAGGCGTCTCTAAATCACCCTCCACAAGCAGCTTCATCCGCTTCACACAAGCCTTCATAGGCCTGCCAATATTAAGCGCCAGAGCCAGCGCAACAATCACTGAAATCAATATGGAGACTATAATCACCGCAATATTGACAACCATCGCATCGCGCGTAGATTCCAGATAATTGATCTGCGGTGCAGTCACTGCGATGCTCCAGCCGTCTGTATCGAGCACAGGCGCATACGCCGCAAACATTTTATGCTCTCCATTCGTATAACTTCCAAAGCCATTATTCCCCTGCCGCATCTGGGCATGGATCGCTGCCAACTCTTGCAGCGAAGGATCACTTTGCGCCTCCTCTTCTATATTTTGCACCGTGATCGTCTCAAGCGTAATGTCGGCAATCGTGCCGCCGGACTTATTAATCATATAAGTTCTGCTATTTTCACCAATCTGAATCGCCGATACAATATCGTTCAAAAAAGTTTCATGCGGTACAAAATATACGACGCCTACAATGGAATTATCAGCGTTTCCTTCCGCATACAGAGGCGCCGCCACCATAATGGACAATTCCCCTGTAATTTTACTAATCAACGGTTCCGACACAAAAACATTTCCCTGCATAGCCTGACGTACATATTCGCGGTCCGAATAATCTTTTCCGTCAAAAATACTGACGCCATCCGCGCCAACAATATTTCCTCTCTGGAAACCATGCATGGAAACGCGCCCGTTGATGATTGCCTGCTTTTCTTCCACCGACACTTCCGGGTCTGACAATTGCGGAATGCATCCCACCTCCATGACAACGTTCTTATATGCCGCCAGTTCCTGCTGTGCGCGTCCTGCCGCCAGGACTGCCGTCTGGCTCATCATCTGCTCCACTGTAGACATGGTATTGTTGTAGTTCAACATAATACTTGAAGTTCCAGATGCGACCAGTCCAAGCATAACCGTCAAAATAAGACATACAGTGATTTTGGTACGAATGCTTTTCATTTCAATGCTACCTCCTGCTCATATGGCTGAAATTATGGAATATTCAACGAATCCCAAATTATAAATCAATCATTGAGGTTCAAGATATTCAAAGGTTCAACCATACATATTTTTGTAATTATTATAAAATCTACCATTCCTGGTTGTCAACCACTATCTCTTTTTGTCAAACCTCCTTTTTTTATTTTTCGTGCATAAAAGAGCAAGGCTGCATTCTTTGCTGCACCCTTGCCCTTCCGCTTCCATAAAACTACCTTTCTTATAATGACACTCTTAATTTCACAGATTTACAAACAATTCCCGCAATGTCCCCTCCATCAAGATACTTGCGTTCTTTTATAGACCTTGTACAATACTGGCTCCAGCAGCAAACAGACTGCTGCATAAACAGGAACAATTACAGACACCACGTCTACTACTTCCCCCCCCAGCTCCACAAGCACGCAATCTTTCATCGTGATATAGATTTCCAGCAGTTGGTCTGGGAAATAAGAGCAAATTCCCGGCAAAGTGATAACCCTGCTCAAAAATGGAAACGCACACAATACAATAAACGGCACGATAATCGCCGTCGCCGTGGAACGAGTGATTGCCGAAGCAAGCATAGAAAGCGTTGCCGCAAATAGTGTGCCGACATAGCCGCCCGCCACAATCAACAGATATGCCTGTAAAAAAGTAACATTATAGACGCTGCGCCACATATCCATCTGAATGGGACAGTTCGCCCCATCCGCCCCCAATGCCAGCAGCACTACAAACGTATACAGCAGCACAAAAGCAACATAAAAGACCGTGGTAATCAAAAAGCCTGCTCCCATCTTGGACAAAACTGCACGGTTTCTGCCCAATTTAGTTGAGAAAAAGATAGCGTCTGCCTTCGTCTGAAATTCGCTGGAAAATATGCCTGAAACTAGAAAGCCAATAATCAAAGCCAACACCAGGATAAATGTCGAGATATTTTGCAGCAGTGCGCTCCATCCGTCTGTATACTCATAATAAAATGGCGTTTCCAGATCCTCATATTTTTTTATCATATATTCTTTTTGGGAGTCCGAGAAAACCTCCTCCCCCGAATCAAGAAATTGTTTGAGGTTGGAAATCCTTCTCGCATAAACGCTTTTTGCTTCCTCGGACGAAACATTGTCAATGGCGAAGTAATCATAATCCCGCCACTCGCTGAACGCATTATTGATAATCTCTGCAATTCCTGAAAACCCTTGTTTCCTGGCGTAAGCCTCATCAAGCTCCTCTATATTGTCGGACTGGAATTCCGGGGAATGATTGACGGCTTCATTTTCCCTGACAACTGCTTCCAGCACGTCTTCTGTAACCTCGCCTTTCCATTTATTCTTTTCCGCCCTGAGGCTTCTTGCTCCTATCAGGCCGCTCACATGGTTTCCATCACTGTCGACATACTCCACCCGGTTCATCGTCAGCATACTCACAGCAACAAGAATAACCAGCAGCAGCACAATTGCCATCCTGTTTTTAAATTTACTAAAAACTTTTTTGAGCTCAAATTGCAACATCTTCACCACCTGCTTTCTCTCCAAAATAATACAAAAATACATCTTCCAGAGACGCCTGCGTGCTTCTGGCATTCTCGGACGGCCTCTCTTTCGCGATAATCCTAAGCTCCACCCCCTGCGGCTCCGCCTTCATATTGGATATCTTGTATTTTTTCATATATTCAGACACCATATTTTTGTCCACAAAACATTGCCAGACCTGTTCCGGCATTGAATTTATGATCTCGTCCGCTGTCCCCTTGTGCATAAGCGTGCCATCCTTCATCAGCCAAATTTCATTGGCAATATACTCAATGTCAGAAACAATGTGCGTAGACAGAAGGACCAAGCGTTCCTCGGAGAGCTCGCTGATTAAATTGCGGAAACGGATCCTCTCATTGGGATCAAGCCCCGCCGTCGGCTCGTCAAGCACCAAAATCTCAGGATCGTTCAACATCGCCTGCGCAACCCCGGCGCGGCGTTTCATGCCCCCGGACAATTTTTTCATTTTTTTGTCCGCCGCTTTGGAAAGACCAACCTTGGCAACCAGCTGCTTCACGCGTTTCCGGGCAACCGCGGGCCGGATTCCCTTGATCGAGGCAATGTACAAAAGGTAATCTTGTACCGTGAACTCAGGGTAAAAACCAAACTCCTGTGGCAGATAACCCAGCCGTTTGCGGTATTCGCCATCCATTTTAAAAATATTTTTCCCATTATAAGTAATTGTGCCGCTCGTGGGCAAAAGCAGCGTGCACAACATACGCATCAGCGTCGTTTTGCCTGCGCCGTTGACCCCCAACAGCCCATATACACCGTTTGTCATCACAAGATTGATGTGGTCTACAGCGGTGAAACCTCCAAAATTCTTCGTCAAGTCTTTAAACTCCAATTCCATCACAAATTCCTCCAAATTATTTGATAACTCATCCGACTTCCATTCTGTCAAATGATGCTTCTACATAGTTATTGCAATATTTTAATGTACGATAAACCATAGCTGCCAAACAGGCAGACGCAAGTCCCAAAAGACCCAGCCAGACAGGGAACGCAACCTTTTCATAGACATTTTCATTGAGGATAATACACATCCAGACTGCGCTCCACACCACACAGAGAGCAATTGCCGAAGCCTCGCTGAAATAGCGCTTACTGCACAGCGTTCCAAAACAGATACATGACGTCACACTTAGTGGCAGAAGGAATTGAACCACCAGTTCTGTTAATTCTACATGCAGCCCCACGGAGACTGCCTGACAAAATACTGCAACTAAGACAATATCTGTCACGCCAAACAATAACATACGCGCCGCGTAAACCTGCCGCAGTGAATAATAGGAAACAGCTTCTATCTCCATACTCTGGTTGGATCTGTTTTTCCATAACTCCGGGATAATGAGAATCACAAACAATGATGCCATGATTCCCATGCCTCTCTGAACATATTGGGCCTCATACCCTTCTGCCAACACAGCCCACAACACCAACAGCAGCAAGAACTGGAGCAGCCACCACCTTTTTTGAATCACGCGCAGCTGTGCCCACAAAAATTCATGATAAGATAACTGCTCTTTTAACTCCGCCTGAAAAAAAATTTCCTCCGACCGACTTACTATCTTGTGGATTTCAGCCTCTCTCGGTTCCAACTGCGTCATCTTTTTATAAATCGTAAGTTGCTCTTTGAGATTCATAAGCGTCCTCCTCTCCCATCCGCTGCTCCAGTATTTTTTTGGCTCGTTTCAGCCTGTATTTCACCAGCGATAGTTTTACCTGCAATACGTCTGCAATCTCTCTCATTTTTAAATCCTGAAAATAATACAAAATAATCACCTCGGCAAATTCCGGCGGCAAAGACTTTATCGTCTCCTCCACTACAATCTGATCTAAGACTCTATCCATAGGCGCAGAAACTGCACTTTGCTCCAAATCTTCATGCTCGGCAGGGATATCCTTTTTCTTCCTGTAAAAATCCCGGCAAAGATTACCCGCTATGGTATACAAGTAATTTTTAGTCTTGCCCCTATCATGGTAATCAGACAACTTTGCAAAAAAATGCAGAAATGTTTCCTGCGCCAAATCCTCCGCATAATTTCTGTCAAAGCAGCGGTAATGGCAGTAATTCAATATTTCCCCGTAATATTTGCGGACAAACGCATCGAAAGACGCTTCGTCGCCCTGCTTCATCCTCTGGATCATAAGAAAATCAGCATTCACAAAATCCTCCTTTCCCATCTGTAATGTTCCAAACGTTTTTCCCATCCTATTATGTATAACGAGTCAGGCGGGATAAAAGTCAGCATTGTCCCATAATTATTTAGCACAAAAAAAGCCAGGCCGTTCAAATAAATTAGAACAGCCTGACCTTCTACTTCCATAAATTCCCAATCGTTACAATTTCTGCATCATTACGCGCAGCAACATAATATGGTATTCTTCATCCCCGATGATCCTTGACAGCACAGCATTCACGCAGTCGTCTTTTATCATCTTAATATGCGCTTCATATTGGGCGATAGCGGCTTTTTCCGCCTCAATATCCGCCAACAGCATGTTTTTAAGATTCTCCGGAATCTTCAGATATTCCGGCGTCCACATTTTTGCCCCGCCGTTGCGGTATTTGGCCACAAAATTAATGTTCCCCCCCAGCAAAACAATCAGTTCTCCCAGTTTCTGTAAATGCATCATCTCCGCCATGGCAATTCCCAGAAGCGTTTTCGCTGCCGGACAGCTCTCACATGACAGGCGGTTCTCATTGTTGATGTACTGAGTAATTGCGGACATTTCCGACACTGAACCACAATAATCAATACTCAGCAGATTGGCATAAGCTTGATTCCTCTCCCTCACCTGGATTGGAGGATAGGGTAAATCCATCATAATCGGACTGACCCCCATAAAACTACAATCATTCGTCAGCGTTTTTCCCTTACTTTCCATACCCAAAACTCCTATCTGTCATTTTATAGAATGATAGTATCAAAAACACTATCATCTCTATAAGATAATATATTGGAGTTTTTAAATCTTGTGCATTATTATGCGATAAACAGTACGCCCAAGGTTCCCGGTCCGCAATGGCTGGAGACAACGCCTCCCGCCCGGGTCTCCAAAATCTCCGCAAAGACATGCAGGCTTTGCAGATAATCCGCAACTTCCCGTACCAGGGCTTCGTCGCTGACGGAATGGGTGATAAACACGCGCGCCGGACGCGCCGCTTTCAACTGCTCTTCCATATCCTGCACATAAGTTTTGATTACTTTGGCAATGTTGCCCCGATACTTCTTGGCTACCTCCATCTTACCGTCCACTACCACAATTTTAGGATGGAGCTTTAACATCCCTCCTGCCAAAGCAGCCACACTGCTGCATCTGCCTCCACGGTGTAAATAAGTAAGCGTGTCCACCACAAAACTGCTGCGCACCAATGGACGCAGTTCTTCCAGTTTCTTTAAAATCTCTGCCGCGCTCATGCCCTCTTTGGCCATACAGGCTGCTTCAACGACCAGCAGCCCGATTCCGGTAGACAAATTCTTTGAGTCAAAAGCAAATGCACGGTCAGAAGCCTCTAATTCCTCAATTGCAAGGCGCATAATATTTAAAGACGAAGACATCGTTTCCGAGATGGAAAAACATAACACCTCATTGCCGCCTTCCAGCAGCCTGCCGATTTTCTCCACGGCATCCTCTAGGGACGGCGCCGCCGTTTTGGGCGTACTCTTATTCTCATCGGACCAGCGAAAGATTTGATCCGTCGTAACCTCCACACCGTCTCTGTAATCCCCCTCTCCCATCAGCACATGCAGCGGGAGAATCTCGATGTCGTATCTCTCTGTTAATTCCTGCGATAAATCGCAGGTACTGTCTGACAAAAGTTTTACCATGTTTTTTTCCTTTTCATTTCATATTTCATATAGTAACAATATTACTATAACTGTTATGCGCCTTTTTTTCAAGAAATAGTCCTATTTCCCCAAAAAGAAACCCCCAGACAGCCGCTATCTGCCTGGGAGCTCTATTTAAAAAGGGAGTTCCGCCTCATTCTATATATGAGGCTTCCAATATAAAATTACTATCTCAATTTCCTGATGAGCCGCAGCCATGCGGCCACACCAGAAACATTATTGATTTTATTTGCGGTTCGCCGCTTACCGTTTGCTGTGACTTTGGATTTGCTATCACTCTCTGTTTGCGGCTTCCCATCATTTCCCGGCTTCCCAGAAACTTCTTCCGTTTCCTGTAAATTACCGCTATCCGGTTTGCCCTGGCTATCTCCTGCCTCTGGATTATCACTGCCTTCTGCTTCACCCGGAATGTCTCCTGGTTCCGGCTTGCCTGGAATGTCTTCGGCCTCTGGATTATCACTGCCTTCTGCTTCACCCGGAATGTCTCCTGTTCCCGGCTTACCATTTTCTTCCGGCTTGCCCGAGCTATCTCCCGTCTCTGGTTTGCCTGAAACTCCCGGCTTATGCGGAGGACTGCCCGGCGTCACCAAACCGCCGTCCGCCGGCTGATCCACGCCGTTTCCTGTCTGCGGTTTGTCACCATTTCCCGCCTGGCCTGTGCCATTGCCGGTCTCTAAAGGTTCTTCATCCCCGGACTGTATGGGCGTCCCCGTCGCAGACGGTATGGATTCCCCATTCTGTGCCGGTTGATTCAAGCTCGCTGAATCCGCCTTATCCGTTTGTTTGTTTTTTGTATTCCCTTCAATATCCTCATTGTCTCCTTGAGAAGCCCCATTATCATCCCCTGGCTTCTCCCTGGGTGATTGATTCTTATTCCCTTCTGGTTTTGTCTTCTGACTGTCAGATTTCTTATCCGTCTTATTCTCCGATGCAGGATTCTCCGGCTTCTGGCCAGTTCCCTTCTGCACGGATGGTTCCTCTGTCTGGGACTTATCCTCACTTTTAGCCCCAGTTTCCCATTCTTTCTTAGAAGCTTCCGATAATTTCAGCTCCACGGAAGTATAGTCATGACAGTACCGAATCAATTCCATAACCGACATTTGCTGTACCTGTTCCTCGTCCAAGCCGCAGCTTCTTGTCAGTTCAGCCTCCAGCAGCTTGCGCCCTTCCCGCTCAGAACTGCTTGGCGCTTCCTGAAAAGCTGTCGTTACGCCGGAGACCTTCAGCTCCGTCAGCTTCCGGTCGATCCCTTCTCCAAGCGTACGCTCCAAGTTCTCGCAGATACATTTGTCTTTTGCAGCAAGCGTTACCAGTATTCCTCCATTCTCACGCAGATACGATTTCTCCACTACATCCTGGATGAGCACGTCCAACAACTCCTGCACTGTCCCTCTCTTTTTCCATTTCAACTCTTTTACAACATCTTTTCCATCCTGATTTAATCCCTTTAGCCGTTTCACCTGATGCGCCTCGTTGACCTCAACCTGAATGCTGGGATTAATGTCGAGAACCATATAGACCGTCTTCTCTTTCTGTCCCAACACACCTAAGATGCATAGGCAGAGAACTGCCAAACTTGCACATAACGACAATGCATATTTGGGAAATCTTCCTGTATAAATTTTTCCGTTCCCGGAAGGCTCCTCAGAATCTGCCCGCGTCCATGTAACTTCCTGTTGCTGGCACTCCTCATATACTGCTTCAAACAAATCTGGTGACAGTTCCGAAAATCCATCCTCTATTCTCTTTTTTAATTCTCTCTTTTTCATAGCTTCTCACCAAATTCTTTCTGCAATTTCCGAATTCCCCTGTGATAACGCGCCATCACCGTTCCCAGGGGCATATCCAGCAGTTTCGCGATTTCCCTGTGCTTGAGACCGCCTATATCATGCATGATAATCAAATTCCTGTCTTCTTCGGAGAGCTGCTCGAACATTTTCTCTAAAACGATCCTGTTCTCCACATGGGTCATATCCTCAAATCCAATTCCGTTCTCCATATCCTCAAAATTATCCACTGGACCCTTATCTCTGCGGCGTTTCATCAGAAAAAGATTCTTGGCAATCTTCATCATCCACGCCATGGGATTTCCCTGCTCGCGGTACAGATGGCAATTCTTATAGACCTGGACATACGTATCTTGTAATAAGTCCTGTGCATCTTCCTTATTCAGCGTATATGAAAGAAGAAACGCATAGAGAGGCTTATATGTAACATCGTATAGTTCGCGGAACGCCTCTTGCTCTCCCTGTTGAATACGCCTGAATATGCTTGCATCAATCTGAACTTTTCGTTTTGGAGTTTCGTCCTGCATTGGGCTACCCCTTTCAGCTCTCAATTCTCACAGAAGAATGAGCACAAAATCTGCCGTAACTTACCCTATCCGTCTCCCATAAAAAGCACCTCCTTGTACTATCTGATACTTAGACAATGCAACAGAAATGCTTTTTCTTGCACGGAATTAAAAAAAATTTATATTTTTTTATTATACTTGCTGTCCGTCCTCCTGTCAAATTTTATCAGATTAAATCATGCAGGCAGATGGTTCGCCAAATCCCATCTGCCTGCGCTTGATTATTTCTTATCCGCCAGCATCATCTGCAAATCGTCGATCTGTTCTTTAATCGTTTTACCGATATCTGTGTCCCTGACGCGGATTCTCTTTTCTTCCGTCTCAAAAATATCCGTGCTGGATTCAATATCTTTGTTCTCCTCCAACACCTTTTTAATACTCTCAAACGGCTTATGCGCATTCAAGCGCATACCGTGGGAATTGTAAATCAGCGTATAACCGGCAATCCCGGTCTCCTTATGGTAAGCCTTGCAAAACCCTCCGTCAATGATAATCAATTTGCCGTTGGCGCGCACCGGAACCTCGCCCTTGCTGACCTTCACCGGCGTGTGCCCGTTGATAATATGGGACATATCGGAAAACAGCCCAAATTCCCGCAAAATCATATTACAAATATATTCTTTGCCATAATAATCATAATATGGATTTCTCTTCTCCACCGTGATTTCTTTATCATCCAGATACATCCGCTCAAACGTCTTAATCTTCCTGCCTGAGAGCGGCGAATTCTGCCCCGCCCACAGATAAAAGATAAAATCCCTCTCCGATTCCGCAGCCCGGAAAAGACATACCCTGCGCACCGTTTCATCTGCGTAGTCAAGATATTCCTTCCCTTTATACACCTTATCTCCCAGCCGGATTCCCTCAAAATTGCCCTCGGTATCGAGAGGAATGCAGCCATGATATAGAAGGTTGCCGTTGAATTGCCGATACATGCCGCCTTTTTCACAGAGGAACTGCACATGGCGGTGCAGCTTTTCACTGTTTAAAAATGACAGGCAAAGATCGGAGATCACCTCTTCTTCCTCTTCCGTCAGCTTATAGGGCTGCTGCCTGTCCACCGTGGGAAAATCCTGCCTGTTCAGCGGATATTCCCGACCCTCAATCGTGACCGTCCCGCTGTCATAATTTATTTTCTCAAGCATTCTCCTGTCATCCATCTGATACTCCGGGTGCCTGCCGATCACCTGGCCTTCCAATTTAAACAGAATCACCGAAATTGCCTGCTGCGCCGCCTCCATCACGTCCTCATCGTGATAATGCCGTCCGGCAAAAACTACAAGCGTCCTAAGACTGATGCCGTACCCGCTCTCTAACACCTGAATATTATGGTAGCGTATGTTATTCCTGACTACCGTTGCCACACAGGACGGTATACCTGCGGCCGCGCCCATCCATAACACGTCGTGGTTTCCCCACTGGATGTCCAGGGAATGGTACTGCATGAGCAGATCCATAATTTTTTCGGGATGTGCGCCGCGGTCATAAATGTCTCCCACAATGTGCAGATGGTCTACAGCCAGACGTTTAATCAGCTCCGCCAGCGCAATAATGAATTCTTCGGCCGCCCGGATATGGATAATCGTATCAATAATCTGTCTATGGTATTCAATCTGGTTATTGTCCTCATCCACCTGCATGTGCAGCAATTCATCTATAATATAGGAAAACTCTTCCGGCATGGCTTTGCGGACTTTTGAGCGGGTGTACTTAGATGAGACATCCTTGGCCACCGCAATTAAGTATTGCAGATTAACGCGATACCAATCCTCCACCAGATTCCCCTGCTCTTTCAAAGCGTTCAGTTTTTCCGTGGGATAATAGATTAAAGTACAGAGCCCGCACCGTTCCTGCGGGCTGAGTCGCTCGGCAAAAATACGTTCCACCTTCTCCTTGATGACGCCGGAACAATTATTAATGATATGGCAGAACGCCTCATATTCCCCATGAAGGTCGCTCATAAAATGTTCCGTGCCCTTGGGAAGATTCAAGATAGCGTTCAGATTGATAATTTCCCGGCACGCCGCCTGCCTGGTAGGGTATTCTTTTGCCAAAAGATGCATATATTTCTCTTTTTCCCTCTCCATGTTCTCCTCCATTCTGTATTCTTTCCTCTAAAATTATATGATTGTAAACCTTTCTTATACAGGAGCAGGACAGACAACAGCGATATTTGCCGGCCAGCATCCCAAAAGGCAGATAGCCCACCAATTCTCCGCACATGCCTACCTTACGATTATACTTGTGCCCGGCGCAAATAATGGCAGCAATCGCTTTCCACATTGCCGGATGGAAAGAATCGTACCGTGAGGCGATTCTTTTATTTCCGCGGTCCACCGCCAATATGTACTGTGTCAGATCATTTGTACCAATGCTGAAAAAATCTGCTTCCCTGGCAAAATCCTCCGCCAGCAGAACGCTCGCCGGCGTCTCCATCATCATTCCCATTTCGACGTCTTCGTCAAAAGCAGCCTGTTCCTTCCTCAGCTCTTCCTTGCACTTCTCCACCATCTCTTTTGCCTGCACAAGCTCCTCCACAGAAATCATCATCGGGAACATGATACGGATATGCCCAAACGCACTGGCACGCAAAATCGCACGCAGTTGTGTGCAAAACAAATCCGGCATATCCAGGGAAATACGGATGGCGCGCCACCCCAGGAACGGATTCTCCTCCGGCTCAAATTCATAATACGGCAGGCTCCTATCGCCGCCGATATCCAGCGTCCGTATCGTAACCTCCTTTGGACAGAGCTGCGCCGCTTCCTTATAGACTGCAAACTGCCTCCTCTGTGGGAAAATGGGTATTCTCCATATAGAGGAATTCTGTGCGGAACAGCCCGACACCGTCAATATTCTTATCCAGCGCTAGTTTCAATTGACACATGGCTGGTGATACCGCCTTCTTCCGTAATGATGCCTTTCACATACTGAGGATTCATCTTTACCGTATCAGAAGGGAACAAATCTCTGGCTACGATAATCACCAGCTCACAGATAGACGCCAAATCCTGCGCAGTAATTTTTTTACATTTTATCAGGAAACGTTTTCCGATGTCAAGGACATCCGCCTTGCGCTCCCTCATATATTCATCTTCCATCTGCCCAAAAATTTCCGCTACTTCTTCCACCGTCTCGGCAATCGCCTGCTGCACATTCTTGGTTCCCGATTTTATTCTGCCAATCACGCCCTCCTGAAACGTATAATCATCCGCAATCGCCATATGAGCTGCAAAAATAGGATTCTCCTGCGATAACTGTTCCAAGTCTGCCAGCACCGCTTGTTTTACCTCCTGAAACTGCTCCTCTTCCTGCATAATTTTGCTCTCTTCCACCAGATAAGCATCCGGAGCCAAATCCACCTCACGGTAAATGTACGCCGGTGCAACGGCGACTCCACAGGAGGCAGTTTTCTCTACTTTTATCTCTGTCATATATTACTCTACTAACCCGCTCTCGGTCAAAGCTGCCAGTGTTTTTAAATCCTCCGCTTCATTTTCGCCCTCACACGCAAGTTCAATTTCTGTTCCGCTCTTGATACCTGCCGCCATTAGATTGAGAATGCTCTTTACCTGAACCTTTTTCTCCCCCAGCATAATCCATACGTCAGATTTGCATTTCATAGCTGCCTGCGCCAGCATTCCCGCCAATCTTGCATGAAGGCCGGATTTATTTTTAATTACTAACTTTTGTGATACCATAGTCTTGCCTCCTGTATCTCTATATATTCTGTTACCGTTTTGTCCACGCCATTCACAAGAACGCTGGACTTAAACGCCGAAATGTTCAAATAATATTTTTTCCGCCTCGGCATTCCACATGCCTCGATGCTGCTTGCAGGACTGTGCTAGTTTGGCAAACAAAGGCTCTGTCTTGCCCAATTCCTCAAAATCATCAATCGCCGTCAGGGGCATATCAAACTGCGTATACGTAAGCTTCTTACCCCCGGGAATATTCGGCAGATTTAAAGTTGCCTCTGCAATATGGTTACCGTAACAATCATGATGCGCCTCCTCCTTTTAACATCTTTTTGGGCTTCCTCTACACCGTGAGGCAACGCCAGCTCATTTCCCATAAATGTGGAAAACGATTCCTCCCGCTTTACCATGGCGTCCACATAAGCCTGCCCGACATAGCCGGTGTCCACCAACATCTGCCCAACTGCACGGATCACATTTTCCTTGGCGTCCGCTTTACAGCCGACCCGCACATTTTCTGGATATAATAATTCCAGTTTCTTTTCCTCTTCTTTCTTTGACTTTTTAAACAACACCGCAATTTCCTCCTTATCCTGCCGCCTTTTTCTTATGTCTTAATTATAGAGGGTTTGCAGGTCTTATTTCAATTCAAAGAAGATGGGCTTTGACACCATCCGATAGTGCCAAAACTTATCTAACAATCCGACTGAAAAATCTACTGCATCCTGCTCAAATACTGATTAAAGAATTTCCGCAAAAGCTTCGATAACGCTTCCCGGATTTCCTCCTTTTCCCCGCCGGTTACCGTCATCAGAAAATCATAATCCTCAATCAGCTCACTGCTGATATAACCCAAGGTTTCACTATTTGAGCTGCAATCAGCCCCCATGCGATGAACGCCCCGATATTGGGCATCACCATCCCGCTTAACGCCCTGCCAAATGTCTGTACTTTTTCTTTCATTAATTCACACCTCGCCTTTTCCTTTCATTTGCATGTATAATGGTATGATTGGCCAATCACTCCTCCTGATATGTTTATTATAACGAGACTGCGCTTCTATTTTCAAGAAATAGTAAAGTGGATTTGACACCAACAATTAGTGTCAAATCCACTTTTTCTTACATACTTTTTTCGGTTTTTATTTCTGGTTTGCCGGCTCGATGTTGATGCTCTTGCCTTTAATCTTAGAATGCGACATGGCGCGTAACACTTCTTTGCCATACTCGCAGGGCACTTCGACAAACGTAAATTTATCGAACATATCAATCGAACCTACCAAATCGCCCGATATTCCACTTTCGCCAGCGATAGCGCCCAGGATGTCTCCCGGCTTCACATGCTGCTTCTTGCCAATATTGATAAACAGGCGCACCATACCGTCCTCTGCCCCGGTATCTCCGAACTCAAAGTTCTCCATGGCAGCCTTCTCATTTTCTTCTTTGCCACGCAAAGTAATTTTTAAGAAAGCCGCTGCAATATCCATAGCAGTATAATCGGATTCGTTAATCTCCTGCTCAATCATATTGACCATTGACCGCAAATCTTCTTCCTCGATAACTGCCTCCACCTGTTCCATAATCTTCTCCAGCCTTACCTGTTCCACATCCTGCATACTGGGAACCTTCTGAGCGAGGATTTTTGTCTTGCAATAACGCTGGATATCCTTTAACTTATAGACCTCTTTGCCTTTTACAAACGTAAAGGAACGCCCGGTTCTGCCGGCGCGCCCGGTTCTGCCAATCCTGTGCACATAATACTCATCATCCTGGGGCAGATCATAATTAAACACCGCTTCCACGTCGTCCACATCAATTCCCCGGGCCGCCACATCCGTAGCCACAAGAATTTCTGTTTTGCCATTGCGGAATCTGCTCATGACGCGGTCACGCTGCAACTGTTTCATATCTCCATGCAGTCCTTCTGCAAAATAACCGCGCCCCTGCAAAGCGCTGGTAAGTTCGTCCACCATGCGTTTTGTATTACAAAATACCAAAGACAGCTTAGGTGCATAAACGTCTAACAGGCGGCTTAAGACCTCCACCTTATCCTTGCGCTTCACATCATAATAATACTGCTCAATATTGGGTACTGTCAGCTCTTTCTTCGTCACCTTGATGCTAACGGCATTGTGTTGGTATTTCTTAGTGATATCCAAAATAGGTTTGGGCATTGTCGCAGAAAACAACATCGTCTGCCGCTCCTCGGGAATGTACTCTAAAACGGTCTCTATATCCTCGCGGAATCCCATGTTTAGCATCTCATCCGCTTCATCCAGCACGATCGTATTGACCTCGTCACATTTAATCGTTCTTCTGCGCAGATGATCCATCACTCGCCCCGGCGTACCGATAATAATCTGCGCGCCCCCTTTGAGGGAACGAATCTGCTTGGTAATATCCTGTCCTCCATACACCGGAAGCACCTTCACACCAGACATATATTTTGCCAGCGTACGAACTTCTTCCGCCACCTGAATAGCAAGCTCTCTCGTGGGGCAGAGCACAATTGACTGCGTTCGCTTATTATGTGAATCCACTTTCATCAAAAGCGGAATACCAAACGCCGCCGTCTTTCCGGTTCCAGTCTGTGCCTGTCCAATTAAATCTACGCCTTCTAACCCCACCGGAATTGCCTTGCTCTGGATGGGGGTCGCCTCCTCAAACCCCATCTCGCGGATGCCGCGCAAAATCTTGGGATTCAAATCCAGTTCATCAAATCTTACTGTTTCCATTCTATTTCCTTTCATTGCTTTGTTTTAAGCCATTCGCTAATGATAACAGAGAAGTCTTGAAAAGTCAATCATTTTAATTTGGTGTTGACTTCCCTTTCCAAATGTTGTAGTATTTATTTATCAATTACATAGTTTTTAATACTACATTAAATATTTTTTAATACATCGCGTATACTATAACTAATATATAATTTAGGTAATTGCGAAACAAGTTCGCAATCCTGATTGAAAACAAGGTAGAATC
>CAJURU010000022.1 GCA_910588845.1 uncultured Lachnospiraceae bacterium
TTAGAAACGAAAAAATACCGTATTTATACGGTTTGTGGTGTTTCGCAAACACCTATAATATATAATTAACTGGAAGGAGATGTTTTCTATGAAATTTAAGTTAAAAGACCCGGGAAGCTCCATCACGCACTTTATCGGCATGCTGATGGCATTGTTTGCCGCAACGCCGCTTTTAATCCGCGCTTCCTTAAACCCAGACCATGTTCATGTAATTTCCCTCGCCGTCTTTATCCTCAGCATGATTCTTTTGTATGGCGCAAGCGCCACCTACCATGCGCTTGATTTGTCGGAAAAGACCAACCGCATCCTGCGTAAATTAGACCATATGATGATCTTTGTACTGATCGCCGGAACTTACACGCCGGTCTGCCTCATTGTATTGAATGGCAGCGTCGGCTATGGACTGCTGGCGCTTGTATGGGGAATCGCGCTCGCCGGAATATTAGTTAAAGCTTTTTGGATTACCTGCCCGAAATGGTTTTCTTCCATATTATATATCGCCATGGGCTGGGTATGTGTGCTCGCTTTTACGCAGATTATCAATTCCCTGTCGCCGCAGGCCTTCCATTGGCTTCTGGCTGGAGGGATAATCTATACGATTGGCGGTATTATCTATGCCTTGAAACTGCCGATTTTTAATACCAAACATAAAAATTTTGGCTCACATGAAATATTCCACTTATTCGTGATGGGCGGCAGCGTCTGTCATTTCATTATGATGTACTGTTTTGTGGCAAATATGCCCTTGTTATAAATTTCAAACGAACTTTCTCGCAAATAAGAGACATGGAACATGCCATGCCTCTTATTTATATCTTGATTTTTATTTACTTCTTTCCAATTATTACAGCCTCGTAAACTCCATCCGCTTATTTCACCGTAATATTAATCTTCGCTTTCTTGCCGTTAAAAGTCTTGACTGTGATGACCGATTTACCTTTCTTGAGCGCTTTCACCTTGCCTTTAGAAGATACGGAAGCAATCTTTTTCTTACTTGAAGTGTAGGTAATTTTATTGCTCGCCGTTTTCTTGGGCAGCTTTACTTTTATCTGGAAGGTTTTGCCTTTCTTCAACGTCTTCTTTTTGGCATTGAGGCTGATTTTCTTAGGCGCAGCTTTCACGGTAATCGTACATTTCGCTGTCTTGCCGTCAGCTTTCGCCGTAATGATTGCCTTGCCCGTCTTCTTCGCCGTTACTTTACCAGACTTGGAAACTGCGACTATTTTAGGCTTATTAGATTTCCAGGTTACCTTGCGGTTAGTTGCATTCTTCGGCTTAACCGTTGCTTTCAGTGTAAATGTCTCTTTCACGCCCAATGTCAGGCTCTTCTTATTCAAAGTCACTTTACTCACCTTGATAGGCACGGTCGGCTTAACAGGATTTTTTACGGTCACCTTACAGGTCGTCTTACAACCGTTAGAAGTCGTCACTGTAACGTTTGCTGTTCCCGCTGCCTTGGCCGTAACCTTTCCATTCTGATCGACGGAAGCAATGGTTGTCTTATCAGAACTCCAAACAAGGCTCTTATTCATTGCGCTCTCACTGCCCTCCACTGTTGCCTTTAAGGTCTCACTCTGTCCAACTGTCAGGTTGAGCGCTGATTTATTCAGCTTTGCTTTCCACATATAGACTGCCGGCACGCCCTCTAAGGTCGGTGTAATCACCATCTCGCCCTTTTCATCAAAGAATATTTCATCAATACAAGTCTCACGGTGTACGCCGAATGCCTCCGTGAAGATATCCAGCGGTGTGTAGAACCTGTGGTATGCCATAAAATACCGCTGTTTGCCGTCTCCGTCCTGCACATTTAGCACGGACTGATGCCCCGAGCCAAGAATGCCCAGGCTCTCATTCTTAGACAAAAGATTCTTCTTCTTTAAGGTCACATTCACCTTTCCGTCGTCCTGGATGAGCTCATCGCTGACGCCGTAATTTACATGGTAATTGGGACTGTTAGCGTCATCACAGGTCCATGTCCAGTGATATTTCCCATCCACATTTGTTACAATCACAGATTCACGGAAATCGGTAAGTCCATTTATCTGCTTGAGCGTACCCTCTTTGATGCTTATCATATCGTCATTGAGCTCCGCCATCGCCGCGCTTCCATTGCCAAAGAGAATGTACGACCTTCCATCCACATCTGTAAAAATGGAGGGATCAATCGCCTGACCCATGTTTACGCCAGCCGCCTTGCACATATCGGCCGTCATCAACGGTTCTCCCATATCCTGATACGGTCCTGCCGGGCTGTCCGCAACCGCCACACCGACGGCCGATTCTCCACCTGATTTCTTCCCACAGTAATAGAAATAATACTTATCATTTTTCTTCTCAATCGTAGGAGCCCATGCGCTGCCGTCCACTGCCCACGGAGAGGCTGCGATCTGCACTCCCTTATCATTGAGGCCCGGATTATCATTTGCCAGCTCCATGATAATTCCTTCATCCTGCCAATTTTCCATATCCACGGAAGAAAATGCATGGAACAATGTGCCGCTCCAACCAGGATAACCGTCTGTGGTCGGATAAATCCAGAATTTACCGTCAAAATAATCAATATCGGGGTCGGCATACTGCCCTAAGAGCGCTGGATTCCTTGCAATCTCAGGCTTCTTAATCGTATACGTCTGGGTTCTTCCGGCAAATGAAGCTTTGATCTCCACATCTTTTCTCAAATCAAGATTACCGCCAGTAAATACCTGCCCATTTATTGTCACCTGGACATCCTTATCAAACACCGACAACGCTACCGGAACAGATGACAAGTTTGTGCCTTTGCGCACATAAGAAACAATATTTTTTCCCTCCATGCAGGAGAATACAGCCGTATGGTCGTCCGTTCCTCTCAGTTCCAGCGGGTTATCCGGCACGCTGCCAATAGAAGCGCCCCGTACAAGTGAAACTGTTTCCATTGCCTCCGCATAGATTTCCGTCTCAGAGAGCGCGCGGTTATAAACCTTAAAATTGTCAAATTTACCTGTAAAATAAGCATCCCCTTTATAAAAAGATTTCCCCAGATACGACAGCAAATCTGTACCCAAGTCTGTGGTGAGAATCCCGGTATCCTCATTAACAGCCGCCAGTTTTCCGTCTATATAAAGTTTCATCGCAGCGCCATCCATGACAAGCGTTATCTTCTGCCATTGCCCGGTCGACGCACCATCACCTTTCACTTCCTTTTCCGACTCCCAGCTTGTAACTGTCAATGCGTCGCGCACCTGCGTCCCGCGCACACGCATAAAATTATATTTCTGGTCGTTCTTCCCATAGGCAAACGTAAAGAAGTTCCCGCTGCCTGCATCCGACCTCACATCCATGGAAATCGTCATCGTATCGCGCTTGTCAAAAAATCCCATGGGGATTTCCGCATATGTATAAGCGGAGCCGTCCAGTTTCAACACATTACTTTCGCGCTCTGCATCATAGACTACCTCGGCATTTCCCCACAACTTACCGTTATCTTTGGTATTATTCCCCAAGGCAGAGTCGGTGATGGTACGTTTTCCTTCATCCCCCTCAAAATCATAAGTAAGAACCGGCTCCTGCGCTGACGTCTCCTGTTCCGTTTCCCTGTCGCCAAACGCTTCCTGAATCCGCGCGTCTTCCTCCGCCGTCAACCGCACAACCGTACCGTGACGGAACTTGCCGTCCGGGAAACTGGCCGATGAGGATAAGGTAAATTTGCCGCTTGCTAAATCATCTGTCAAAAAGGCTTTGTACCCGCTGTCGTCGCCCATCGCGCACCATTGCCCATCTGGAAGCTGGTATACGGTAAGCCCTTCGCACCTGACAAATCCGGCTGCGCTGCTGCCGCTCCTGGTTACCAGCCGTTTCCAGGAACCGTTGGGCGTACTCTGCGCTTCACCGTTACGGACATCAAGGACATCCTCCGTATCCAGGGTGTCGCTCACATCTACAACCGTGTTCCAGTCGGAGGTAGAAAAACGATAATATTTGCCGTCTTCCCCTTTGACAATTGTTGTATCAATAATATTAACTTCATTTCCTGAAACTGCATCCTCACTGAGCCATACCTTAGGCTCTGTAAAAGTGACAAAATCTTTGGTGCGGCACACATAGACACGCAGCGCATTATCTTCTGTATCCGCCTTAGACTTGTCGCGGGCAGACCAGTAAACCACATAATCCTGTTTGGTATCGTCATATATTGCCTCCGGCGCCCAGACGCATCCAGCGTTGTCAAATCCAGCATAAACCAGACGTGGTTCACTCCAATTTACTAAATCTGTGGACTCCCAGATTACCAAGTTCTGGCTGGCGTTAAGCTGATCCCAGCCGCTTCCGCCTTCACCGCCGCCTTCCGCATGAAGGTCTGTGCCCAGAATCCAGTACTTGCTGCCATCTACCGACCGAATGAGATGCGGGTCACGGACGCCAAGGTCGCTTCCCTTGGCATTGTTTACTAAAACTGAGCGGGAAGTGCCGTTGACCTTGTTGAGCTTCTTCCAGGTCATTCCGTCCTCGCTGTAGCCGTAGAAAATCTTCTCATAACCGCCCTCTGTGCCGAAATTGAGCCACAGGTAGCCTCCCATGGTGTTGTCTGCCGCTCTCGCTTGCAGCCCTTCCTGCACCGCGCCCTGCGCCTGCTGCCGCATAGCCTCCGGCTCCTTGTCATCTTGCAGCTTCGCGCCCTCAGACGCTGTCATATCTGCCGCCCCGGCAGCTAGTGAGACAGACGGAACGCCAGATATTGCCATAGCTCCGACAAGCAGCCAGGCAAAACATTTTTGTTGCCATTTTTTGTGCATAATTTTCCCTCCTTCTCCTACTAAAAAACAAAATAGCAGCTTATTTTTAGTAAATTTTACTTAATAAAAGAATACCATTCTCATTTCCATCCTGTCAAGAACTCCGTATGCTATATAAACAGAACTATCCATTCCGCTGCAAAGTAATATCTCTGCAAACGAAATGGATAGCCCTGTCACTTTACGACTTTCTTGCCCTTTTTGTCTACGGTGTACTTAAATCCATTGCACCCGTATTTTTGGGAAATCTTTGCTTTTATCTGGTAGCTCTTCTTCACTTTCAGCGTTACGCTCTTCTTTTTGATCGTAACTTTCGCTTTCTTATCGGGAGCCGCCTTGACCGTCACCTTGCAGGTAGCCTTCTTGCCGTCTGCCGCAGCAGTAATCGTTACGGTCCCCTTCTTCTTGGCGACAATCTTTCCATTCTTAATCGTTACAATCTTCTTTTTATTGCTCAATTTCCAAGTCACTTTCCTGTTCGTGGCATTCTTCGGACTGACAGTTGCCTTTAAGGTAAATTTCTCACCTACGCCCAAAGTCAGTGTTTTCTTATTGAGCTTGACGCTCTTAACCCTGATCACCGGCGGTTTCGCATCCTTAACAGTCACTCGGCAGGATGCAGATTTACCATTTGCTGCTGTTGCCGTGATATTGGCAATTCCCGCTTTCTTTGCTGTCACTTTGCCACCTGCGTCAACCGTCGCAACCTTTTCATTGTCGGATTTCCATTTTACATTCTTATCAAAGCATTCGCCGGGAGCACCGTCGCTGTCAATTTCTCACTCTTACCGGGATTCAGCGTCAGGCTGGTCTTATTCAGCGTTACTTTTGTCACAGTCGGAAGCTGTTTCCACAGTACATACCTGCCGCCTTTGACAATATCTACCGTTATTTTGCCATCCTCGCCAACGGTGTATTCCTGAACTTTCTCCAACGCCTTTGTCTGTGAATTATAATAACTCAGCGTCACCTTATCCCCTGCTTTCCAGCCTGCCTTGGCTCCTAACGTCACCTTGCCTGCCGGAATCTGTCCCTGCTGCGCAAAGGAGAGCGCCATACCGTCCTGGTCCGCTTTGAGTAAATTCTTAACTTCTGCGTCTTTCTCACTGTCCACACGCAAAGCTAAATTCAAATCTGCAATCTGGGCGTTTGCCAAATCCCCGGCACGGAATCCCCATGTATACGGGTTACTGCCGCTTACAGATACCGTAAGATTTTTCCAGCATCTTTGGCCGCCTGTAGAATTTCTTTGGCCAGCGTAATTGCCACAACCTGGTCTGCGGGCATGCTCTTTGGTATATTCACCTGGATAGACGCTTCCGTTGTCGAACTGTTTTTAATGCTGTCAGCAAACGAGGCTGGAAGCTGTACTGTAATAGTCTTTCCACTGCCCGGCACAACTGCCTGAACGTCCACTTCAATCTTGCCCTTGCCGTCGTCCGCAATCTGCGGCTGCACTTCCACTGCCGCCACACCTTCCAAGGTAGGCGTAATCACCATCTCACCATTTTCATCAAAGGTAATTTCATCTACACAAGTCTCCCGATGCTTGCCAAGTCCGTCTTCCGAAGTAAAAATGTTCAGCGGTGTGTAGAATCTGTGGTACGCCATAAAATAACGATCTTTGCCGCTTACATCCTTCACCTGTACCACGGACTGATGAGCGCTGCCAAGAATATTCTTGCTCTCATCCTTACTCAGAAAGTTTTTCTTCTTTAACTCCACCTTTACCGTTCCATCATCCTGGATCAGTTTGTCGCTGACGCCATAATTCACATGATAATTGGGGCTGTTAGCATCGTCGCAGGACCAGGTCCAATGATACTTGCCCCCTGCCTTCGTAACAACTACAGACTCACGGAAATCTGCGAGGCCGTCAATTCGCTTCAACGTGCCGTCCTTAATGCTCGTCATATCATCGCTTAACTCCGCGATAACCGCGCTGCCATTTCCCAGCAGAATATATGACTTTCCATTATCATCTGTATAAATGGAAGGATCAATTGCCTGACCTACAGAAGCGCCCGCATCCTTACACATAGCAGTAGTAACCAACGCTGTTCCTTTGTCCTTATAAGGTCCTTCCGGGCGGTCTGCCACTGCCACGCCAACAGCAGAGGTTCCGCTGGAGTCTTTGCCACAATAGTAGAAATAATATTTCCCATTCTTTTTCTCAATTGTAGGCGCCCACGCTCTGCCCTTTACCGCCCACGGAGAGGCTGCAATCTGCACGCCCTTGTCGTTCACGCCCGGATTTGTCTTCGCCAGCTCCATGATGACGCCTTCATCTTCCCAGTTCACCATATCCGGCGATGAAAATGCATGGAAGACCGTACCGCTCCAGGAAGGGTAACCGTCCGTCGTCGGATAAATCCAGAATTTTCCGTCAAAGTAATCAATATCCGGATCTGCATATTGGCCGGGCAGCACCGGATTATTGCTGAATATTGGCTTTTTGAGCGTCCACGTAGTCGTCTTTGCGCCCTTCGTCAGAACAAATGCAACATCCTTGGATAAATCTAATTTAGAACCATTTGTAAATATTTTTCCCTCGACTTTGACGCTGTCCATCGTTTCATTCAAACTGATATTCACCGGGACTTGCGTTAAATCTGTTCCTTTGCGTATATAAGGCTGAATTTCTCTCTTGCCGGCATCCACCAGAGAAGTAATGGCCGTATGGTTGTCCGTGCCACGGTAGTTTAGAGCCGTCGTACGGTTGGGGGCGGTCCCCACCGTTGCCGAAGTAATTTCCAGCGGAACCCGGTCTGCAAAATTGCCAACCATCGCCTGTACCTGTTCCTCGGTAAGCGCTTTATTCTCTATGCGGAAATTGTCAATCCATCCGGTTTATCCCGAGCTCCACGGTTCCAATTTCATCCTGCCTGCCAATCTGCATACGCGCCCCCCGGCTCCTTCTGGACCTTCCTTACAAAACTATCCATATTCCGTATTGGCAGCACCAGCCTGCGATAACAAAACAGAACCATACACAGCAAAAGCGCCAAGGCCAGCATATAGGCGCCCATATAAAAACCAAGGCTTCCATCCACTCCATGATAAAGCTCATTCCTGGGTACCCTGCTCACTAGCTGCCAGCCGCCAATGGATAAAGAGCGTCTTTCTACCAGATAATCTGCCGTAGCCTGTAGCAGCTTTGGTTCCATCTTTTCTATATCATCTCCGCCACAGACAGCCATAACCTGATTGGCCTCATCCACAATATAGGCTGCGTATGTTTTGTGGCCTGCTGCCCGCGCAGAATTTCTGTCAACTTTCCCGTCTCCATAACAAACACACAGGAGCCGATCTGCTCACCGTAAACTTGACTGTTCAAATTAAATACCGGAAAATAAAAGGCATAAAACGGCGTCCTAGAATTAGACAAATAAAAAAGATTGCTGTACTCCAGCGTCTCTTTTCTTGCCTTCACTATCCCTGGCGTTCCCACATCCTGCGCTCCATTTCCCATGCTGGCAATCATTTTCATTTCCCGGTCAAACATACAGATGCCGGCAATATTCTTTTCCAGTAAAATAGTATTAGAAAAGACAGTGTTTACATCACACGTGAGAATTACACGCTCTATGGAATTCTGAAAAAATAGGTATACATCGTTGGCGAATAGGCCGTTACCGTGGCAATCTGCGTCAACATTTCACGATAATTTTCTATTTCGTCCGCTATCTGCGTCATATTCTGCTCGTTAAAAGCCAGCGTATTTTTCTGCCGCATCGACTTTAACTGGATATTGGTAATCACAAACGCTGCCATCAGAACCAACAGAAAAACCAGCCCTATCGCTAAAAGCTGCCTGATAATACTCTGCCTGACCGCTTTTTTCCTTACCAAAATCACACCTTCCTTTGCTTCGTCTGTTTTTCTGCAAATGGTAGCGGCACGCGACGCGCAGCCTCACCTGCCATTTCGTCGGAAGACATTCAATAAATGCTTCGCATTTGCCTTCCTCCTTTCAGATTTCTTCTTCCTTTTTCATCAATGCTTCCTTTTCCTTGCGCGTAAGCCGTTTAATCTGCACCTCACGGCTCATGGCCTCCTGTTTCGTTTCATATTCCTCAAGATACACAAGCTCCACCGGCGTGCGCGCACGGGTATATTTGCCGCCCTTTCCAGCGTTATGGGCTTCTAAGCGTTTTTCAATATTGTTTGTCCACCCTGTGTACAGCGTTCCATCACTGCAACGGAGCATATACGTTACATTGCGCTTCTCCGACATCTTATTTCCTCGTATCATCTGCTTTGGGCAAATATCTATGTAGAGAGACTGCAAGCAGTCTCTTATATGCAAAGCAGCACCGGATTGCAGGTATCTTTCCCAGTTCAGTTCACAGATTCCGCCAGAATGTCTCATCCGCGAAATGTAAAACTCCATGTTTCCGTATAAAAATATGTGCTGCGATTTGTCTTTTCTATTTAACAGCTATTTAGAATTGACGGTGTTCACGATAGCTGTTAATTATATATATGAAAAAAGTTGTTTTCACGTGCCTGTTTGCCCCGCGCGCCTTCATTACGCATTTACCTCTTTTCTTTCTATTCTACCATCCTTGCTGCCAAAAGTAAATGAGCGGACAGCTTCACGCCGCCCGCTCTGGTTACTGCTCACGCAACTCCACCTTTATTTTATTGAAGATAGCCCATAGGGTCTACCGGAACTCCGTCTTTTTGCAGTTCAAAGAAAAGATTTGAGCCCTCTACGGAGTAGTATTTTGTCGGCTCATTGACATATCCTAATATTTCCCCATTTTCCACATAATCTCCTGTATTCTTGGGAATTTCCTTTAACTGTCCATAAATGGCGCTGAACCCATCGCCCATATCAACGGTTATCGTAGCTCCTGTCTCCGCCGTTGTCTCCACACCGGTCACCTTACCGGCTGCTACCGCTTTTACCGGGGTATTGACTTCCGCTTTGATAATCACTGCCGGATTGTATTTGTACTGATCTAAGGTTGCAAAATACACAGTCTGGTCCATGCTGTAATTGAGAACCACATTCCCCTGCAACGGCCAATTGAGGTCTGTCTCTGCATCAAAGTGAAGAATCGGCTCTACAGGTGTCTGCACTTCGGCAATAACCTCCGGTTCATCCATGAAGTTATCGTTTTCCGGTGGAATAATGCCTGACACGGCTTCTGTTTCCTCTTTCTCCTTCTCTTCCTCTTTTTCCTTTTCCTTGGCTTTGGCCTCTTCTTTTTCTTTCTTCTTTTCCGCCTCTTCCTGCTTCTTTATTTCTGCTTCCTGTTTTCTGGCGGCATCCTCTAATTTCGCCTGCTGAATCTGTTTTTCCTGTTCCTTTGCCAGCTGTTCTTCCTGCTTCTTTTCCTGCTGGGTATAATAAATCCCGGTCATGCCAAATGCCGCAACTACCATAAACACAGCGGCAATCAGATAGGATTTCTTATTAAAAAATGCTGATACTCTTCTGTTTCTCATCCTGTCACCTTCCATTTCTGTTTGTTTTCTTTTTTAGTTTTTCCGAAAAAACAAGGTTTATACAGGATGAATCATAATTTTACTCTATATATTTTTCAATTGTCACATCTTGATAATAATAATTTAAAATTTCTTCATAACCGCTCCCCGCCTTCGCCATCTCATTGGCTCCATATTGGCTCAGACCTACGCCGTGCCCCATGCCTTTGGTGACAATGCGCATTTTTCCTTCCACCTCCTTAATAGAAAAGCAGGAGGAATTCAAATCCAGGCATTCCCGAAACGCTTCGCCCGTCATCGTCTGTGTGCCCACGGCCACCTCCAGCGCATAATCCGCGGCGTCCCGCTTCACGACAGAAATCCCTTCCGCAACGGATTCCTCGGTAAGCCCAGCCTCTTTGCACGCTTGATTCAACTTGTCTGCCAAATCCTTTTTCTCCATGAAAATAACTTTCAAAAAATTGTGGGATGGAATATCTATACTGCTGTCGACACTGCGAAGATAGGACCGTTCTGCCCCCAAGGCCTCCTTAGCGTCCCTGGTTTTGCCCGCGCTGACCGCATGGAACGCCGCCTGAATCGGCTTTTCTTTCCAGACCAGAATTTCTCCTTGCGTAGCGGCGAGCGCTTCATCCAGTGCGCGGTAATTCTGCTCAAAGCCATCCTGCCCCCAAAGTGAGAGCATTTCTTCTCTTGACATGGACGCCGGAAGTTCCTCATCATTTTCCAGTGCGCAGACCAATGAAGTGCGGGCAACGACCGCCTGCGCTTTTATGGCCTCCGGCTGGCTGTCCAAGGGAATCTGCTCTGCCACGATCCCTGCAAGATACTCTTCCTCATCTATCTCCTGCCCATCTTTTTTTTCCTGAGGCAGAAGGCGCTTTTCCATAATCCGCTCTGTTCCTTCGGCGCCAGTGCTTGTCTCATTGCCCTGAAACAACAAAGTAACAATATAAGGCGCCGCCAACACCAGCACGCAGACCGCTAAAAATGTTTTTAATTTTTCTCTCAGAAAAACACCCCCTTTGACATACTATATGATAAAAAGAAGGCATGTATGTGCATGAAAATAGATTGCCATAATGTAAATATACTTGCATTTCACTCAAAACCATGATATGATTATACAGAACATTTGTTCTGCGCAAGAAAGACGAGGATCAGGACTGTTATGAATACAATACCAATAGACATGGATCTAACAGAAAAGCTGACAATTTTATCCGATGCGGCGAAGTATGATGTTGCCTGCACGTCCAGCGGCGTAGACCGCAAGGGTAACGGTAAAGGCATTGGCAATTCCATCGCGCCCGGCGTCTGCCACACGTTTTCCGCCGATGGAAGATGTATCTCGCTGCTGAAAATCCTCTTCACGAACGAATGCATTTTTAACTGCGCCTATTGTTTGAACAACCGGGACTCCGATGTCAGACGCGCCTCTTTCACACCGGAAGAAATCTGCACAATCACCTTGGAGTTCTACCGACGTAATTATATCGAAGGGCTTTTTCTCAGTTCCGGCATTATGGTCAGTCCCAATTACACGATGGAGTTAATCTACCAGACACTGCACCGTCTGCGCACGGTTTATCATTTTAACGGCTATATCCATGTTAAATCCATTCCCGGAGCCGACCCGGAACTCGTGGAACGCACCGGCTTCCTGGCCGACCGTATGAGTATCAATCTGGAACTGCCCACCGCGGACAGCCTGCACAAGCTGGCGCCCTGCAAGTCGCGCAACACAATCTTAAAGCCCATGCGTCAGATTCAGAACCGCATTACAGACAATAAGCAGGAACTTACCGTATACCGCAAGGCGCCGCGCTTTGTGCCCGCTGGACAGTCCACGCAGATGATTATCGGCGCCACGCCGGAAAATGATTTTCAAGTTATGAGCGTGGCAGAAGGTCTTTACGAAAAATTTTCCCTGAAAAGAGTATTTTACTCCGCTTTCGTGAATGTAAACGGCAATTCCATGCTTCCCGCATTGCCCGGTGGTCCGCCGCTGCTGCGGGAACATCGTCTTTATCAAGCGGATTGGCTGCTGCGCTACTATCATTTTAAGGTCTCAGAGCTATTATCAGAAGAACGCCCTGATTTTAACATTTTTCTTGACCCCAAATGCGACTGGGCACTGCGGCATCTGGAATATTTCCCAGTGGAAATCAACCAAGCCAGCTACCAGACGCTGCTGCGCGTCCCCGGCATCGGTTATAAGTCTGCGGAACGTATTGTCAAGGCACGCAAAAAAACGCGCCTGTCCTTTGACGACTTAAAGAAAATTGGCGTTGTGCTCAAACGCGCCCTATATTTTATTACCTGTTCCGGGAAAATGATGTACAACACGAAATTAGAGGAGAACTATATCTGCGAGAATCTCATGCGGGATAAAACGCAGATTCCCAAAGACATCCGGGAAGGCGGATATCAGCAGATTAGTTTCTTTGACCGGGAACTGCAAGCAGATTTTCAGCTAACTGATGCAGAAATATTAACCTGATTTGACCTTAGGTCTCCTTGATTAGCCACGGAGTTTGACCTGAGGAGGGACCCAGCGAAGCTGGGAGGAGCCCTGAGGTCTCTTTCAATAGCCACGGAGGTATATTTAACCTATGTATATTTTTCTCTGCGAAGACAGTATTGACGGCATCTTTACCGGCGTCTACGATGCCTGGGCCAGCCGTTACGGCCACCAGAACGTGGCGCTCACCACACACGCGCCGGACAATTATTCTCTGTTTGACAAATACATTTCCGTGCCCTGCGACTTTGACAAGAGTGCAAAGGTCGCACGCACGCTGCACAGCCGCATGGGAGACGAGACATACCAGGAAATCTGCCAGGCCGCCTTAGCATTGGAACCAAACCATAAAAGGAAACTTATCAATAAAGCGGACGCGATTTATAAAACGATTGTTCTTGCCCTGTCGCTGCCAGATGCAGGCAAAGTACTCAATTATCTGGGGGAACCCTATGTCAACCGCACATTTCAGCTTTCCCGCTGCACCGGCAACGAGGCGCACCACCTTCTGGGCTTCCTGCGTTTTCAGGAATTAGAGAACGGCATTCTTTTTGCGCAGATTCATCCCAAGAATGATGTTCTGCCTTTCCTCGGAGAGCATTTTTCTGACCGTTTGCCGGAAGAAAATTTCATGATCCATGACGCGACACGCGATCTCGCCGTACTGCACCCACAAGGAAATGGATTTTTCATCACGGACACCAAAGAGATAGACCATCGAATGCTACAGCGGTTATCCCCGCAAGAGATGGAATACCGCAGGCTCTGGCGTACGTTTTTTGACAATATTGCTATAGAAGCGAGGAAAAACCCCGCCCTGCAAAACCAAAACCTGCCCAAGCGTTTTCGCAAAGATATTGTTGAATTTAATAGTATAGATATTTGAAACTGCCAATGAGCGTCAGCCGCCCCCCAGAAGATTACTAAGCCGCGCAAATTGCTCCAGCGTAAGAGTTTCTCCCCGCACATTAGCCGGCAGGCCCATTTTTTCCAATGCCTGCACAACTTGCTCTTTGCTATATGATATATCCGCGGCATTATTCAACCCATTCACCAGGGTCTTCCTGCGCTGGTTAAAAGAGGCGCGAATCAGGGCAAACATCTGTCTTTCCTGCATCACTTTTACCGGAGCCTGTTGATGCCTCGTCAGGCGAATAACGGCGCTCCCTACTTTGGGCCGGGGCATAAAACAATTCGGCGGCACATTGGCTACAATTTCAGGTTTGGCATAATATTGAACCGCCAGAGACAATGCCCCATAATCTTTCGTGCCTGGCCCTACCTGCATACGGTCGGCTACTTCCTTTTGCACCATAATGGTAATGCTCTCTATGGGCACATGGCTCTCAAACAGTCCCATAATAATCGGTGTTGTAATATAATAGGGCAGGTTTGCCACCACCTTGATGGGCTTTCCCTGATTTTTCTCATGCACCAGTCGATTGATATCCATTTTCAGTATATCCTGATGAATGATTTGCACATTTGCATATGCACTGAGCGTATCTTCCAGAATGGGAATTAGATTTTTGTCTATTTCTACTGCGGCAACCTCCCTGCCATGTTCACAGAGGTATTGTGTCATAGTTCCAATACCTGGTCCTATTTCCAGCACAAAATCTTCTTCGCCGACGTTCGCCGCGCTGATTATCTTTTCCAATACATGGGTATCAATCAGGAAATTCTGCCCGAACTTTTTCTGAAAATTAAAATTATATTTCTTCAATACCGCTATTGTATTCTGCGGGTTTCCTAACGTCGCCATGGTTTCCTCCTATGCTACTTTACTTCTGTGGCTGCGGTAAGATACCTAAGGCATCCTCCCTGCTTCGATTTACTTCTTTGGCAGTTTTTAAGAGACCTAAGGCATCCTCCCACTATGTGGGTCCCTCCTTAGGTCAAATGGTCCCTCCTTAGGTCAAATAACCTCAACGCATTTTCACGCGTCGCCTCAATTACTTCCTCCTCTGTAATTCCCCGCAGAGAAGCAATTTCCTTTGCCACATAAGGAAGGTTGAGGGAAGAGTTGCGCTTGCCGCGGTTCGGCTCCGGAGAAAGATAAGGACAGTCCGTCTCCAGCAATATACGGTCCAAGGGAATGCACGCCGCCGTTTCTTTCAGTTTCTTAGCATTCTTAAAAGTCACCACGCCGCCGATACCAATATAATACCCCATTTTGACATACTCGCGGGCAAGCTCCAGGGAATACGAAAAGCAGTGAATCACTCCCGGAATCTGCTCTGCATGAATTCCCTTCATCAGTTTCAGCGTATCTTCCGCGGCATCCCTGGAATGGATAATCACCGGCAGGGAAAGTTCCCGCGCCAACTCCATTTGCCGGCAGAACCAATACCGCTGCCGGCTCTGCGTCTCTTCGTCTTTCTCCCAATAGTAATCCAGTCCAATTTCCCCGATTGCCGCCACTTTGGGCAAAGCGGCAGAACTTCTCAGCCATTCATATACTTCCTCGTTAAGGTCTGCAATGTCGCTCGGATGGATACCCAACGCACCATAGATAAACGCATACTTTTGCATCAGTTCCAATGTACGCTTACACGAAGCAAAATCTGAGCCGACATTGATAATCGTACCAATGCAGTTTGCTTTCATAGAGGAAAGCAGTTCTTCCCTGTCAGGGTCAAACTGCTTATCATCATAGTGGGCGTGGCTTTCAAAGATCATGCCCTCCGGGCATACCAGCTTATCATCTGAACATGCCAGCTTATGTTCCGGCATTCCATACTGTATATTCTTTAACATATTTCCGCTCCCGCAGGCATATTTTTTTCCGGCGCCAGCAACGCTAACTCGCCGTTCTCATCCTCGGCACACAGAAGCATGCCTTCCGACAATACGCCTGCCAGCTTGGCCGGTTTCAGATTTACCAAAACCATAACTTTTTTGCCTACCATATCCTCAGGCGCATAATATTTACGAATGCCGGAAACAATCTGTTTCACCTGGCTGCCAATGCGTACCTGGGAACAGAGCAGCTTCTTGGACTTAGAAACAGCTTCGCAGGCAATAATCTCTCCTACCTGAAACTGCATTCTCATAAATTCATCGTAAGAAATCTCTTCTTTGGGTTCTATGTCAATCCCAGGCTCATCCTCCTGCGCCGGCATTTCTCCCAGCGCCCGCTGTTCCTCTTCAAACTCTGCGCGCTGCGCATTGCGGATCTCCTCTACTTTCTCCATAATCTCCTTCACATCCAGGCGTGC
Organism: uncultured Lachnospiraceae bacterium; assembly: GCA_910588845.1. Classification (GTDB taxonomy): domain Bacteria; phylum Bacillota; class Clostridia; order Lachnospirales; family Lachnospiraceae; genus Petralouisia. The sequence goes on from CAJURU010000022.1 coordinate 15,975, forward strand.
AAAAAGAATTTCCGGCTGCATTGTCACCTTGTTCCCACTCTCATAAAGGCCAAACTGATTGAGACACTCAAAATCGCGAATTTCCGTGTTGAGCTGTGAAACAATCTTTTCTGCTGTCTCCGGCAGGAAACTGTGAAGCAGGGACGCTGCAATGGTAATCGCTTCCGTCAAATTGTACAGCACTTGGCCAAGACGATCTTTCTTATCCTCATCTTTTGCCAAAACCCACGGTTCCGTCTCATCAATATATTTATTGCTGCGCCGCAGCACCGTAAAAACTTCGGAAATGGCGTCCGCCACGCGCAAATCATCCATCTTCGCCTTCACTTTGTCTCTTGCCGCTGTCGCTACAACCTTCAAATCTTCATCGACCGCTTCTTCTACGCCGGTTTTCGTAACTACTCCGCCAAAATATTTATTACACATAGAGATCGTGCGGTTTACAAGGTTCCCCAATATATTGGCAAGATCTGAGTTTAACCGCTCAACCACCAACTCCCAGGTAATGATTCCGTCGTTATCAAAAGGCATCTCATGGAGCACAAAATAACGCGTTGCATCCACGCCGAATAAATCTACCATATCATCCGCATAGATCACATTTCCCTTAGACTTGCTCATCTTCTCGCCACCCTGCAACAGCCAGGGATGTCCAAATACCTGTTTCGGCAAGGGTAAATCAAGCGCCATCAGAAAGATCGGCCAATAAATCGTATGGAAACGAATAATATCTTTGCCAATCAGATGCAAATCTGCCGGCCAATTCTTATTGAACAGCTCCGAGGAATTGCCCCCGGCATCATAGCCAATCTTTGTGATGTAATTTGTCAACGCATCCAGCCAAACATATACGACATGTTTGGGATCAAAACCGACCGTCACTCCCCAATCAAAGGATGTACGGGACACACATAAATCCTGGAGCCCCGGCAGCAGGAAGTTGTTCATCATTTCATTTTTGCGCGATACTGGCTGTATAAATTCGGGATGGCTGTTGATATGCTCAATCAGCCTGTCCGCATATTTGCTCATCTTAAAGAAATAAGCCTCTTCCTTCGCCGGCTTTACCTCGCGCCCACAATCCGGGCATTTACCGTCCACAAGCTGAGATTCTGTCCAGAAAGATTCGCAAGGCGTACAATACATTCCCTCATAAGCCCCTTTATAGATATCGCCCTGCTCATACAATTTCTTAAAAATCTTTACTACTTGTTCTTCATGGTCCTTGTCTGTGGTGCGGACAAAACTGTCATAGGACGAGTTCATTCTGTCCCAAATACGCCTCACTTCCCCCGCCACCTGGTCTACAAATTCCTGGGGGTTTACCCCCAGCTTCTCCGCCTTTTCCTGAATCTTCTGTCCATGTTCGTCTGTTCCAGTCTGGAAATAGACGTCGTAGCCTTCCTGCCGTTTAAACCTGGCAATGCTGTCAGCCAGCACAATCTCATAGGTATTACCAATATGAGGCTTGCCAGATGTATAGGCAATAGCCGTCGTAATATAATATTTTTCTTTATTGCATTTTGTGCACATACGTGAACCTCCTAGAATATATAGAATGAAACGGATATGCCGTACAAATATATTAGCTAGTACAACAGACGGTAAATTTTGCTGCATTGTACCAGTTAATATATTCGTACGGCACCTCCATCTCTCGTAATCCTCTTACAGATTGATAAAGCGGTCTGCCTCGTCCGTCAGAGTACCGGCAACCTCCCTGTTATCATCCATTGCTTCTGCAATCTCGCTGATATCTTTCACGAGGTTGGATGTATTCATAGCTACATTCGTAGCTCCTCTCGCGCTTTCACCTACCGCCGTGTTGATGCCGTTAATCGAATCTGTAATATTCCCCATCAACTGCTTCAAGTTGACAGACATATCGTTAAACCGGGTGACAATGTCATTGACATGGACAGCATCCTCATTATACTGCTTGCCGGCATTCACAAACCCTTCATAATCGGGCAGTATATTATCATTGATATATTTTACAATCGAATCTGCGCTGTCAATCAACTCATTTACAGCCTCAATTACCATGTTATTAATGGTCTGAATATTATTAGCAGCCTCCCGGCTGGAACTTGCCAGCTGGCTGATTTCGTCTGCAACAACTGCAAATCCTCGACCCGCTTCTCCTGCCCTGGCCGCCTCTATGGATGCGTTCAGCGACAAAAGATTTGTCTGCCCGGAAATGCTCAAAATCTCATCCGTCAAATCATTGACACGGTCTACGCTCTTGCTGCTCTCAATCGCGCGTTTCAGTTTATCAATAATCGCATTGATAATATCGCTCGTATTCTGCTTGTTATCGACTGCATTCTTCTCCAAATGCTCCGCACGCTCCTGCATGCCTGCTGCATAATCATACAATCCCTGTGAAGCATCGGACAACTCAATAATATTCTCATCCACAACGCCCACATTTTCCTTAATGTCTGTAATCGTTGAGGAAATAGTCTCCATAGATGCAGACAGCTCTTCCATAACGGCTGAAATGTCGTAAGAATTATTATTCGCTGTAGATACCTTGTCTGACACTAAATTAACGATAGTACCGAGCTGGTCGGAACTTACATTGATATGTCCCATAATCCCCTGCAATGTCTCAATAAATGTATTGATGCCGGCTGCCAGCGTACCAATCTCATCCGTACAGAAGCATTGCACACGTTTCGTCAAATCTCCTTCTCCCGCCTCGATGGTGGCAATGACATCACGAAGCTGTGCGTTGATATTGATAAGACGCTTGCACACCCAAGTCCAGCATACCCATACGACAAAAAGCAGAACAAGCACGCTGCACACAATGAGGATAATCGTTGTGCGGGTTACACTGCCATATACCTTATTTAAAAGCGACACGGCATTTGCCATGGCTTCTTTGTTGACTACAATCAATTCGTCGAGCTCTTCCGTCAAAGCTACGCCTGCTTCCCGCAAATCATTGCTTGCAAGCTCAGACGCTTCTGCTTTCTGTTTCCTAGCGCTGTGATCCAGAATCTTATCAAAAATCACCAGATAACTCCCATAATCCTTCTTAAATTTGGCAAAGGCTTCCTCTTCCTCTGCGCTGAGTCCCTGCTCATATTGCGCACATAAATCTGTAATCTCCGCTTTCAATTCATCCGCTTCTTTTTCTAACGACAGTTTATCTTTAGTATCTTCCTCCACTATATGCGCAAACGCCACACGCCTCAACATCTGATACGCAATCGTGACGTCTTCTATCTGCTCTATTCTCACCACATAATTGCCGGTGATATTCTCACTGGTCTTCATAATCCGATTCGTGCTGTTAAAACTTACAATTCCCAAAATCAGCATTAAAATACCTAATACTGCAACCGGAATCAAGATCTTCAGCCTGATACTCAGGTTCTTCAAAAACATTGCCATTCCTCTTCTCCTCCTAACGTAAATAATATTTTCTTCCCACGAAATATTGACTAAAATTTATTATAATATATTTCTGCCCCTAAGTCCAGTATAACCAGCCTTGAGATCACGCATTTTTTAATACCTTGTCACCTTGGCGTGAAAGTAAACAGCCACAATCCCCAGCATGGTTTCTCTGCATCTTACACTTATTTTTCCATCCGCTTTGCCACTACCACAAGCCTGCCGTTTTCGGCATAATAAGAACAGGTCGACAGCGTAAGGAAAGTATCGCCAAACTCTGCCGTAACACCTGTATGATAGATGGACTTTTCCGTCACGTGCTCATAGAATTCTCGAAACTCTTCTTTTGTCTGAGCCTCATAAAACTGATAATATTGGAATCTGCCGTCATCATTCTCTGCAATCTGCGTCCGAAACACTGCCATAACCTGATACTGCCGCTCCTCATACAGCGTACTAAATGTTATACATTCATGCTCACGGCCAAATGTCTCACTCTCATATCCGTCCAACGCTCCGAACATCGAACCGTCTTTCATGTTATGTCCATAAATAATTATATTTGTTCCCGGCGTCTCCACATCCGCTATGCTTTTTACAAAGAGACACCCATACTTATCCTCCTCTTTCTGAAAATTATGGCTGAGATAATATGTGTCATCTTCGCACTGCATAACCGGATAATCAATTTTCGTCCCCTCTATCGTAAGCCAGCCCACCAGATCATGATTCTCTTCGGAAAGGCTTTGCAGCCCTGTGCTCTGCTGTCCTTCTTGCCGCTCACGGCTTTCCAACGGCTCAACATCACCGCACTCCGTTTTCCGCTTTTGAAGCTGTCTCTGCTGTCTTTCATGCCGGATGGAAAGACAGCATGAGCGCCCCACAGGGAACAGGCATACTATCGTCGCCACTGCAAGCGCCGCCCGAAGCAGGCGGTATCTGCCTTTATCCTTCACACACTTTCCTCCACTCATCGCCTACGCTCTTGCCAATACTGTGATAATATAGCAAAAACAGTGAAATAAGCAACAATGCCGGATATTTTCGTAATTTCCCTTTCTGCGCCCAGTGTACCAGCCTGGAGATAACCGCCTTCTTCTCCCTCTCTGTGATGCCGCTGTCGCCAGACTTGAAGTACAAGAGTAAATAGGTAAATCCAGCTATCATTCCCAACGTAGCAAAAATTTTTACAGATGCTTGCTCTCCCGTCGACGGCTCTCTGCCTGGCAATTTGGGCGATGATTTCTCTGCCCCCGGCGGCGTTTTATCCCCAGGAACAATTGCAGCTCTCCCTTTTGAAATCTCTACCATGGCCTTTCTCGTCGTCTCGTTTCCGGCATTATCCGCCGCCGTGACCTGGAGGTTATGTTTACCCTCGCCCTCTATGTCCACAGCAAAACTGTAATCCTCTACCATGGCGTCCTTAAATTCCCCTACGCCTACGGCCCGCGCTTTGCCGCCGTCCAACTGGTAAGAAACAGACGATAAACCTGCCGTGACTTTTTCTCCTGCGCGGTCCGACACGTCCACATTAATCGTTACCCGAGGCTGAACTTTATTTCTGCCGTCCCTGTCCGCCTGAGACTTATCTGCCTTAACTGCGCCGCTTGCTTCCTTGGAAAAATATATCTCTGGCGCATTATCCTCCACAACGGCGCCCGCACCGTCCGCTGTGAGCGCCTTGCGCACAGAAATGTTTCCGGCATTGTCGCTGCATGTGAGGAATACGCTGCCTTTAAAATCCTCATCTATGGTAACTACAGCCGTATACTGCCCGCCCGCGTCGTTCCCGTGGACCGTCATAACTGCTGACACTCCTCCGCTGCGCGCGCGGACCGCTTTTGTCCATCTCTGATACATACGAATAATGGCTGCGCCCTGTTTTGCTTCTCCCTTCTCCGGCTCCAGGCTGTAATCTCCTTGCTTCAGTCCGCTTCCTTCTTCTATCACCGGCACAGAAATCGTCAGTTTCCTCCGGCCGACCACCCAATCCGCAAAACTTCTGCTCCCTGCACCAAAAGACACCTCGCCCAGAACAGGCGCCGTCTCATCCGCCCATTTCGCATAGAGCGTAGTTTTCCGGGACGCGGTATTCTCCTCCACAACGCTATAAATATCCCAAAAAGAAGATTCCTTCCCATTTGCCTCTTTATACCAGCCTTTGAACGTATACCCTCTCCGCTGCGGCTCCTCCGGCTCTTTTAAAAGCCCGCCATACCGTACGTTTTGCGTCTGAGGGACTTTCCCTGCTCCTCCATTCAAATCAAAGCTTATCTGATAAATATCTCTGTCATAAAACACTTGCAAAACCAAACTGCCATCCGCCCGCACAATCCCGGACGATTTGTCAAGCCCAGTATAAACACTTTGCGTAAACCCGGTATAAGGGTTGGGTTCTGCACTCACAACATCTCCTATACTTCCTATCTTGTATTCCGTGTCGGCATTAACCCTGGTATAGCCGTTTCCCTCAACATCCTGCCAGTAGTGTTCCACCCGGTATGGAGCCCCTTCGCCAACCAGCCAAACGGCATAAAGCGTCATGTCGCTTTCTAACGTCATTTGCGCCCCCGCATCGTAAGGCGCACCGCTGCCGTCCTTTTGTGTATTCCATCCGGCAAACACATATCCCGGACGGGTTATCGCTCCCGCTGCGGTAAACTCCGGATGCCTATAAGAGATTTCTTTTCCCACATTGATACGGCCAGGTTTAACTTCACTGTCTGGGCAGACGTCTCCACCGTTCGCATCATAAGACAAAGTGATATTTTTCTCATACACACCGTAATAGGACGCATCGCCATTTAATGTAAGTTCATCGCCTGCCTTTATCTCTCCGGCAAAGCCCTGCAATTTTTCCTCCCAACCGACAAACGTATAACCGTCCATTAACTTTGGCTCCGGTGCAATAACTGTGCCGCTGTCTATGTTCTCTTCCATTTTCGCGGCAACGGTTTCCTTATTCCCGGCGCTGCCGGAATAAAATTCAGCGTTATATTGTGTTTTTTCCTTAAAAATTGCATACAAGTCCGTATCGTCTTCTATCTCAAACGTATCGCCAGCGCCGTACATCGTACCGCTTCCATCAGCCTTGGTGTTCCACCCCGCAAAAATTTTACCGTCAATATGTAATCCTTCCTGGGATTTTACCGTAACTTCATCTCCCGGTTCATATTCATTATCGTCCGTAACCACTGTTCCTTTGGCGCCATTTTTAATATAATAGACAAAACAGCCATATCCAGGATTCACCGTGCTCAGATATACCTGGTTGTTTTCCCCCTCTTTATCCAAAACTGCATACCACTTTTTTTCGGAATCGGTTACATCCACAAAAGAGATTTTTTTCATATCCCTTTTCTTTAATATCTCATACCCCTCCACGCCCTGGGCAATCACATAATTCTCCTGCGGCTTGAGGTAAAGCTTAACCGGATAAGTAAGCGTATCGCTAATCTGGATTTTCCGCAATGTCTGGTCTTTCGCATCCAGATAAATACCGTCCACGCCGGAATCTTCTGAAATGCCCGCAAACTTCACATCACCGGAAATCGTCACCGACGTATCCCCTACATCTACGGTAGAATTATAAAGCGCGCCGCTGCCCGCATACTTTTGGTTGCTGCAAGTATTCCCAGTGAAAGTGCCTCCCCTAATGTAAGTTCTGGTATCTGCATGGCCGCAATGTGCAATGCAGCCTCCTTTGCTGATACTCGTATTTCCATTAAAAATACCATCATTAACTGTCAACGTAGACATACAGATAAATATAAATCCTCCGCCTACAAATCCTTCCAGATCGGAAGCGTCTGTGATTCTGTTATTTTCATAACACCCTCCATTAATGGTAACATCCGTATACGTGGCATAAATCGCGCCTCCTGACCGGGAAGCGGAACAATCCCTTATTGTGGCATTATTTAAAATAATCTTATTTCCTGGCGTGTTACCATAAATCGCGCCTCCGATGTAAGTTGCCGAACAGTTTTCTATCAGCGCACGGTTGACAACCACATCATTTCCCCTGCCGCTTAAGTTAATTGCACCGCCGTTGCCTGCCCTGCAGTTTTTAATCATGCAGCCGTCATCCACCACTAATTTATTATTACTCACCAGCAGTATCATAGATGTCGCCCCGGTTCCGCCATCAAGCGCAATATTTTCTAAAAACAGGCTGGCGCCGCTGTTAAGATAAAGTCCGCCGCCTTGCCTGGTTATCGTGCCCCCGCCTTTTATCGTAACGTTGCCGACAATTTCCACCGGCTCACAGATCGTTAAAGTAACCCCCGGCATAACAATCAATTCCCCATCCTGCATCTGCCCGGGATCCCGCCAGATTGTATCTTCACTGATTACCCCGCAGCCGGGCTCCTGCGGTGACGCAGGCTCCTTTGGCTCTTCCGTATACATCACATCCATTTTGCCAAGCGGGAATCTTGCATGTTTAAGTTCATCTCTTTTTAAGCCGTCAGTTTCCCTGCCTTTCCCTTCATCCGCAGTAACGGAACCCTTCAGCGGTGAAAACTTTTGCTCTTGTGTCTCTTCTTCCGTTCCAACCGGCAAATCCAAAACTTCAGCCGGCAATTCCTGCTGTTCTGCCGCCTCCGCCGAAAGGCTAAATTGCGGAAGCGGAATTGACGCCAGGATCAAACATATCCCCAGAAATGCCGCCATCAGCTGCTGCCTGATGGGATGATGACAAGACGCCTTTCTTTTTCCTGCCTGAAAATTGAGCTTTTCTCTCATCTCATATCACTCTCCTTGTTATCATATGTCCGCTAAAATTCTGCCGCTGCTGACACTGCATAAGCGCCAAAACATCCTCCGCATGTTTTTCGCCTTCCTTTGCCCGATATTACACTTTCCCTGATTTCAAAATCTTATAGCCCTTAGATATCTTTATCCTCTGCTATCTTAATATCCTCTGCTGCGTCAGCATCCACTGCCTCTGACGGCTCCATATTTTCAGCTGCGTCCCCTGCTGCATCAAAGTCTTCGTCGTCCTCTGCATAGACAAACTCGCATTTATTGCCGCACTTATTGCAATACAGGGCATCCGCGTCGTTGGGGGCGCTGCAAACCGGACATAACTTTTTGCCTTTGCGCTCTGCGATACCGCTTCTCAACTCCTCAATCTTCTGTAATGTTTCCGTGATAAGCGTGATCTCTTCAAAAAGAGGCTGCGCATCGTCTTTATGCATTTCATAGTACTGTTTGCCAATCTCTGAATACTGCCTGCGCACAAAATCTTCCTTATTGCGGATATCCATCCTGAGTTTCGTGATTTCCGTCAAATCTGTTACCTTTTGTGATACGTCTTTGCTTGTCTCTGTGATTGTCTCTCCAATTTTTCCTAAAATATCCATATGTGTTCCTCCTTTTTAAATTATATCATCTGCTACATTTTCCAGAACAGCAGGCTGGCTCCTGCCGATACTATGATAGTATACCAAAAAAAGCGATATTATTATCCTTGCAGGAATCTTCTGTTTCCTCTACCAGCCGTTAAACTTATCTCATGCAGATATAACCCATATACACGGCATAAATGGCAACCATCACTGCTCCCTCTGTACGGCTGATACGTTTTCCGCTCCAGGCAAATATCCACACGATAATACTCATTCCAATTAGAATTATAGCATCTATCATATTTTCCATCAAGACTTCCATAGGACTTATTGTACCGGCAATTCCCAACACCAGAAGAATATTGAAAATGCAGGAACCAATCACATTGCCGATTGCCATATCATCTTCTCCCTTCTTTGCCGCCACAATCGAAGTAACAAGCTCTGGCAGCGAGGTTCCCATCGCCACAATCGTAAGTCCAATTAATGTCTGGCTGAGACCGAAATTTTCTGCAATCTTAATGGCAGAATCGACTACGATATCTCCGCCCATCACAATCGCTATAATTCCTATTACAATATAAACCAGACACATGGCGGCGCAGAGAGACTTTATCTCCCCCGCGTCCTCCTGCGCTTTATTGCGATCCCTTTTTGCCCCCCTCACAAGCCATACCAAAAAAACGATAAATCCTGCCAGTAAGAGCAATCCCTCGCCCCTGCCAATTTCCATGCCCAGATAACTCATGGCAAGCAGCGCCGCCGCCGCCAAAATAGAGATGGGAAACTCCTTTTTCAAAGTACTCGCCTTGACACTGAGCGGCATAATAACGGAACATACGCCGCAAACGATCATCAAATTAAAAATGTTCGATCCGACAACATTACTGATAGCCACCGTATTCTCGCCCCGAAAAGCCGCCGCTATACTGACTGCGCACTCTGGCGCGCTGGTTCCCATCGCCACCACAGTAAGGCCAATCACCATAGAAGATACCCTAAGCTTATGCGCAACGCCCGCGCTCCCGTCTACAAAGCAGTCCGCTCCCTTTATCAGCAGTATAAAGCCAATCACTAACAATACGTACTCCAAGCCATTCTCCTCGCTTCCTAAATAATTATTAAAAAAGGGCTGGCAAAGAATCATTGTTCAACTTCTGCCTGCTTCTGGCAAGAGAACAATTATGCAAAAATTCAGCCCTCTACTATAATATTATTTCCCCTTTCCCGAAGCATACCACAAATTTTGTGAATTTAAAACGTGTATATCCCTTGACAAATCAGTCGTTTTTCCCTATAATTTTCATTCAATACGAGGAGGAAAGACAATGACTGTATACGACGAACTTGTTGCCCGGGGATTGATTGCCCAGGTAACAGATGAAGAAGAGATTAAAGAATTGATAAACAACGGCAAGGCCACTTTCTATATTGGCTTCGACCCCACCGCTGACAGCCTGCATGTAGGCCATTTTATGGCGCTGTGCCTGATGAAACGTTTACAGATGGCAGGCAATAAGCCTATCGCCTTAATCGGCGGCGGAACGGGCATGATTGGCGACCCTTCCGGTCGGACAGACATGCGCCAGATGATGACGCCCGAGACAATTCAGCATAACTGCGACTGCTTCAAGGAACAGATGAGCAGATTCATCGACTTTTCCGAAGGAAAAGCCTTGATGGTAAACAATGCAGATTGGCTTATGGACTTAAATTATATTGAAGTTCTGCGCGAGGTCGGCCCACATTTCTCTGTCAATCGCATGCTGACCGCAGAATGTTACAAACAGCGCATGGAAAAAGGTTTGAGCTTCCTGGAATTCAACTATATGATTATGCAGAGTTACGACTTCTATGCACTGTTCCAGAAGTACGGCTGCAATATGCAGTTCGGCGGCGACGACCAGTGGAGCAATATGTTAGGCGGCACAGAATTAATTCGCCGCAAACTAGGCAAAGACGCATACGCCATGACGATTACATTACTGTTAAACTCCGAGGGCAAGAAAATGGGCAAAACGCAATCCGGCGCAGTTTGGCTTGACCCCAACAAGACTTCGCCCTTTGATTTCTATCAGTACTGGCGGAATGTTGCGGATGCCGACGTCCTCAGATGCATTCGTATGCTGACGTTCCTGCCCTTGGAGGAAATTGACAAGATGGATGCATGGGAAGGCGCACAGCTCAACAGAGCGAAAGAAATCCTCGCCTATGAACTGACAAAACTAGTACATGGAGAAGCGGAAGCCGCCAAAGCACAAGATGCCGCCAAGGCTCTTTTTTCTAGCGGAAATGCCGCTGATATGCCATCCGTAACCTTAATGGAAGATGATTTTGCCGACGGCGCTGTCGATATTCTGTCACTTTTGGTAAAATCCGGTCTCACCCCCTCCCGCTCCGAAGCGCGCCGCGCCGTAGAACAAGGCGGCGTCTCTGTAGACGGCGAGAAGATAACCGATATCAAGACCGCTTACGGTGCAGACGCATTTACTGACGGCATGGTACTCAAGAAAGGCAAAAAGAATTTCCGCAAAATATTATTATAATGATTCAGATGCCTTGTTGACACAATCATGTAACAAGGCATCCGCTATTTTATTATTTTTAGAAGCAATTGTCGAAATAATCTTATTTGCGCCGGAAGCCTTTTCCTATATACTTGTCCGGTTAAATCTCATACCAAATAATTTGGTTAGCCGTAAGATCCACTGGGAAACTCTCGCCGTTTCCTTTATACACCACGGTCTCCTGCGGCTCATAGGTATTATTCACCACACAGAATTTCTGATTCTCAGGATATGCATGCACTTCCACATTAAAGTTGCTGCTAAACCACTTATGCAGTTCTCCATCCCCATGCGCACTCCAGAGAATTGCGCGGTACAGAAGACGGCTGTTCTCAAAGCTATAAGGCATTCCGCCTATATACACTGCGCGCCCCTGACCGAAATCGTTGACCGCAAGCTGTACCTCCTTTTCGTGCTGGCAAAGAATTTCAGCGCCCTCCAAGGCATAAATATTCTTCTGTCCTTCGCCAAAGTCAATTTCCCCGGCACAATCCTCAGTTATAAAATGTTTATGCGTCTGCCAATTATACTTATCATAGCCCAGCGTAAATCCGCGTTCTTCCTCCACGCCAAACACATTCGCCAACTGGAAGAAACGGCCGTTTGCCTGATGCGCGCTGGGTTCTCCCACACCGATAATACCGCCGCCGTCATAGACAAATTTCTTAATTGCCGTCACGACCGCTTCCTCACACCACCATGCTCCGCCGGAATGCGCAGTGTCCGCGCCGCCTACATTGATAAGCACGTCAATGTCGGCTAATATTTCCGGCTGTTGCTTAATATCCTCAAAACTGATAAATATCACATCAAACGGCGCGCCGGACAATGCCTCTATTACTCCGGCGTAAGAGTAATTTTGTTTCTGATATAATGCGTGATGTACCATATGGCAGCCCCAGGCGCGCATTTTGCCCCAACAATTTAAGACAGCAACCTTTTTTACGCAGTAAGGCACACAGCCTTTGACATTATCGTAAAGCTCGCGAAATTCGTCGCAAACGCTCTCCACATATTCCACAAATTCCGGAAAATCCAAAGCTAATTTGAGATAGCCGCCGTAACCTATACGGTCAATGGGCTTGCGCAGAATTGCACGGCGCGCCGTCACCCAGTTGACCTTTGCCTCTTTGACCGGGTCTCCCCCTTCGCAGAAGGTATCGGGGAAGAAATATGGCAGCAGCCGTCCTTCTGTGTATTGTACGCCCTCGATATCACTGATAAGGCGCAGCGTAGAGCCATTTCCCACGCTCCCAACGACTGCATCCAGGCCGATAGACGCAAACTCTTCCAAAAAGGGCTCTGTGCCTATCCAATGATCGCCCAGAAACATCATGGCTTCCTTGCCGCACTCATGCGTAATATCCACCATCTCCTTGGCAATCTTCGCCACCTCACGACGCTGGAACGCCTGAAAATCCTGATACTCCTTAGAGGGGATGCGGTACTGCCCATTGTAATACCCCTGGTCAATGATATACTCCGGTCGGAACTTGTACCCAACCTCCCGCTCAAACTGCTCTAAAATATATGGGCTCACCGACGCGGAGTAACCATACCAATCTACATACTTTTCTCTCGCCTGCTCGTCAAAAATCAGTGTAAATTGATGGAAAAAGGTCGTAAACCGCAGCACATTTACATAAGGATGCTCCTCGATAAATCTGCGCAGCCGCTCCATAGTAAACGCATGCGTCTTGGGCTGACGAACATCAAACGTAAGCTGATGCTCCACATCCTGCCAGTTGTTAGTCACAGCATTGTACATATGCACCGGATCCCAGATAATATAGGCAAGGAAGCTCACGGTATAATCATGAAAAGCTTTGGCCTGAATGACCACTTCCCCTGACGTCTCCTCATAGCTCCACTGCTCTGTGGGCACAGCCTCCCCTGTCGTCCTGTCCATAACTTCCCACCAGCGGCCAATATCATCCCTGGTGTTAGGTTTAAGCATATCCGGGTAAAGCCCTCGCATCAGGGGAATTCGCAAGTTGTCCTCCTTTGCCGTATAGAAAGGCGTCATCACATACATCTGCTGGATTTCTTCAGGATTGGCCTGCGCCCAGGCATTGTCCTTCCTGGTCGTATAATAGGTGGAATATATCTTACCATCTACATTTTTAAGCTCCTGTGGAAAATCCGTGCCGTCACAATCCCGAACTGCATCCGCGCCCCACTGCTTCATCAGTTCTAATGTCTGTGGTATCACATCTAAATCTGTCGGTATGGTTACTCTTCCTCTTCTCCTGCTCATAAAAAACCCTCCTTTTTCTAGTTGCTACTAGCATACGAGAAAAGAAGGGTTTTTACAAGTATTTTATGAGACAATTCTACTTTTTCCAATATTTATGTTATTTGGTTCCCGCTTAGATAAACTGCTCGCCATAACCATAGTGCTCCACGACATAATCAATATCCTTATCTCCTCTGCCGCTGAGGTTTACGAGAATTGAACCCTGCCCCATCTCCTTTGCTTTCTTCATGGCATAGGCCACGGCATGGGAGCTCTCTATCGCCGGGATAATTCCCTCATAGCGTGACAGCTTAAAGAACGCCTCCATAGCCTCCTCATCACTTATCGTCTCATACTGCACCCTGCCCAAATCACGCAGATAAGCGTGCTCCGGCCCTACGGAAGGATAATCAAGGCCGCTGGCAATCGAATAAACCGGAGCTGGTTCACCCTTTTCATCCTTGAGCATAATGCTGTCAAAACCATGCATCACACCGCGCTCTCCGTATTTCATGGAAGCTGCATGGTCGCCCAGCTTCTCTCCTCTGCCCAAAGGCTCCACGCCCACAATTTCTACTGGATCATTCAAAAATGGAATAAACATGCCAATAGAATTGCTGCCGCCGCCCACACAAGCGCAGACTACATCCGGGTCAATCCCCGTCATTTCCTTAAACTGATCCCTCGCCTCATAACCAACGACAGACTGGAAATCCCGTACCATCAAAGGGAAGGGATGCGGTCCTAACGCGGAACCAATACAGTAGATAGAATCCTTATAATTCCTGGCATAAGACTCAAATGCGGAATCCACCGCCTCTTTTAAGGTTTTCAATCCAGAAGAAACCGGCACCACTTTCGCTCCCAGAATTTTCATGCGCGTCACGTTAGGCGCCTGCTTGGCAATATCAACTTCACCCATATGAATCTCACATTCCAATCCAAAATATGCCGCAGCCGTGGCAAGCGCAACGCCGTGCTGTCCGGCTCCCGTCTCTGCAATCAGACGCTTTTTGCCCATAAATTTAGCCAAAAGCCCCTCTCCCATGCAGTGATTAAGCTTATGTGCCCCGGTATGATTCAAGTCTTCGCGTTTCAGATAAATCTGGCAGTTGCCAATCTGTCTTGACAAACGCTCACAGTGATACACAGGCGTCGGCCTGCCCTGAAACTCACGGCGTATTCTTCTAAGCTCGCTGATAAACTGCGAGGAATGGCAAATTGTCTGGTATGCTTCCGTAATCTCCTCAAATGCGGGCCTCAGCTCGTCCGTCAGATAAGCCCCGCCATATTCGCCGTACCGTCCCTCTTTATCTGGATGATTTTTTAAATATGCTCTGTAATCCATAATTTTTCTCCTTTTTCAAATCTCTTTTCCTATTTTATCCGTTACTGATGAAAATGGCAAATACTTTTACAGTAAATTGCGCTTCAGATACTATATTCCTCACACAATTTCTTTTGATACCCTTCGTCTTCTATACTTCTTTTTAAATCGTCCAACCGATTCTCCTCAAGCAGTTTTTTATTCAAAAGATTAATCCGAGTCTTCTCTTGTTCTATTCCTTGTTCTATTCCTTGTTCTATTCCTTGTTCTATTCCTTGTTCTATTCCTTGTTTTATTCCAACTTTCCTTCCTTCTTGCATTCCCCTTTCCATTGCAATTTCCATAATATTCAACTGAACCGCCTCCCATTCTTCACTCTCTTTTACTTCCTTCACAATCCTATCCAGTTCTACAAGCCTTTCATCAACTATAAGAATTTCCGGATTCTCTAACGTACTATTATTCATATATCTTAACAAACTTATGAGCTCTTTGGAACCCTTTTTGCCCGTCATATTCAAGAATATTTTGGTCGTCCCATCCTCTAAGTGCAGACCTTGTATCTCTTCACATTGTTCTGTAAAAGTATACCTCGCCAGATCTTTCTCCCAAATATCATCCTGAGTTATAAAAATAATAATAGAAGAAGGCAATTGCCGATATTTCGTAGATTTTCCCGATTTTAAAATCGGCGTATCCATAAGTCCCTGGTAAAACCTTGAGCGTTTTGGTATATCGTCTCCTCTAACATCATTTTGCATTTCCATATCAAATAATCGGCTTTTTCTATCTTTTGCCCACGCGTCCAAACGAATCGCCCGTTTTCCGTCTTTATTCAATACTACCTGTTCCACCTTTACTTCTTCCAGCTCAAGTTCCGGTTCTTCTAAGATAATACTAAGTGTACATTCGTAGGCTCGTTTGTTTTTCATCACCGATAAAAACAACGCAAAATCACTCAAATTAAGCCGGTGTCCCTTGGGGATTAATTTCAACATCTTCTTTTTGCTTTTGGCCATAGATATTCCTCCTGATAATAGATAATATTTAAGCTAAGATTCTCGCGAGAATACCGCACAGATCAGGCAAGCGCCTGTAAGATATGAATCAGAAACTTTGCTTTTTCTTACTCTATCAAATTCAGAAGTATCTGTAAAGATGAAATTTCAATAATCTCCCAATACCACACTTTTAATAACAAACCCGAAGCCCCTTCGGATAATGATTCTTCACAACGCCATTGTGCGCCTTCCCCCAGCCCAGTGAAAGCCCATTCACACACACTAGTGTCCATCCTTTCTGTGCGCTGTCGCAAGACACTGTTTCCCCATGAAGATACTTCACTGCGTCGCTGCATCCTGCTAAATCCACGCACCGCTTTGCTTCCTCCTGATGCAAATGCAGCGCCAATGCATGAGAGGGCTCGAAGCGGTTCTTCTTGCAAGTACCAAGATGAAGCCCGGCGCGCACCACCTTCAAACCGGATAAGTCTCTCATCTTCTCCGGCAGCAGGTAAATTTCCTCTGCAAACAGCACATATCTGCCGCCAATCCGCTCTGGCAAATCTATTCGCAAGGTCTCCTTCTGGAACTTGCGATAAGCCGCCGTTGCCGCTTCTATTCTGACTGCCTCTTTATCCTTGGCAGCGCGGCGTTTCTTCCTGCTCTTGCCTGCTGTTTTCCCCAGGAAATCCCGCACTCCTTCCTCCATGCCGACCCTTCTCAGACGAGCCAAAAAATGCCCCTCTCCGCGCAGCCTGTGGGGCCACAGGCGATATGTCTTCGTTAGCTCTGCCGTAAAAGCATTTTGCAAATTTGCACAGTTACAAGCTGTATCTTTACTGCTGCATTCCAGCTCTGGCAGCCCATGACTGAAATACTGCTCCCCAACCTCTGCCGATTCCAGAGAAAATTCGGGGTGTCCTTGCAGAAAATGACAGATATTTCGCTCATTTTCTTCCGGCGCAAACGTACAGGTAGAGTAAACCAGCACGCCTCCAGGTTTTAACATAACTGCCGCATGCTCTAAGATTTCCCGCTGCCGCTCGGCGCATAACGCTACATTGTCCGCGCTCCACTCCTGCACTGCCTGCAAGTCCTTGCGGAACATTCCCTCCCCGGAACAGGGCGCATCGACGAGAATCTTGTCAAAAAATTGCGGAAAAACCTGCGCTAAATGTTCCGTAGATTCGTTCAAGACTACCGTGTTGGCAATGCCCATCCGTTCTACATTCTGCGCAAGTATTTTGGCCCGGCTAGCGTAAAACTCATTTGACACCAAAAGCCCCTGTCCTTGCATCTTGCCGGCAATTTGGCTGGTTTTCCCCCCTGGAGCCGCACATAAATCACAGACCGTATCGCCTGGCAATACCCCCAAAAGCTCAACCGCCGACATTGCGCTCGGCTCCTGAATATAATAGGCGCCCGCCTCATGCCAGGGATGTTTGCCCGGCTGTTGCTCCTCCTTATAGTAATACCCCTGCGCGCACCAAGGAACCGGGGATAATCCGTACCCCAGTTCCTTTCCCAGTTTTTCTTCAAATTCTCTTTGTGATGTAAATTTTAAAGGATTATAGCGGAGGCCATATTCCCGCCCCCGCTCGTAGGAGCTGAAAAATTCCTCCGCTTCTTGCCCCAGAAGCCCTTGCATTCTCTGACAGAAGGCTTCCGGTAATTTAATATTTTCTTTAGTCATACATATGTTCCACTTCAAAATCCAATATTCTGCCTGTCTTTGCGTGAATAACCACTTCATATTCAAATTCTCCTTTGATAATATCCACTTCATAGACCGGCACTCCGTCGTCATAATCGAAGTCAATCTTGATAACTCTGCCTTTGCCCACTTTTTTTAGGGCAATAGATTGGGCCTTTGCCTCCCCGATATACTTTTTATTAGCTTTCGTCACAAGTTCCCATTCATACTCCAACACTTTCCCCGTACGTGCATGGAGCTTTAACTCGTATTTCTTGCTGCTGGTCTTCATCTTTACCCGGTATACGTCGATGCCGTCGCTGTATTTCCGCATAATGCTGGTGATGGATGCGTTCTTCACCTGCTTTTTCGCCAGTTTCTTTGCTTTGCCCATGCTCATAACTTTTCCCCGGCCTCTGGAAACAGACCACGGATGGATCTCCCATTCATAGGAAATCAACTTGGAATCCGAAGCGCGGTAAGCAAGATTATACTCTTTCTTGCCTTTGGACATTTCCACTTCATAGACAAGCTTACCGTTGTCATAATCCATATCCACTTTCACCACGGCTGCGCCTTTGACTTGTTTCTTAGCCAGCTTTTTCACCTGCTTGAAAGAGGTGATCTGTTTTGCCTGCACAGTCTGCGGCGTAATACACACGCTCGTCGCCACAAGGCAAATCGCCAAAATCATTGCTCCTAATGCTTTACATCTTCTCATAAATATTCCTCCTTTATTATATAAGTCTGATTCGTCTCCTCATCAGCTTCACACATAATATATGCCTGCATTTGATGCGCCTCAGTCATTCTCATCCACTTCATACTTGATAATCTCGCCGGTCTCGGCATTTATTTCATATTCGTATTCCATACCGTCTTTATAAAATTCAATTTCATATACCATCAACCTATGCTCTTTTTCCAGTTTCGCTTTCGAGAAGCTCACATCCGAAACGGAAAAGCCTGCATGGCCGGCGGCAATGGCTTTCGCTTCCTCAACTTCCATATCCGGGCTTGCCATTCCAGGCTGGTCGGCGGCATTGCTGTCAATTCCATCCGGTATCATCACGGTAGTGTCATCTTCAGCAATAGAGCCTTCCTCCTCTATCACCGTTGTGTCACCCTCGGTTTCAGAAATTTTTTCCTCATAGAACACGGTATTTCCGCCATCTTTCGCCCCCTCCTTATTCAACGAAGAATTCACAATCGCCGTTACGGCAAACGTCGTGCCGATAACAAACGCCGACAACACCGCCAGAACGCAAACAATAAATAGAAATGCTTTCTTAGGCGTTCCAAAAAATGATTTTAGACTGTCCATGCCAGCCTCCTTCCCAGTAACAAACTCATTCTTTCGTTTGATGGTTTTATTATATCCTTCAAACATTAGAGTAACATTAGAAAACATTAATTTTTAAATATTACAGAAAATTTACTTCCTTTTCCTTCCTCGCTCTCCACACGTATCTCCCCGCCGTGAGACTGTGCAATTTCGTACGCCATAGACAGGCCAAGACCGGTTCCCATACCGGAATGCGAATTATCCGCCTGGTAAAAACGGCGGAAAATTTTAGTCTGCTCCTCTGCGGAAATCCCAATGCCGTTATCAGAAACCGAGAGCTCTGTCTCCTGTCCGGTTTGCTTTAAATTGACATAAATAAATCCATCTTCCTTCCCATAACGGTAGGCGTTGCTGATTAAGTTAGCCAGCAGACGGGATAGCAGCTGGCGATTCCCCTGCATGCAGACCCCCTCCCGAGCTTCACATTTCAAGGTAATATTTTTTTCTTTTATCAATGCCATGTCAAAACTGACTGACTGTACAAGTTCTGTCATATCCACGGATTCCTGCGCATAGCTCTCCGCCCTCATCTCTAAGCGCGTAAAATCCAGCATGTCGTTAATCAGCCTTGACATCTTTCTGCCCTGCCGCTGGATTGTGCGCAGCGCCAGCTCATATTCCTCAACGCTCCTCGTCTCCTCCAAAGTCATTTCACACTGCGCTGTGATGACGGATACAGGCGTCCTCAGCTCATGGGACGCATCAGAGGTAAATTGGCGTTCCGCCTCGAAAGCATTTTCCAAACGCTGGAACATTTCATTGAAACCTGCGGCAAGTTGGTGCAGCTCATCTTTTCCCGCACCAATTTCAATGCGCTCCTTTAAATCGCCGCTGCCCCCGATGCGGGCAGCGGCATCCGAGATTTTCTGAATTGGCCTGAGCATCCTTCTTGCAAACAAATATCCGCCGACAACAGAAATCACAACAAATAATGGCAAAAATAACAGAAGTAACCGGGTAATGTCCGCCATCTGCGTCATGCCCTGATTTTCCGACACCACTCCGCGCAGCCACAGTCCCTCCAGCCCTTCTAATGTCAGTTTACGGTCAAACACATAATACAGGGTATCATGAATCGAAAGATGCTGGATCTTTGCATCCGAAAATTGCAAATCTGCCGTGTGCCTGGAAATGGGATTTTCCCCATAGAGCAACGTTGCGCCTTCATTATATAATGAAGTATACACTTCATTTACCTTATCCAGAAAATCATCATCAATCTCCAGATAGCCGCTGCCAAAAGCCATATAATAATCTACTTCCTGCGGGTCAATCTTACCAATATTCTTATAATATTCCACCTCATCCACATTGTCTTCCACCGTACGGATCAGTTCATCTCGGATGGTCTTTTGTACTAGCTGACGGTTGACTGAAAACACTATCACATAAGTACAGGAAGCAATAAACACTAATATTGCGGTAAACCACAACGTAATCTTTACACGGATAGACAGATTCTTCATGAATTCTCCGCCTCCCGCAGCACATAGCCCTTGCCGCGGACAGTATGAATTAATTTCTCCCGCCCACCGTCAATCTTCTTTCTCAAATAACTGATATAGACGTCAACCACATTCGTACCGCCCTCATAATCAAAATTCCAAATATGATCTTCAATCTTTTCTCTGGACAATACAATTCCCTGATTGTGCATCAAGTATTCCAACAGCTCATATTCTTTGGCCGACAAAGATATCTCCGTTTCTCCACGCTTTACCACATGGGCTGCGGTATCCATGGTCAGATCCGCCACAACAAGGACATTATCAGCGATACCAAAGGAAGTGCGCATCATCGCGCGCAATCGCGCCAGCAATTCCTCAAAGGAGAACGGCTTCACGAGATAATCATTGGCGCCGCTGTCTAAGCCTTTTACGCGGTCGGCCACTGCGTCCCGCGCCGTCAAAAACAACACCGGCGTCGTCTTCCCTGTGCCGCGGAGATGGCGCAATACGGTAAAACCGTCCGCCTTTGGCATCATAATATCGAGAATCACGGCATCATAATCGACCAAAGACAGGCTGTCAATCGCCTCTTCGCCGTCATAACAGCTATCCACGCTGTACCCTTGAGAAATGAGTTTTTTCGTAATAATCCTGTTCAAGTCCTCTTCATCCTCGGCTAGTAAAACCCGCATACCTTACCACCTCTGCTGATACCTAAAGTTTAAACTTCCCTACTTCCTGATCCAACTGCCCCGCAATGTCCAAATTAGAGTTGGCCTCCAAGCCGATCTCACTCACATTATTTGTCAGGTCAATGGCCTTCTCTGTCACGCTGCTCACTCCCTGTGCACTCTCGCCCACGGCTATTCTAATATCTCCCACAGATGTCTTAACCATATCCATCTGTTCGCGCAAATGTACGCTATCCTCTGCAAACTCCTGCATCATCTCATTCATCCTGCCGACATCGCTCTGGTAAGTATCGCTGACACGCAGAAGTTTGCCATAGCCGGCCATAGCCGTCTCATTCATGAAAAGAACCATCTCTTCTGCTTCCTCGGCTAGTTCATCCACCGTCTGAATAACTTCAGCGGTCACCTTCTGGATTTCCGTTGCCGCCTGCGCAGAATTCATAGCCAGCTTACCAATCTCATCGGCAACCACCACAAACCCCCTTCCAGCATCCCCGGCTTTGGCTGCTTCGATGCTGGCATTCAATGCCAGAAGATTGGTCTCCTCGGTAATGTTGATAATATTCTTCGTGAGTTCGCGTACTTCCTCAACAGCCTTCGATTTCTCAATTTTCTGTCTGAGCAATTCAGCCATCTTTGCCGCCTGTATTTTCGCATCCTGCTGCGCCTCCAAAGCCTTATTATATACCTCTTTCGCATGAGCCATAATCTGACTGGATGAATTGTTGCCACTCTCGGCCTGTCTGTTGATCTGTTCTATCAAGTCAAATATCTGCCCAATCGCCTCATTTACCTGGTCAAGCGCAGCGCTTGACTCCTCCATGGCCGCGCTCATCTGCTCCATGGCGGCAGAAACATCCGAAATGCTCATCTCTGCATCAGACAAATCCCCCGCAATACTGGCAGACGTTCCGTTCAAATTCTTAGAATTCCCTGATATATGAAGCATAATATTTCTTATATATGCCAAAAGTCCATTCACATTATTGGCAATCAGCTCCATCTCATCCCCTGTATGGACGTCAAGCCTTTGGGTCAGATCCCCTTCATTGTTCACCAGTTCATAAATCTTCTTATCTACTGCGCGCAAACTCCTGACGATAGATGTAACAATAAGGTTGATAACCAGCAACACCACCAGCAGACAGATCACCGTTATTCCTACTACCTGCCACAAGATAGCATTCAACCGCTCCACTACACCGGCGGCGTCATAGTCGCAGCCGACAATGCCCACAACTTTACTCCCGCCGCTGTCCATGACCGGCATATAGGCAGAGATCAACTCCCCATCGTCTGTGCTGTCAATAAAACCCTGCACATACCCTTGCCCTGCAAAGACACCCTGCAATTCCTCATAAGACACTTCAAAACGCTTTCCCAATTCTGAATGACTATCTGTTTTATCCGTATCTATGCCATAATAGACCTGGCTTCCATCTGTATACAACGTATATAAATACTTAATCCCACAATCCTCCCGTATCGCATTCATCGAGGACGCCATTTCCTGGTACTCTGTACTCTGCTCGCCCGTCTGTACGGCTTTCTCAAGCGCATCTCCATCTATAACCTTTACAGAGATGACAGCAGCCATCCGCGCTTCTTCCACACCCATCGCTACCAGGCCGTCCCTTGTACGTATGTAGGAGCTCACCCCCATTACAATACAGAGCAAAACGATCAAAATACTCGTCGGAACAAGAATTTTTGTGCGAATGCTCAATCCCCGCGTCTTTTTTCTTTTCATTATATTACACCTTCCCTTTTGCTTTCACAGATATGGGCAGATTCCTCTGTCACAAACCTATCTTGCCAATAAAATGTAAGCGTCCCGAAACCAGTATAGCACTTACAAAATTCAAAAACAATAGCCCCGAAAACTTTCATCTTCGAGGCCATGAGAGGAGAGAGGCGCAGACCGGATTTGAACCGGTGAATCAGGGTGTTGCAGACCCATGCCTTACCACTTGGCTACTGCGCCATATTCAGTTTTCCGTACGTCCTAGGACATTCTACCAAATGATTCCTCATTCGTCAAGGCTTAAATGAAATTTTTTTAACTTTTGTGACAGGCGCATTTGGCAAAGAATGATTAATTCTATGAACAATAACCAGTTGATAAACAGTTCCCTCAGACAGAATAAACCGTTTGAAATTCTACAAACAAAATTTTCTCTGATTTATCCTGGCTGGATGAACCGTTGCACTATAGTATATGCATAAATTATTATTTCATGACATTTTCATGATATCTGTAATACTTGCAGCAATCTTCACAATATCCTCCCACTGTTTTGCCGCCGCCTGCAAAAACATTTCTTTTACAATCAAGTTAGGGCTGCTCTCAGCTTTTTCAAGCTCTTTTACGGTATCTTCGGCAAGCCTCGCCAGCCCTGCCCAGGACACGTTCATTTTGCCGGCTTCCTCCAGCACACGGCCCAGCTTATCGGCCGCATCCTGGTAAGAATAATACCCTTCTCTTCCCGGAATAAACGGCTTCTCCTTTGCCTGTACCTTAGAATGAAAGAGTTCAACCTGGCGTGTCCAGCTTGTCAACCGTTGGCTCTGCGTCGAAAATGCCCTGATAACATCGCCGAGATTCGCAAAATATTGCAATGCATTTTCCTTGGTGAGCGTTCCGCCCGCCTGCACCATGCGGTGAGCCCCCTTGAACTCACCGCATACTTTTTTCAGTTTAGGCGCCAGGCGGTCGCGGATATTAACGGCGTCCTGAACAATCCACAAACTTCCTAATTTGCGTTCCTCATGCAGAACGTCCACCAGCCCTGTATCATCTGGCGGAAGCTGCTTCTCAACAGGAAGGTAGCCCAGAGAATACGTGCACAGATAAATGATTTCATAAAATACGGAAATTCCCCTGTTAAGGTTCCCGCCAATTTGATTCAATGTTTCCATTTTATTTCAGGCGACCTTATCGCCGATAACCCCCTTATCATCTGTCTCAATCTCCGTGTCAAGAAGCTTCTGCGCCATCTCATGCGCATCCGTCCACTGTTTCTTAGCCGCCTCCGTAAATACTTGCTTGAGCACGGCTGTCGCCGATTTTTCAGCCTTATCCAATTCCTTTACCGCATCGTTGATGACCTTATAGAATCCTTCCCAGGTCGTTTTCACTTCGTCGAGCGCACTCAGCGCCGTCTGCATATAGCCTACCGCCGAACTCGTCCCTGTCTCAAGCCCTTTCAAAGACGCCAGAAGCTGCTTATCCTGTAAAACTTCCCTGCGGTCCTGCGCAATCTCCTTATACTGTTTATCAATCCGATGCTGCATCACGCCCCAGGTAACGGCGCCGCCGATAACCATGGCCGCTCCTACTCCGATGACAATGCCGCCCGCGACGGCGCCGACGCCGCTTGCCAGCAAAGCCACGCCAACGATAGCTACAAAGATACCGCCGCCCACAAGTCCTGCGCCTACTGCCACCAGCGTAGTCTCTGAGGAAATAAGATTATTGAGCGCCTCAATGCTGGTATTGAGCCGTTCAATTTCCGTGGAGATATCTGACTCAGCCTCCTGAATGACCTGTATCTTCCCGGAAAGGTTATCATGCGCCTCCTGTAGAGAATCGCCCCAGTTTTTCAAGTCCGTCCTGCTATTGTCAATGGAAGCAATAATATCATCCTCGATTGTCTGCATCAATGCGCGCATCACTTCGTTCACGTCCTCAAATTCCGCATCACCCTTTTTCATTTTAGGATGTTTCTTACAGACGTCAATCACATAGTCCGCGGACGCCTGAAACTGGTTGTCAAAGGTAATTACATTTGCCGGTATGTCCGATTGAATTGGCACGGCGACATTATCAATCCAATCCCTTGCCACAACTTTTGCGGCGTCCAGTTTCACCTTCACATCATCAAACCAGGCAAACTTTTCCTCTTCCTTTACCGGCTCTGGTTTTATCAACGTCGTATTCAAGACGCCATGACAGCACGCCGAAACCAAGGTGAGCGCCGCCGTTGCTTTCACTGTCTTATCCGTAGCCTCATCCTTTACCCCTGCATTTGCATACATATATTCCATTCCGTTATCCTCCTTATATTTCCAGCTCAAATGAATCGCTCCTGTAACTCTCCTGCAAAAATTTCTGCGCGAACTCAGACATCGTTTCCCACGTTGCCGCCTTTGCCACTAAATTCGTCTTCTGTGGATCTGCACCGGAACGGAATGAAGACAACTTATTGCCCAGAAACGATTTCTCGTCCTCCCACAGTTCCACAATCTCGCCAAACTCATTTTCCAAAAGCACAACTTTTATCTGAAGCTTCTGCAAAAAACGCAGCAAAGATTTGGTCTGCGCTAACGCCTGTTGGCGCAGATTAAATTCTGTTTTGCATTTCTGTATTTCCTCAATCGCAGTTTTCGCTTTGCTGTAATTGGAAAATATCTCATAAAACGTAGAACCCACCGTAAAAAACAGTCCGCCCGCCGAGAGAAATGAGACGGCTTTCCCGGCAACCATACCCGTATAGACAATCTTGCCGAAAGACTTGGCAAACTTTCCTTCCTTCTTGAGAATGCCAGGCATCGCATCGTCCTGTAAGTCCGCTATCGTATTTTGCAAAACTGCAATTTCACCGGTCAGCCTGCTGACAGAAATTTCCTCCACATCAAGGGCAGACCATCCCTCCTCGATACTTTCCTCCACCAAGGAAAACACATTGTCCACACTGTTTTTCCACAACTCAAATTCGTGTTTTACCTGGCGGAGTTTCGCGGCATGCTCCTTTGCCATATCATAAAGATTTTGCATATAACAGATAATAGATTCCGCGTCCATATCCTTGCTGACTGCAAGGTGCTCGTTTAAGACAGAAAAGCTGTTGTCGTAACTTACAATGGGCGCGAGCAGAGGCGCCGCCATCTGCTCGCGTACCTCGTGCCACTTTCCCCCCGCTTCACTGAGCATGGCGGCCCTGGCGGCCAGCGTTGTCACCCAATCCCCTGAAATGCCTGGCAATGTATGAACCTGCAACGAATTTAACGTATGCGCCAACCCATCCGCATACCAGATTCCCTGTATCGCATGCCAAACCTTCTGAGCAGAGGCGATAGAACTGTCCGCCATCGTAATAATTTTGTCATCCTTCATACAAGACCCTCTTACTTTCCTGAAATAGCTGGAAATTGCGGCGACATAATACTGGAAACCACACCGATTATCTGCGGCTGTTCTCCGAGCGTCATGCATTGCACATTGCCATACTTATCTTGTTCGCTCTGTGAAATTTCCTCATGAAATTTTGTATGGGACCTCCGCGTTGTACAAAATGGGCCAAACGACAGGCTGTCCGCCTTGTTGTCGATGACTGTCTGGATTAACGCTGTCTCTTCCTTAGAAAACTGGTTATAGATACTTACGTTCCTCACCAGCACAAAAGCAGTCGGCAGAAGCTGCATCGCTCCATTTCCCAGCAATGTCCCGCTGCAAATTATGCCTGCGTCCTCATTTTTTAAATACGCCTCAGAGTATGACAGCAAAGAACCGTTAAACCACGGGCGGGAAATCTGCACAACGGCAACCTCCATACTTAGGGAGAGGTCGCTTGTAGCCATTTGCGAATTAGCCGTCTTTAACGCTTTGTTCTGTTCCTCCGTCACTCTGGCGGCATATTTCCAGAACCACCATCCCCCGCTGTAAT
Source organism: uncultured Lachnospiraceae bacterium (assembly GCA_910588845.1). Lineage (GTDB taxonomy): Bacteria > Bacillota > Clostridia > Lachnospirales > Lachnospiraceae > Petralouisia. The sequence continues at coordinate 42,709 of CAJURU010000022.1, forward strand.
CCGAAGACCGGGAAAATTCTGTCTTTTGGGAATCGCTGTCCATGCGAAAAGTCTGTTCACTACTCTGTACGGAGATACTTTCCCAGGCAAGTTTGTCCGCCTTTGTCCAATCCCTGGGGATAAAATCCGTCTCATAATAACCTTTCACTTGTTTTTGCGTACTCGCCTGGTCGAATACCTGCGCCGCCCTGTTAAACACGGCCTGCGGCGTATACCGCTCATAAGCATCAATGATATTTAAGGCCGCCTCCATCTCGTTCTTGCCCGCCCGGATCAGGTCTTCCTGCGCATCGTCCCAATCCATTTTAGCCTCAATCCTATCGTCCTCATCGGCATTGCTGTCGTTTTTCAGCCTGCAATATTTCAGAAATGCCTTGTCACACGCTCTTTTTGCTTTTCTATACTCGTCATATCCGCTGCCTGCCACCAGTTCCCTGGCTGCCTCATAAGCCTTTTTCTTATCTTCCGGCGGATTGTCTTCAGGCAGAGACGCACTGAGAATTTTGGGATACACATCTGACACATTCCTTCCAGACGCCACCAAATCCCGCTGCACCAGAGGGATCTCATCGGCAAGCAGGGAACTCTCCTTTTCTGCAAATTCAGAAACGTCTATCCCACAGCGAAGCTGTGTATAGAAACTCATCTGCTTTTGATTCCCTTCCGGCATTGGCGCCACAAAATTGTAAATTCCTTCAAATAATTTGTTCGCTGCTTCCTGGTTGCTGTTCATTAATACTCCTTTCCTGCGCGTACCTCGCATCCTTTCCTCATTAGTTACAATTTCATTATATTTTTGCCGGAATTAATTAACAATAACCTATTGGGAACGGTTTGTGATATTATAGTACTCCCACCCGTTTTCTTATACTATCCAGACAAAAGTTGCGCAAATTGCGCAACTTGCTTTACTTTTATGTCTTATCACTGGTAAATTTAGATAAAAATAACTGGTAAAGATTAGCGCATTTGTCAATTGTGCGGCCAGGAAATGCGAGTATAATCATAAATGTGAGCAAGCGATTGCGCTTATTGCTACCAGAAAATGAGAAGTAAATTATTAAGGAGGAAAAGAGATGAAAGCATGGAAACGCACAGTCAGCGCTGTCATGAGCATTTGCCTTGTATTCTCTCTGTTTACCGGACTGAATTTCACCAGTGCGGCGGCGGGAGAAAACGGTATTTTGCAAAATGGTTCGCTGGCGGAAAGCACCGACAATTGGACAATTGCGGGAGACGTCGCCGTAGTGTCCGGCGATGACGCCGAAGTGGGATGCAAGATTGAAAGCGGCGTCGGCACTGCCAAACATTTAAGCATTTGGAACAAAACCGCAGAGGAAAAAACATTTTCCATGAGCCAGACCATCCGCAATATGGCGGCAGGTTCCTACACGGCTAAGATTGAATCCGTGGGAAATGCAAATACCAAACATAACCTTATTTTAAAAGCGCATAATGACACAACCAACAAAGAGGTGACTGTAAATGTCGATACCGACCAGTGGGATGTTTACGTTAGCTCCGCCACAAAAGCTTTAGACGTAACAGAGGGAGATACTGTTACTATCAGCGTCAGCGGACCCCTGGCAGCCAAAGCAGAGGGCGCAAACGACGGCGAATGGTACGGTATCCGCAACATCGTATTCGACGCGGCTACAGCCGTAGAAGCCCCCATCAATGTACAGAAAGTCCCAGGGCTTTCACAGAGTTTCATCCATGGCGTGGACGTATCAACCTATCTCAGTGAAATCCAGAGCGGCGTCAAGTACAAAGATGAGAACGGCGTTGAGAAGAATATGTTCCAGATTTTCAAAGATGCCGGCGTCAATTACGTAAGGCTCCGCGTCTGGAATTGCCCCTTCCGCACAAATAAAGACGGCAAAATTCTCTATGTTGATGATAACGGAACAGAATATACTGAAGACCAGGTCACTGCCACACAACATGCAGACGGATATTACGAATATGCACTGAAAGACAGCGGCAAAACCGTATACCGTGAAGGTTACGGCGCTGGAAACTGCGACATTGACACTGCAATCGCTACAGGCAAGATTGCCACAGAGCATGGCATGAAAGTCTTAATCGACTTCCACTACTCTGATTTCTGGGCTGACCCTGCTAAGATGAAATCCCCCAAAGCATGGGACGGCATGACAATCGAGCAGAAAGCACAAGCGCTCTCTCAATATACAACAGAAAGCCTCAACAAATTAAAGGCAGCCGGCGTAGATGTAGGCATGGTACAGGTCGGCAATGAGATTAACGGCGGTATGGCAGGCGAGAAAGATTGGGCAAATGTCAGCAAGCTTTTAGACGCCGGAACCAAAGCGGTCCGCGCAGTTGACCCTAATATTCAGATCGCTATCCACTATGCAGACCCGCACAAAGAGAATTACCAGGTAGGAAAAGCAAAAGCTTTAAAGGAAGCTAACATTGATTATGATGTATTTGCATCTTCCTACTACTCTTTCTGGCACGGATCACCAGAAAACCTCACCAAAGTATTAAAAGAGATTGCTACAACATATAACAAAAAAGTCATGGTCGCTGAGGTTTCTTACTGCACGACCACAGAGGACGGCGACGGCGCGGCAAATGTCGTAAATGCCAACACAAATCCTCTGAACTACTCTATTGATGCGCAGGGCGAAGGCCAGGCAGCCGCTGTGCGCGACGCCATCGCAGCGGTAGCCGCAGTGGGCGATGCCGGAATCGGTACGTTCTATTGGGAGCCGGCATGGGTACCGGTTGGAAATTACGCCGGGGCAGATGATTCCAAGAAAGCAGAAGTATTGGCGTCCAATATTGATAAATGGCAAAAGTTTGGTTCCGGATGGGCTTCCAAATGGTCCGGCCCTGCTGGCGGCGGTTACGACCCCGGCGTTTCTGAAGACGAATCTACACATGGTTCCCAGTGGGATAACCAGGCAATGTTTGATTTCAATGGTAAGGCGCTTCCTTCTATCAACGTATACAAATGGGTATACACAGGGACAGACGGCCCGGTTCGCATATCTACTGTAGATACGGCAGCCTATACGATGAATTACAAAGATACACCGCAGCTTCCCGCGGCAGTAAATGTAAATCTGAATGATGGAAACGTTGTGGAAAACGTTGCCGTGACATGGAACGCAGACGAGGTAGCTGCATTAAAGACCGCCGTGTTTGGCGAATACACAATTAACGGCAGCCTGGCACAGTTTACTTATAACTCCAAAGGAGAAACCATTACCGTACCAGCAGGACAGCAGAAAACCACCTGCGCCGTAACAGTCACCGGCACTAACGTCCTTCCCAACGGCAGCTTTGAAGAAGGCGAGACCGGATGGACGGTGACCGGCGGAGCAACGCTCAAGACAGACGGCTCTGGCGGCAATGGAAAACATGGAAATAATTATTACGATGCCTGGAACGCGTCAGCGCTTGATTTCAGCATAGAGCAGACCATCACCAAACCGCTTACAAGCGGAAAATATACGCTGTTCGGCTATTATCAGGGAACAAATGTCAGCGAAGTCTCTGAGGAATCAGGACTGAGCGCAACTATTACCTACAAAAACGGCGAAGTAAAAACCTATACTGGGGAAATCCAGATTCCCAACACCTGGAAAGTATTTCACCGTGCGCAGACGGCCGGTATCATCATCAACCAGAATGTAGCCAGCATCAAGATTACAAGCCGTTTGAAATGCAGTGGAGCCGGCGGCCCCTGGGTAGTTGTGGACGACCTCAATCTGATGCGTGCCGATGACCTGACCGCTGAAGAAAAAGCATTTGGCGCAGCCAGCGAAACGCCAGTAACCACCTACACCGTAGTTTTTAAGGACGGCGATAGAGTATTAAAGACGGAAACCGTAGAAGCAGGTAAGGCGGCTACTGCTCCGGCAGCTCCCACCAAGGCGGGCTACACCTTTGACGGCTGGGATAAGGCATTCGACAACGTAACATCTGATTTAACCGTAAACGCTAAGTGGAAACAAAATCAGGCAGCCGCAAAGACCTACAAGATTACCTTTAACGTAAATGGCGGAAAGGCCATTAAAACCAAGAATAAGACGGTTACCTCCGGCAAGACATATGGTTCGCTGCCAGCAGTAAAACGCGCAAACTATACGTTTAGCGGCTGGTATACAGCCAAATCTGGCGGCAAGAAAATCACAGCTTCCTCTAAAGTAGCGATTACAAAAAATACCACACTCTATGCCCGCTGGAAGAAAGTCGCCAAACCAGGGAAAGCGAAAAAGCCCACGGTAAAGAATACCAAGAAAAATACTATCAAGGTTACTTTTAAGAAAGTTAAGGGCGCGGAAGGTTACGAGATTCGTTATGCAAAGAAATCCAACATGAAAGGCGCAAAGAAGGTAACTTCCAAGAAGACCTCCTGTACGATCAAGAATAAGGTTCTCAAAAAACGCAGCACCTTCTACGTTCAGGTACGCGCTTTCAAGAAAGATTCAACCGGTAAGAAGATATACAGCAAATCTTACAGCCCCAAGGCAAAATTGAAACTTAAAAAATAGGGACTGGCAGAACAATATTTTTAAGACATAAAACACAGCCCCCACAAACCATCGCAACGGTTTGTGGGGGCTGTTTATAGAAGTATGATACTCATCAGGGTATCTCTCATGACTGCCAACTTATAAGATTTCAATGAACACTATTTTATCGGGAGTTCCACTCCGTCCACATATACTGCAGCTACATCGTCAATCTCAATAAACCGATTGAACATGCCTTCAATTTCTATTTCCACATCCATTCCATTTTCGCCGGATCCACCGCCGAATCCGCCGCCCAGATAGCGGTCGCCGGTAATATCCATCGTTTCCGACTTCCAACCTGTGATCTCGCCGTCTTCGTTCGATTCCATCTTCCAGTTGCCCTCGGGAAGGCTATCCACATCTTCTACAACGTAGCAGCTGCTGCCGTCTTTCATTTTAAGTTCCATGTAGCCAAACGGATATTTCATTGCCTCGTCTCCATACTTGGTTTTAAAGAGCACCCGCATCCCACCGCCTGTAATGTCAAATCCGGTACAATAATCCAACATACTGTAATCTAAATTAAGCCGCTTCATCTTCATCGCATCCATCGGCTCCAAGACAAAGGAACCAACGTCCTTAAACTTTGTCATTTCCATTCCATCTTCATCTTCTTTGCCATCCTTGGCCTGTATACTGACTACTAACGAATCCTGGGACGCTCCCGCCTCAACTTCCGGCCTCCAGTATAACTCTTCTGCATCCTCCTGATGCGAGATAAGGACATGATATAATCTGCGGATAGATAACTTATTTTTGCTTACTACAGGCTCATACCCCACTGTTGAAGAACCGGACTTCCAATTACATCGGGGATAAGCAATATAAGCGTCATCCTCTTCATCCAATGGCTTGCCGTCCAGGGAATCTGTACGGACCGTAAAGTATGCCATCCCTGCATCCGGATCATACCAGTAGTTCTCCATTGTATACTGCACATTCCCATCTACCAATGTTTCCCCTACTTCCTGGAAATTCCGGGCAATTACTTCTGCCTCTTCGCTGGTGCTTCGATATATTTGCCGGAAAAAGTCCCAGGCATTCATACCGGTTGCGGCAAAGCAGATACCGTTGGCGCTTAATACCACTACAAAAATCCCCGCAACAACTGCCGCTGTCTTTACTCTCCATCTCTGGCTCCACTGTTCCTTGCGCTTGATCGCATTGTCAAGCATCTCCATGCCGGCTTCCTCTGTCAGCCTCACATCCGAAACCGCTTCCTTATAAGTGTTACGCTCCAACATCATAATCTTCACTCCTTTCAAGAACTTGCTTTATTTTCTCCCTTCCGCGCTGCAAATGCGTCTGTACAGTACTTTCATTCATACGCAGAAATTTTGCAATCTCCCGCACGGAATATTCTTCATAGTAGTACAGATGGATAGGGATACGGTACTTCTCCGGTAAATCCAGAATAGCTTCCTTTAACTCTTCAAAGGCATCGCCCGTTCCTCTTTGGAACGCCTGTCCCTCATCCCATTCCTGCAGCTGCACCATATCACGGTTCCACTTGTTTTTCAGCAAATTCTTACAGACATTGATGGTTGTGCGGATGAACCAGGCTTTCTCATGTTCCGGTGTTTTAAATCTGGGATGGTATTTTAGATACTTGAAAAAAACTTCCTGAAACACATCATCCGCCTGGTATCTATCCTTGCAGTAGGCCCATGCTAATTTATAAATCATGTCCTTATGCCTTTGATAACATTCCAGTACTCTTTGTTTCTCCTTACCCTTCATAATCTGTACCTCCTATATAAAGAAAACAATCTGGAATGATAAATTATCTCAAAATACAAAAAAATTTATGAACAAATTTGGGCGCTACCGCACTAACATAAATTACAAGGGCTCTATCCTTTGACTACGCCAACCGTCTTCAATTTCCTGACAGGTATTACCATATCTCCCTGCTGTGCCATTACCATATCTATATCCTTATAGGCAAACCGGCACTCCTCAGCCACATCATTTTTCTTGCGCTTTCCCAACACAACGCCCTGCTCTTTCAAATCTACCATTACCTTTTCGGCTGAAAACGCTTTCATTGCGCCCGAACGGGAATAGCTTCTCCCCGCTCCATGCGACGACGTGCAGAAGGATTCCCTATTTCCCTTTCCCTCCACCACATAACTGTAGGAACCCATGGCTCCCGGAATTACCGCCATCTCTCCCTGCCGTACCCTGGTTGCGCCTTTGCGGTGCACCCAGACGTCAGCGTCATAATGATGTTCCAAAGCCGCATAATTATGGTGGCAATTGATTTCCTCGCCAAATTCCACGATATGTCCTGTATATTTCCCGATCATCTCTTTTACGATGGAACAAACCTTCTCCAACATATGGGCGCGGTTCTCAAACGCATAATCCAAAGCCAGATTCATCCAATTAATATACTGCCGCCCTTCCTTTGACTGCGTTGGCAGAAACGCCAACCGATGCTCTTCCTTTACCTCGCTGTACCACATCTGGTTCAGCTCTCTTGCCTTCCCATGGAAATAATCACAGATTGCCTTTCCCAGATGGCGGCTCCCGGAATGAAGCATAATGCAAAGATACCCCTCCTGGTCCTCCTGAAGCTCAATAAAATGGTTGCCGCCTCCCAGGCTTCCTACCTGAAAATACCCATCCTCAATCAAGGGCATCAGCTCCTCGTTTTCCGCATATTTCTCTATCTCCTGCTTTGCCAGATCAAGTGTTTTAGACTCCTGCGGTTTCTTATACCGCTCTGTATTCAGAGGTATTTCTCTCATAATATTTCCGATAATTGCCTGGACAATGCTGCCGTTTCCCGTCTGAACGCCACGAATCTCCTCTATGCGGATATTCGTAGAAATAAAGTCCATACCACAGCCGATATCAACGCCTACTGCATTGGGAATAATAACGTCTCTGGCAGCTATTACGCCGCCAATTGGCATCCCCTTGCCAGTATGCGTATCCGGCATCAGACATACCCATTTATGGATAAAGGGAAGCTGCGACAAATGATACGCCTGTTCCAGACAGCTCTCCTCTAACTGTCCCTCATTCTCTAACCATACTTTTACCGGAAATCTCGTCTTCTCATTATAAATTACAAACATCTCATTCTCACCTTTTCCTTTCCTTATCTCGATCATTTTGATGGGATTATTATATACAGTATCTTCCAATTTATCATTTCAAAAAAGCTGCGAACTTAATTTACATATGATATAATATGGCATGGGGAGACCTGATGCCTGCTGTCGGCTCCAATAAATCTATTTGGCATGAGGAGGGAGAATGAATGTCTGATTTCCAGGAATTAATTAAAAGTTTCCCAAAAATCAGGGAGTATGTAAGAGATTTTTTTGTCTATGGATTCAAAACCAGAAATGATTTTAAAGAGAGAAGCCCCCGTACCTACGACAATCAACGACGACGGTTAGAAAGCTGGCTCGGCCCCTATGTACGTAAAGATTATACTCCCGGCGGCGCTAACCTTTCCCTGGCTATAGACAGCAATCTCCTTGACACAAATCCACTGTTTCAAGTTTGGAAAACAAAAAGTTTTACAGACAACGACGTGGTACTGCACTTTTTAATCCTGGATTCACTACAGGACGGTAAAACCTTTACCGCCGAAGAAATCACAGATACGCTCCTTTCCAAATACGATGCATTATTTGATGTCCAGACAGTACGCCGCAAATGCAATACCTATGCCAAAGAAGGATTGTTACAGAAACAAAAAACCGGCAAAACAGTTGTATTCTTCCTCGACAATACCCTCACACATTGGCTGAGAATCAACGAAAACATTCACGATGCACTTGCATTTTACCAAATGGCAGGTAATTTCGGCATTATCGCAAACATGCTGTCAGAGCATCTCGACACTCAGAATTCTACATTTCATGTAAAGCACAGTTTTTTTGTGCACACGCTGGAAGACGAAATACTTCTTGAACTGTTACAGGCTATGGAGAAACAGTTTCGCATAGATGTTGAAATTAAAAGCTCCAAAAACGAAAGCAAAAAGACAACAACCTGCATTCCCTTGCAAATTTTTACCAGCGCCAGAAGCGGCCGACGATTTCTCTGCGCTTATTCAGACAGTAGGAAACGTTTTACCTGCTACCGCCTAGACACCGTTAAAAAAGTCATGCCTTTGGAACGCGCTGAAAACTATGGAGAACTGCTTACCAAACTTGTCCGCAATCGTCCGTATCTCTGGGGCGTCTCCTTCCAAAGCCAGGAAAGACGCCGTCTGGATACACTGGCTATGACGATATGGGCGCTGGAACCTACTGAGGATTATATTGTTGACCGTTTACAACGCGAGGGCAGGGGCGGTACTGTTACCAAAACCGCCCCCAATACCTACCGCTATGAGATACAAGTTTTTGACTGCAACGAAATGCTGCCCTGGATTCGCACGTTTATCGGCAGAATCCTCTCGCTGGAATGCACTGCTGAGTCAGTGGAAAAACGTTTTTACGACGATTTGGAAACCATGTACCACATGTACGGGATTGACGAAAATTGCGCAGACGCCTAAAATAAAATTTCCACTACATCATTCCTGCAAACTTTACGGAAATGAGACGCTTACAGGGAAGTATATTATAGATGTGAGAAAAACCACCGTAACATTTTAAGAATCGTAAATATTTGGAGACATACTATGGAATTATTTTCAGAAATCTACAGCTGTTACTACCGTGTACTGCGCCACTTGCTGTGCAGCCAGAATCCCCTCACAATCAAAGAAATTTATAACCGCATTTGTCAGGAGGGTTTTGAGGAAAGTCTGCTTTCCATTATCCCCAAACTGGAAGACGGCAGTTGGGATTTGTTTAAAAAGGAAGACAATTTGTACCTTTCTAAACTATCGCCAGCTTTTGCCATACCTCTCACTGATTTGGAACAATCTTATCTGAAAGCCTTATTGGCAGATAAGCGTATTCTGTTATTTCTTGACCTCGAACAGCGCGAGGCTTTAAACGAAATGCTTGCTTGCGTACGTCCCCTTTGGCGCCAGGAACACTTCTACTACTACGACCGTTTTGCCGATGGCGATCCCTATGAAGATGAAACATACCGCCGCAACTTCCGTCTCTTATTAAAAGCCCAGAAGAACCGGCAATTTGTGGAAATAGATTATAACTCCCCCAAAGGAAACCGGGTTCACCATTACTATGTCCCCATCCGCCTGGAATATTCTGCTAAAAATGACAAGTTTCGCCTCTTAGCCTTAGCGCAGAACCCCCATAGACGGAATAAATTGGAGACTTTCAATATTGACCGCATTGCATATGCCCATTTGACAGACAACACGCTTTCCTCTTCCATTGACATAAACTCCCTTATCCGAAATTCCTACTACCAGGAACCTCTGAAGCTTCGCATTATCAATAAACGCAATGCTTTAGAGCGCGCTATGCTGCATTTTGCAAATTATGAAAAAAATACCGTAAGGATTGATGAAAACACTTACGAATGCCTCATCTACTATAACCAGAGTATGGAGACGGAACTTCTGATCGAAGTTATGTCTTTCGGCCCTATGCTGACTGTGATTGGAAATGAGAGATTTCTTCATATCCTGAAAGCGAGACTATGCAGACAAAAACTGCTCTAAGGCCGCGGTCTCCTTGTCGGGAAGCGCAAGTTTTACGCTTGTCTCCATTTGTAAAATCATTTGTTGCTGTTAAAAAGGCTATACATTTATTGAATATAAATCTCTGGCACGGTATTTTCCACACCGTTGATTTGCAATCTGACATGAACTTTTCCATTCTCAAATTTATTCAAAGAAGTCCCTCCCCATGTGGAATATAACCTTACTGACTTGGGAAAAAGTTTCATTCCTGTCTTTGAGCATATGAAACAATGAGACGATGAAAACCTCGGTGAGTAAGGTAAACTTATGGCAGCAAATACCATACGCTACATACTTGAGGGGCTTGGCTGCTTTGCTGGGCCGAGCGCGGATTTCCTATAGAATAAAAATAGGTTCAATTTCTCTTTTTATGAAATCTACCCTGTCTTTAACTCTTGGAACAAATAAAGAGGAAACAGCAACCACAATTCTGTATTTCGGATTAACATATATCGCATTTCCACCGTCACCTAAAGCTGCATACGAAAGTTCTGCCTCATCTATAACCCACCACAAATATCCGTACTTTAGACGGCGCGCTTTCCAAACACTTTGTACCTGCGTACTCTCGGTAATCCACTTCCTGGGAATAATCTGTCTGCCGTTCCAATATCCCTCACTCAAGTATAACTGCCCTAATTTAGCCATATCCATAGTCGTAAGGGATAATCCCCAACCAGCCGTATTCGTTCCGTTTGGATCGGCAACCCAACCATTCGCACCTTTCGATTTATAAAAGCCAAGCTGTTCTTCTTTGCTTTGAAAATATATATCTTTTTCAACAGAAATTCCCAACGGAGAAAAAAGATTTGGATAGGGGTTAATCTATACTTATAGGGGGCAGTCATTGTAAGCAGATTTCGGATTGTAATATGCTGTATTGCTTTTTCCCTTTTTTGATTTGATAATCCGGAAAGAAATCAATTACTTTTTCATCAAGGTTTTTGATACAGCCTTTATCTAAGGCAATTCCGAATAACATGGAAATGATGCTTTTTGTCACCGAAAAGATATGGATAGGGTCATTTTCCGAACACTGATTAAAATAACTTTCGTAAACAGCATTATCATCTTTAAACACAATTATTCCAGCTATATTGCCATATTCTTTTTTTATTTTACTTTCTAAAGACGTTATTTGTTCCTGCTTCATGCTATTTGATTGGCCTCCGTTTCATATCTTTCTAATTGGATAATAAACTTCCGTAATCAATTCATCTTCCTCCGTAACTTGAGAGGGATCTGTCACATACACCTCAAACAATGCACCGGTACATTCGTACCCGTTCTGCTCCGCCCATTTTGTCTGCTTCGCATATACAGAAGATAAAATCGAATAACTTCCCAAAACAAACGCCATATTCATCCGCAAAATTATCCGCTTGAACCATTTTGCGAACAGAAAGCAGGCACATCATTGGAACTTCCACAAGTTCTACGTCAATATCATCTAAATACGACATGATGGGCCTCCCGCTCTTTAGGTTCGATATATCACATTCCAGTTGATACAGGTTCTTTTCCTGCTCATGCAATTGTTTTATCATATCCTCTCTTTTGCGGGTTAGGGCAACATACAATTTCTCCTCGTTCAATTCTCCCGATTCTATAATCCGCTTTATTTCCTCCAATGAGAAATTGTATGACTTTAAACGGATAATTAGCAACATAGTTTCCAACTGCTCAATAGCATAGTACCTATATCCATTTTCCGGGTTAATTTCGCTCGGCAGAATAAGTCCTATTTCAGCGTAGTATCTGAGCGTTTTAGTAGACACTTTGCATATTTTTGAAAACTCGCCAATAGACAGCACTGATAATTACCTCCCTTTTCTTTCTTAAAGTATACACTTTACCGTAAGGGTAAAGTCAAAGGCATTTTTGTTGTCGGTTTCCCATGAGAAATTTTTCGGCTTGGTATATTGTGCAAACCGTAGAAGTACATGACACGAAACACTGCTGTTTACGGACTCTTAGTATGTAAGAGGGTGTCGCAAAATCATCAAATTATATGATTGAGCGATGCCCCCGCTCTA
>CAJURU010000023.1:0-11727 GCA_910588845.1 uncultured Lachnospiraceae bacterium
TCGGAAAGAAAATGACCGTCTGCGAGCTTTACGCGAAGCAGAACCGCCACCGGGGAAATGTAAGGCACAACACCACAAAGGGGCGCGAACGGCTGATGAAGCTGCTGGAAGCGGATAAACTTGGTTCCTGCCCCATTGATAGTGTGAAGCTGTCCGACGCGAAAGAATGGGCGTTGCGCATGAAAGAAAAGGGAATATCCTATAAGACCATAAGCAATGACAAGCGTTCTCTGAAAGCTGCTTTTTACACAGCGATACAGGACGACTGTATAAGGAAAAACCCCTTTGACTTCCAGCTAAACACCGTGATCGAGGACGACACAGAGCCGAAAGTACCCCTCACAGGAGAACAGGAAGAAAGCCTTTTATCCTTTATGCAAAGTGATAGCGTCTATCAGAAATACCGTGACGAAGTTATCATACTGCTGGGGACAGGGCTTAGGATTTCCGAACTCTGCGGGCTGACTGAAACCGACCTTGACTTTGAAAACCGGGTAATCAATGTAGACCACCAGCTTTTACGGAGCGCGGAAACAGGCTACTACATAGAGAAGCCCAAAACGCAGAGCGGTATCAGACAAATTCCAATGAGTGAAAAAGTGTATGAAGCGTTGGGGCGCGTGTTGGAGAACCGCAAGGGAGCGAAGCAGATCACCATTGACGGTTACAGCAATTTCCTTTTCCTCAACCGGGACGGTTGCCCGAAAACGAATGTGAACTATGCGACCATGTTCCGGGGGCTTGCGAAGAAGTACAACAAGTGCCATGAGGAAGCCTTACCCAAAGTAATGACACCCCACACCCTGCGCCATACGTTCTGCACCAACTTAGCCAATGCGGGCATGAACCCGAAAGCGTTACAGTATATCATGGGACATTCCAACATCACCATGACGCTGAACTATTACGCACACGCAACATTCGCTTCCGCAAGGGCTGAAATGGAAAGGCTGATTGCAGCATAGCCGCAGACGGATTTACTACTTCTTTTACTACCATTGAGAGGGAAAACCTAAGAGGTTATGAGGGTATATAAGAACTTCTCCCCATATCTAAAATGCCGGGAAAGCCCGAAAATACGGGCTATACCGACATATAAGAACTTCTAAAGAGATAATCTAAATTCACCATAAATTTTAAAGCAAAATTTGTTATATTTTTTGTCGAGCTCTCCAATCGCAGCTTCTTCCCTGTCCCAAAACATCTGGATGATCTGCTTGTCTTCCATTTTTGTGTTCCTCTTTCTTTTGTTTTTAGTGCAACAACCAGTAAGCGCTTACATAAGAATATTCGTATTATTAAGGCGGGCGTCACGGATCTTTTGTGGGAATTTAAGATAGGCTCATATTTCTTATTTCAATTCTCCCGCCAATAGTATCTTTCCTCCTCAGTAAAAATTTAATTTCTTTTAACGCTTGCCATTCAGATATTCCTCCGGCAAATTCAGACAACGATATGCTATAATTTTCCCAATCTGCCGATGTAGGCACCGTCATGCGAACGTCTCTGTTCTTTAACCTGCACTCTACTTCCACACTGCATATGGTATCAGAGGCCTTCAGGTCAAATACCAGCTTTTTCTCTGTCTTATACAAATAGCTTACATCCAGTTCTTCTGTAAATATTACAATCGAACATATTTCAGCTTTTGTTTTGCTAAAGTCAATCTGGGAACAAATTTTATTTTTTGCTTTATCATATTTTACTGTACATCCATAGTGTTCAAATTCTCCAATGCAAAAACCTTCGCATTCTTTTAAATTAATATCAATAACTCCCATATCTATTTTCACATTGTGAATCTGCCTGATAAATTCGTCTCTTTTTCTTTCCCAATTCCTATGCTTTTCTATATGTAAAAGATTGGACATCTCCTCTCGGAATTGGTTTAAATCTTCTTTCAGGTTCTGTAATTCCCTTTCTGAATGATATTGTAATGAAACGCCCCTTTTGCCAGGGTTAATTGCCCCCTTTATCTTTGAAAATTCAAAATCAGGCAATAGAAACGTAAAATAATCTTTCTGTTTCATCCATACGGCTCCCATCTCATTCAAACATGCCGCGCTGGAATAATAATTGTCCGATAACATAAAAATAGGAATTACTTCTTCTGAATCTAATAAATCGCGCAAATACGCATAAATATCCTCCTTGATCGGCACTCCAATTTCAGAAATCGAACTGCAAAACATATACTTCTCAGAGATACCCATTTCTTTTAATAGGCGACTATTGAACACAGAATATCATTCTAAATTGTATAGTCACAAATATTCTACCATAACCTACAATATCTGCCACTATTTTCCAGGCAATATTTCCACAAAATACAACAGGCACCGGACAAGTGCCCAATGCCTGCTCGTTTCACTTATTAAATTTATCCCTCTCAAACTCCCGCACCCTCTGCGAGAGCTGCTCCAATTCCTCCGGCGACAACTCCGGCAGCCGTTCGAGTTTTTCTAAGAAGACAGAAATCGTCTCCTTCTCCCTGATTTTTAAATACTCCATATAGTAGCTGACGACAACGCCCGGAACCATGGCCGTCATTAGAATTCCATACGCAGCTACAAGCGCCGTGATAACGCGCCCGATGCTTGTGGCTACGCAAAGATCACCGAAGCCAATGGTGGTTGCGGCGACAAAACAATACCAAAGCCCATCCCCGAACGTCTCAATTCCCGGGTCGCACAAAGCCAGCAAGGCTGCCGCCGCGCAGAGAAATAATAGAAAGCTTATGAATATTTTTAAAGTGCCGGTCCGCTTTAAGACTCTATAGCACCGCTTCCACGCTCTCATCCTCGGCATTTTACTGCTCATTCTGCTGGATGCTGCATGCCATTACAATCATATTGATACCGCTCTCAATGAAATACACACCCACAAGAATTCCTACGGTAAACGCCATAAGCATGGGATGCATCAGAGAATAGATTCCCACCAGAACCCCGATAATACCAAAGATCATTGTCCAAATCCAGCCTTTGCCCTCAGCAATCTTCTTCTGCTTGAGAGAGATAAAGATATTTACAACACCCTGTAAGAGGAACCACACCGCCATGATATAAACCAGCATTCCATCGGTCATCAGTTTCAGTCCCGGCACAACCATTATCACGATTGCCAAAATAAGACTTATAATTCCAAACAAAAACGGTAAGCCGTACTCTTTATCCATAATCGCCCTGACAACGGCTGCGATACCATAGATAAGCAGCAGGACTACCAGAAAATACCCCGCCTCCATAAACGTAATCACCGGCGTACAGATGCAGGAAATCCCGCAAATCGCCATAATAACACCTAAAATAATAGTAAAGATTTTCATAACACTACCTCCTGAATCGTTATTGATGTGGGCTTGCCCACTTTGTTCTTATTGTTCGCCTTTGCAATTCATTCATACGCCAACTGCCACTGTTGTCCCCATTATTTGTCTTCCAGCTTATTTGCTTTCGTCCCAATGGATAAAAAGAAACTGCCCGCGGCAGCGGCAAAGAAAATCCACAAAAACAGCTTCACCGGAAAACAGAGAAACAACAGTACCGTCACCGCTAAAGGCTTTTTCATGATTGCGCCAAGCAGCGCGGCGGTCACAATCGCCGCGGCAAAGGCCGCATGTCCGGCCACATCGCCAAATACCAGAGCCGCTTGCCCTGTTGCATTACTGAATCCCAAAATTGCCTGACCCGACAGGCCGCCAAAGACAAGGATCGCCGCGGCATACCCCAGACACACCCCGGCAAATATAATGGGAAAAAAGTGTCCTCCCTTGAGCCCAGACTGTATACAGACGTTTGTCAGCAGCACCTTTAAGAGCGCTATACCGGCGAGAAACAGCGGCGCGCAGGCGAAATTCCCGGCAACAAGTTCACCCATCGCCTCCTCGCCGGAAAACATCAATACCGGAATTGCCGTTCCCAAAAGTCCCAGGCACAGCCCTCCCACAGTCTCCCTGACGATAGGCGGAAGCTTTGCCACTGTCTTTTCCGTAGCTGTATGCGTGAAAAAATAAAACTTCGCCAGCAGACAGCCCAGGAAAATATAGACAATGATCATCAGATAATCAAACAACTCCGGCTGCATATCCGCAAAAGACGGCAATGCCGAAAGCCCGGCCCCAAACAGTCCCGACAGCAGCAGATAAGCTCCCATGCCCGCGGCGGCGGCCAGCCCATAGAGGAATATCTTCATGGTTCCCGGAAGTTTTATAATTTCTTTCTCCCGATTTTCCTCTTCCACGGCAAACACGCCAAACAAGGGCGAGCGAAACAGAACGCCCAATGTGACCGCTGCTCCCACCTGCGAATATTCCCTGGCATTCTGCCTGGCAAATGAAAGATTATCCCCGACCCAATAACAGAGTCCGACAATCACTCCCGTAAGCCCTGCCTCCGGCCCGATGCTGCTGCCTAATAGCAGCGGAAATAACGCGCTGAACAAGAGTACGATCATATTAGAGTAATCGTACTTTTTGTCTGTTTTTACTTTCGCCATCACGGTATCGAGTTCCTCCGGGTAATCCCCGAATTTCCAACGGAAACAGCCGATAAGAGCTGCTCCTAAGATACATACCGCCACTGTGTAAAACGGCATGGGAAACTTCGCGGGAATCCACTTCCACAGAAAATCGACGCCCACAGACATCACTTTCAAAAATGCCCAGATAACACTCCCGGCCACAGCCCCCATGATGCCGCAGAATAATACGAGATATACGTTATTTCTTGTCCTGTTCATTCGCCTCCTCCTTACCCTGATACAACGAATAATAAGTTTCTGATTTATTCACGCAGATTACTTAGTATTCGCCATACAAATCCACCGCCTATCTTATCGAAATTATTCTCTTTTGAGCGGATTTACACCAATTATGCATATTCTGCAACAAAAAAGACATAATAACTACTTTTTTCATCCCCAAAAAATCCCCAATCATCCCAAAATATAGCATTTTGCAGGAACAAAAGTTACAATTATTTTAATAGATAACCATATACGGAAATCGCTATGAAAGGAGTGTAGAAATATGATTCAGCTTGCCATCTGCGATGATGACAAAAGAGATTTAACGAGAACTGCAGAACTTATCAAAGAATGGCTCTATGAGCCGAACAAGCCGGAAATAAAAATCAAAAAATTTTCCTCTCCTTTCCTGCTCCTTGACGCTGTCTCAGGAGGAGAGACTTTTGACATCTTCCTGCTTGATATACTGATGCCGGAAATGAGCGGAATTTCCCTGGGAGAACAACTTTCCAATCTGCTGGCTGAACCACTGATTGTCTATCTCTCCTCAAGTTCAGACTATTACCCGGACGCTTTCCGTCTCTATGCATTTAACTACATCTGCAAGCCTGTGGGCAGGGAACTTCTGTTTCCTGTTCTGGACAAAATTGCCCGCCGTTTTGAACAGCACAGAGATAACGTATTTCTTTTAAAAACGACGGACGCCATGATACAGATTCCCCTGCACTCCCTCGTCTACGCAGAGCTGCAAGCGCACGTCTGTCATTTTCATCTGGCAGACGGACGGCATTTAAAAAGCCAATATCTGCGCGCGGGCTTTAATCAGTTCCTGGCGCCGATCTTAGAACTGCCTAATTTCATCAAGACACATACTTCTTTTGTGGTAAACCTGAATTATTCCAGCAGTCTGACAAACGGCGCCATGTCCCTGACAACCGGCGCTGTCGTCCCGGTCGCCCGCTCCTTTAATGCAAGGGTACAGCAAAAATATATCGGCTACTGGCTCAAAGAGGAGGAACACCTATGACTTTAGGGAATTTGCACGAACATAATACTATCATCAATATTATTCGCGTAATCCTGATTACCACTTTTACGCTGGGTATGATGTCAAGCCTGACATCCTTCAAATTCCATGTTAAAAAAGTATTGCTGTTGTTCGGCGTCTACCTTGTATGGATTGGCGTTTCCACAGGTGTCCTTCTGTATTTTGCAGGATTTTTTGCCTTTACCCGCTGTATGTTTTTTACCATTTCCGTGCCGGCTATCGCGCTCGCCTACTATATGGACTGCAACTCTCCCGCTCAGTCCGTATTTAACTATGCCACGCAGGTTTTGCTCTCTTATATAATGGCCATGATTATACTCTTAATCAACACGGCTGTCCACGGTAATGTCGGCAGCTATTTTGTGATCCTCAGCGTTACCTATATTCTTGTAATCCTCCTGGAATACAGATACTTTAGAAAGCCTTTTTTAGAGCTGACAAAAGTTGTGCAGGTTGGTTGGGGCTCCCTGTCGCTAATTCCGGTATTTTTCAGTATGCTGATGCTTTTTATTGCAAACTTTCCAACTTACTATACCAAAGATCCCTTTCGTATTCTGTATATACTTGGAAACCTTATTTTGATACTGATCGTTTATTTTCTTGTCTATCAGAGCATCCTGCGGCAATACCGCTACCAAATGCTCTCCCACCATAAAGACATTTTGACGCTGCAAATTTCCGCCATGGAAAAGCAGACCAGAAACATACATGCCGCTGAAGAAAAGTTAAAAATCCTGCGCCACGATATCCGGCATTTCTCCAACATCATGCAGACATGCCTGCACGACGGCTCCATAGAGGAGGCGAATCAGCTGTTGTCAGACCTGGAAGCCGCCGTCGGCAAAGTTGAGATAAAAACTTACTGTAACGATTCCATCATTAACTCTGTACTCGCTTTTTATCTGAATCTTGCCGAAAGCGAGGGTGTCGAGGTGCAAACTTCTTTTATAGCTCCCCCTGCGGACAAATTTGATTCTTCGTCTTTTTCAGTGGTGCTTGCCAACGCGCTGGAAAATGCGCTGAACGCCTGCAAAGAGGAATCTGGACGGCGCGTCATCATGCTAAAAAGCCGCAATTTAAATGGGCAGTATCTTATGGAGTTGTCTAACACCTGCCGCAAAACCGTACGTTTTGACAAAGACGGAATGCCGATTTCGCAAAAAGGCATGGGACATGGCATTGGCACAAAAAGTATTCTCTTCTTCGCCAAGCAGACGCACTCCATGGTAAATTTCCAACAGGAGAACGGCTTCTTTACACTGCAAGTAATTGCCCATGCGCAATAGCGCCCATTCCTCTATACAGATTCTTCCTTACAAGCGAACCCTGGGCACACCAAGGGTTTACTCCTCCATTATTCCTGCCAAAATCTCCATCGCACTGTTCAAGGATTCCCCCTCTAAGAGCAGTAAAATCGTGCTGCAAAGCACCTCGTAAATATTCATCAGCATCTCAATAATACTGACGCATTTTGCCAGCTCCGCTTCATCATCCAATTCCGTCAGCATCGTATAACGGATACCGATAAGATGGCGCGCCTCCTGATCTCCTTCTCCCTGCATGTATAATATTTGTCCCACCGGCAGTCCCCGATTCAATTGATTGATCATTTGATAGATGTTCAAGTCTGTAAAGGCTTGCGGATTTTCTTCCATAATGGGGTCTAATTCCAGCTGCCCATAATACTGCAAGACATCGCCGAACTCCGGCGCATGGACAAAGTTGCAGCTAATGTAGATACTTAAATCTTCCTCCATCTCAAGCCCCAGCAGCAGCGTGTCCATAGCGGCATGTTTTCCTTCCTCCAGAAACATGCTCTTAAATCCCTGCTTGCCGACATACTCATGTAATCTCTTTAAACCTTCCCGCAACTCTTGTTTATTCATGTTTTCCTCCTTCCCATTTATCCTGGGTAGCTAAACTGTTTCTTATAGATATAATACTCTTTCAGCTCCGCTTTTCCAAGTATTTTCCCGGATTTTTCATATTCCTGCTGCAAAGCCTCCATAATATGTTCCATACCGGTAATCTCCTGCCTGGAAGCCGCTATGAAAGCCGCGTTCAAGGCAATATTCTTGATGCTTGCGCCGGAGAGCTCAAAATTGTCCGCGAGATAGTCAATGTCAATATCTGCCGCCAGCGGCATCCGTCCCGGAAATACTTTTTGCCAGAGCTGTATGCGTTGTTCTCTCTGGGGAAAGGTAAAGCGGATGATAAATTTCATACGGCGTTTATAAGCATCGTCAAAATTCTGCATCAGGTTGGTGGCAAGAATCGTAATGCCGTCATACTCCTCCATCTTCTGCAACAGATAGGCGGTCTGCGCATTCGCGCTGATATCCCTGGCGTCCGTCACGTCGACGCGCTTTCCGAAAAGCACGTCCGCCTCGTCAAAAAAGAGGATGCTCCTGCTCTTTTTTACTTCATCAAAAATCTCCCGCAGATTTTTCTGTGTCTCACCGATATATTTCGACAACACGCCGGAGAGGTCCACCTTGTACAGTTCCAGATTCAGCTCTTTTGCCAGCACCTGCGCCGCCATCGTCTTACCAGTCCCCGGAGGCCCGGCAAACAACAGGGAAACGCCTCTGCCATAGGCGACTTTCTGTTCAAATCCCCATTCCTCATAGACCTTCCCGCGGCAGGTAACCTGCCCGCATGCCTGGCGCAGCAGTTCTTTGGCTCCCTCCTCCAACACCAAATCGTCCCAGGTATAAGCGGCGTTTACCCGGTTTGCGCGCTCCCCCAGCCGATGGGAAATTTTCTGCTGGCACGCACGGTACAGACAGGAGGCCGGAATCTTTGTTTTCCCCTGCGTCCGCGCTTCCTTACAGGCAGACTCCGCCGCCTCTTTTATCACCCCCGGGGAAAAATCAAACTGCGCCGCCAGACGGTCGAAAACCGTTTCCTCCCTTAGAGTTCCTCCGCCCGCTGCCAGAAAAGATTTCCAGAGCATACTCCGCTCCTGTATGGAGGGAAAACGCAGATAAAACTCTTCCAGCCCATACCCTTTGGGGTATTCTCCTTGCAAAATATCTTCTCCCGGCATTTCCTCCACCGTGAGAAATAAATAAGGGAAAAACAGAGACGCCCTGCGCAGGATATTCAAGGATATCTGCTGATTCTTGCGCTCTCCCAGCCAGATTGCTTCCCAGTGTTCCATTACCAGAAACGCTTTATTTAAAACGGCGCGCACCACGGCGTCGCAGATCATTTCTTCCATCTTATCTTCCTTCTGATAAGCAAGCGCCCGCAGATCCACAAAGAGTACGGCATGCCCCAAAATCCCCGCCGCCGTGATAATCTGCTTCTTTTTCCCGCTGCCATATGGTCCTCTTAACAGAAACAGACGCATTTCCTGCGCGCCCTCCTCTGCCTCCGGCAATGCCTGCAGGCGTTTTATCATACTTTGCAATACCGCCCGGTTAATATTGCATTCCTCTATCCCGGATTGTCCGGGAACAACTACATGATATTCAGTTTTTCTGTCCAGTAAATCCGCCTCATAGAAAAACACAAAATGAATCAAATCTTTCCTCAGCTTGATCTGCCAGGACATCTCGCTTTCCTGCGTCATGGGCCTTGCGCCGAACACGCAGCATAGAAGTTCGCGGCGGGCAAATATGCGGTGAATAAGCGCATTTTGTACTTCCTCATCCATCGCATACATCTTGACGCACAGGTCGAGGGAAGGGTAACGCCAAGCAAGGTCGTCCTGAAGATAGGCAAACATGCGCTCAAATTCCCGGTTCAATTCCGGCGCTATGGCAAGGCAGGCAAGATACTGCTCAAATTCGGTAAGCCCCAGCCTGCGCAGCAAATAGGCAAACGGAAGCATCACGTCGCCTTCTTTTATCGTGCGGTAAGCCTTTTCATGGAATGCGCGCCACTGCATAAAGAGATTTTCCCGCTCCCTGCCATACGCATCGCACTCCATATGTGCAAACGGGTCCTGTAAAATATTGTCAAGCTCCTCTTTAAATAATTTCGTCTGATAAATATGACGAACGGAACCCTTCTCCGTTAAACGCACCGCATATTTCGTATAGAGGCTGATTTCTTTTCTCACCAGGGACAATAATTCCTGAAAATATTCCTCCTGTCCCGCAAACATCTTTCCACCATCCATTTCCTATTTTGTTTAAAAAAATATTCTAATATTTCTATATTCCAGACACCAGCAGCTTGCGGAATTCTTCCGCGCTGTTGGCTTTCAAAACTGCTCCATAATCCACAAATGCCCCGCGAAGCTGGCCGTCTACCGCTTTATATTTATTCACCACGCCTTTCGCTTCTTCGGCTTTTTCCGGCGATGGTTTTGCCTCCAGGGACTCGGAAATTCCCTTTAATCCATATTTATCATCGTCTAAGCCATGGATAAGCCCCCAGAGCCTTCCCTTTATCATATCTGCCTCTTCATTATTCTGCTTCTTTTGGTTTGATTTGTCTATGCCCATCTTGGCAAGAGTGATCCCGCTTCCCACGAAACCGGAAATAATGCCCATCGTATTACCCGTGTTCTCCGCGTCTTTATTTTCGCTATCGCCGGCAGACACTCCGTTAGCAATGTTCGTGCCCAGCCCTATGGCATTCGCCACCAAGCCGGAAATTCCCATGAAAATACCTGATTTTATTTTTCCAATCATCCTGCATGAAGCAATATAACCGACAAGCTTATCTTTATCTTCATCTGAGACGTCCTCTCTCCTCAGCAGCATATTTGCCAGGCTCCGCCTCTCCTTTTTGCTTTGTTTGAGCTGTTTCGCCTGTTCCCTCTTCTGCTTGAGGCTGAGACGTTTTTTCTTCCCTCCTTCCCCTGTCGCTTCCTGTGCTGTCTGGGCTGCACTTGATGTCGTAGTGCTCTCGCCGGAATCTTCTTCGTCTTCTTCCTCCTCGCCTTCCTCTGCTTCACTGTACTTGGGGAGCACCGTATTCTCTATGTCCTCCCACCTTTTATTCTTTAGGGTCTTCATCATATTCAACTTTCCGCGGGCTTGCTTTAGTCCGTGGGCGCCCGAAATGAACCCGCTCGCCTGCGCAACGCTGCCTACAATCGCATTCAAGTATTTAAATACTGTTTTCGTCACACCCTGGAATTTTCCACTGAGGACAGTGATTGACTGCGCAATGCCAACTGCCTTTGATATCGTCATGGCAAAATCCGATACAAGGCCGATGCCGCTCATAACTCTGTTCATCTTACCTTTTATCGTCTTAAATTTCTTAAGTTTCTGCACAATCGTCTTTATGCCTGTCACCAGCCCTACCAGGTTGCTGACAAGCGCTACCGCCTGGCTGACAGTAGACGTTTTATAGGTAGCATCCATTAGGGATGCCGAACCGCTCAACGCCCCCGCTAATTTAATCTTATCTGCGGTGGAATTAAAGGTGGAAGAATTAAAAAAGCGCTTAAACTTATTATCCGCCATGGGATTTTGCCCGCCTTTTTCCAGCTGCCGCGCCAGCACGACCGCCATATAAAGCTGTCCTCCACGCAGCTCATCCACACTCTTCTTTACTGCCTGCGGCGTATCATCCTGCGCATGGTCGCCTTGTTCCGGCCCGGCTCCTGCCGGACTGCCCCCTCCCGGCCCGCTCCCTGCCGGTTTGCCTCCTCCCGGTCCGCTCCCTGTCGGCTTGGCTTCTTCCTGCGCTTTGGTTTCTTCTTTTTTGCCTCTTCTGCCTCTTCTTCTTTTCTCCCCCGTTTTCTTCTTTATCAGATCCTCCAACTTATCAAAAGGTTCGCCGCCCCGCGCCTTGCCGTCGTCCCCACGACGCTTTCCATCCATAGTATTTTGCATGAGCTGGGCCATTTCCACATTCAAATCATCGCTTGCCAACTTTTCTACGCTTGTCGTGGTACCTGCCCCCGAGCCGGCTGTATTATTTCCCCCGTCTTCTGCTTTACCTCCCTCTGTTCCTTTTGTTTTATC
>CAJURU010000023.1:11827-54861 GCA_910588845.1 uncultured Lachnospiraceae bacterium
TTCCTCTGTTCCTTTTGTTTTATCTTCCTCTGTTCCTTTTGTTTTATCTTCCTCTGTTCCTTTTGTTTTATCTTCCTCTTTACCTTCCCCTATTCCTCCTGTGGTACTCTCCACCGGGCCGCCGTCTTTATTTCCCGATTCATTCAAAGGCTTTTGAGGCTGAAGGACTTCCTCCGCCTTCGGTGTTTCTTCCTTTTGCTTATCGTCTTCCTGCACCTTATCTACTTTCAATTCTTCTTCCATTGTCCACACCTCTCTTCTCAACGTCTTTGCCAACTACAACATTCAGAACTTCTCAATGACTGTCTCTATTTCCTCCGTATCTGCAAGCTTATAATACTTGTCGCAGCGGTACAGGTACTCCTTTGCCGCCTTATCCTTGCGATACTGCTTTAAAACCTCTACAAAGACCAGGCGCGCCTCATAAAACTTCTTTGCCACAAACAAGTCAACACCCTTTTCAAATAAAGGCTTTGTCAGATCCTTATAATAGAAATCCTCCTCTGCGTCCCCATCATATACGTCATAGACACGCTCATATGTATTGTTCGCGGCAAGATAAATATTGCCTAAGTACCTGGCGTGGTAATGCTCCTCAAACTCTGCAATCTGCTCGTATACTAAATGCGTGATAAGAATATGCGCGCCATATTTATCACCATTTAACCGCAATTCTTTGGCCAGGTCTGAATGAGCGGAAATTGTCGTAGCCTCCATGCGCTGTTCATGTCCAATCACCCCAATCATCACACGCCCATAGCTGATGGCAATCGTCCTGCCATTGCCCGGCATCTGCCCTTCCAACAAACGCTGAATGTCGATGGCGGCGTCTAACGCCTCCCTGCTGCTGACGGTAAAAAAAGCGGACAATCCCGTATCTTCAAAATGTTCCACCACGCCGTGATGGCTGTTAATCGGCTCCACGAGCATGGACAGCACACGGTTAATATCTTTATATACCTGCTCTGCGGAAAAGGTCGCGCTCTGCTTGGGATAATCGAGCGCATGCAGGGAGAGTATGGTAAATTCCCCTGTCATTTCATCTCCCAATTCCACTTCCTGAATGGACTCCTTGCCCAGCAGATTAAGGATTTTAGCCGGAATAAATTTATAATAGCCGTCCGACATGCCTTTGATATCCTGCACATAATTGGCAATTTCCAACGACATCTGATTAAATGCCGCGGAAATATCAGCCACCTCGTCATGTCCGCGCACGGCAACCGTCACGCCGAGATTTCCTGCCGCCAGCGAACCCGCGCATCGTTTCAAAGCCTTTAAAGGCTTTAAAAAAATATAAAGGATTACGATTAAAATCACAATCAAGATTAACATCATTATGGAGGACGCGTTTTTCAGGTTCCACTGATAATACCAAATCTGATAGTCCAATACATTCCCATTGGCAGAAACGGCAAGCACCCCGAATTTCGTGCCATCCTTCAACACAACCGGCACAAATTGGTTATTGCGTTTCCCATCTCTGCTCTCATCACTCTTATCTACAACCTGCGACGTATCATAAGCCTCATAGACTGCCTCTAACGTTTCCTCGGCATATACCCATTCCACCGGAACGCCGCTGTATTCCGACATGGACTCACTGACATACAAACGCCCGTCTTCATCTGCCTCAAAAATGCTGTAAACATACATGGACAGCCCGCCAATGCCTTTTCCGCCGTCTACGTCAATACAACTCATCCTGAGCGCCCTGGCGCCAGAAGGGAATTCATCCGCATTTGTTTCAATTTTATGGGCAATATCTTCCTTGAGAATCTTCCCTAACGCTGAAAGCGAAAACGTCTGGTTGCATTCTAGCTGCTGGCGCATGGATAACTCAATCCATCCTTCCAGAAAACTGTCCATAAATAAAAGCCCCATAAGAAAAATAACGCCAAGCCGAATTAAAATCGTCTGGAAATGGTATTTCACCCGCAATATCCAAACAACGCACCAAATTGCCGCTATCTGAATAATCTCCATATAGACCCAAAACATACGCCGGAAAATTGTCGGGGCTGTCAGCGAAACAACTTCAATATCCTGATGGTTCCCCTCCTGGTAAGAACAGACAGAAACCATTCCCTGCGCATCCTCCACGCCCGCGCAAAAACCGGACTGCGTACAATCCGGGCTTTGTAGCTGCTGAAACGTAAAATCTGCATCAATAGCCCGAATTTCATCGCCCGCAAACAACGCCTGGGATGTTCGTTCCTTCAAATCAACCGCACGGATACATTCATTTTCGTAATCAAGCACATACGCCTGTCTGCCGTCGTCAGACAGGCTCTTAAAAACACCCGGCTTTCCGGTAATCCCTTTGATTTTCATGCGCTTCTTTGCCCCAACCTCTTTGGCATGGACTTCCCCCGCATAATCCATCCACAAAAGAATTTGATCCTCGCTGAGGAAAAATTGCGCGTTCAGATACGGATATTCCAGTTTTACCGTATCCAAAGGCTTGCGTTCCCCCTGTGAATTGAGCGCGATCAGTTCTGCCTTTGCAGATTTCTTTTCCACATCCGGCAAACAGATATAATAAAGGCTGCCATCCTGGATATGCGCAATCTCAATCCGGCTGCATTTAAGGACGTCCTCCGACAAATCATACGGCGTCTCTCTTAACTTCCCATACGCAAAATCACATTTGTATACTTTACAGCTCAAGTCGCTCCAGGACTCTACATCTGCCTCCGTAATCAGCGCGTAAGCTTCCCCTTCACTGTCAAAAAATATCTGCCGTACCATCCGATACTGCTCTTTTTCATGACGTTTGCAGACAATCATATCCCCCTTTTTCCCAGACGTATCCGAGCGGATAATTTTTAAATCATCTCCCTCTCCACGGTCTACATAATATAGATATCCATCCTGCAAATGGATCTGTTCGATATAATTTAATTCTATCGTGCTGCCGTAAACAGTAGCTATCAATATGGCAGAGGCTGCGACAGACAAGATAACGCACAAGCCGATAACGCCTTTTTTCCCCATACTCCTATGGGCGTTTATTTTATTTTTTTTATCCATAATCTTTCCCTCAGATTCAAACCTAGAGCTGCACGGTCTGACAGCCTGAATTTGTAAACTGTATCATGCCTCCATAAGCACAATTCAGCTTACATTGGTTATTGATTGCCGGCTTACCCCCGACTAATACCTGGGGAACGCCCGGCGCCCAGGGCCCCGCCGGCACGGGCGTACAGGGCATGGGGGTCAGCACTCCCATTGCCGCGGCAGTTGCCGCCGCCACAGCCGGATTTGCCATGCTCTGGCACATGCCAAACGGCGTAATATTCACAAACGGCACGTTATCCGCAATTGTCGCCAGCGGCATTGCCGACACAGTCCTCGCTGCCGGCAGCACATTCAGCACGGAAGGCGCCATTCCAAACGAACATGTCATGGACGCCCCGCCTGTCACACATAATCCCATTATTTCTTCTCCTCCTTACATAAATCCACATAATTGTCTTTGGCGCGCAAAATCTCCGCCTCCCCACAAGCCTGCCCTGCTTCATCTTTATAAAAATAATGCAGCTTGCAAGGCTCCTGCGGCATATCTCCAAGCAGCAAATAAAACATGCCCTCTTCATCGGCTATCGTCTCCTGCGCCGGGTAAATTACCGTATCCTTTTTGAGATATGCCGTTTCCAGCGGCTCTCCCAGCCGAAAAACTTCTGCCTCTCCATCCGCCTGTCCCAATGCAAAATACTCCCCCTTTTTTCCCTGTTTCTTACGAATATGCCAAAGCACATTTTTCATTCCGCCTTTCCGGTAAAAGGAAATCTCCGCCTCCCCTTTCTTGTAATCGCTGATCAGACGGCAGCATGACCGCTCATCCTCGAGATGAAACTTTAACGCACGCCCCGGCAGGGTCCGCCCCCGGACGGCAGTATTGCCGGCACGCAGGGGATATGACGGCGAAGGGTACAAAAGCGCCTCCGACACTTCAGCTCCCGCATCCGCCTGCAACGTAAAACGTCTTGGCTGATAAATGGGGGATTTTGTCTCAATCGTCAATTCCTTGTCTCCAACATCCAGGAATAAAAAGTAACCGTCACTCTTTTTTTCTACCCGCCCCCCGGAGAGGGAATGGATGCGGATACCCGAAGACACCGGCTCCCCGGTAAATGCATCCCGGAAAAGCACTGCTTTTGACAACCGTATTTTTGTCTCATGTAATACCATACTATGCATCCTTTCCAGAAAAACGGAGACTGATTTCCTGTACCCGCTTTACCGATTTCTTTCTTGTAGACTGAATCTCCACAGGCCCCGCCGTGTAGAACAAAGAAGCCTTATAAGCCGTGTTGGGCACCGTCCAGATTCGTACTTTTTCTTCCATCTCCAAATCCTGCATCTGTACACGGATATTCGCGCCGCCCGGTTCCCCGGTAGGGGTAAAGTTATCCGGTTCAATGGCCGCCTTATCGCGGAATGCCTGGATGATCCGGCCAAATATTTGATGTTCCTGTACGGCGCGGTACTTTAAATCGCTCTGCAAGTAAAGCGTAATCATATAATACAGCGTCAAATATGTCGATGGATAACGCTGGGCATTCCTGCCGACATTCGTCATCTCATGTGCCTGTATGGAAGCGTCCTCTTTCACATCATAGAGCCAGACGCCCACTGCAAAATCCCCATGGTCTTCCGGGGAACAGAGCCCAATCTGATCCGGGCTGTTCAACAGTTCGGGAATCAATGCTTCTTTTAAAAGTGTTAAAATGCCATTTCCCGTATCTGCAATCTTCGTATAATCTGACATATCATTCCTCTTTTTCTTTCCAACCAGCCTTGGCAATATTCCCGCTTTACCGGATAAATTTACGGTATACTCTCCTGCCTCTCTATGTATGCGTTCTCATCGTCAATCTCTTCCATACGCTCAGGTATTGTCAGCACGCCATTGCGGAATTCTCCCGCTTCGAGAACCCTGCCGCTTGACGCGTCATAGAGAATTCCACGGCCATAGTATTTCCCATTGATGAAGCTGCCTTTATAGAGCAGATTCCCCTCTTCATCCCACAACTTCCCTGAACCATAATATGCATTCCTCAGAAATCCGCCGTCATAAATTAAATTACCGTTTGAGGCTGCGTAAAGTTTACCTGTTCCGCTGTATTCCCCTTTATAGAATTCTCCGTCGTAGATAAGCCTCTGCGTCTCGGCATCCGTCAACTTGCCCGCGCCCTGATAGAGGCCGTCTACAAACTCTCCTTCATAGATTACCAGATTTTTTTCCACATCATAGAGTTTACCGGTTCCATCATATAGATCCGACTTGAAGGTTCCGTCATACACAAGCCTTCCTCTCTCATCATATGATTTGCCGATACCCTCCTTTTTCCCTTGGACGAACGCGCCGTCATACACAAGCGTTCCAGACTCGTCATACGATTTTCCTTCCCCCTCGTATTCCCCATTGACAAATCCTCCTTCATAGACAGGGATGCCAGCCTCATAGAGCACGCCTTCCCCTTCATATTTGTCTTTTACAAATTCTCCCTCAAATACGGTGTTGCCCTCCATATCATAGGCAGTCCCGTCTCCCTCTTTTTTGCCTGCGATAAAATCTCCTTCATAGACAAGGACGCTGCCTGTATTCTCGCTTCCTTCTGTGCTTCCGGCTTCCGCTCCTGTACTACTTTCCTTGGTATTTCCTGCACTATCTATTCCAGCCGTACTTTCGGTTTGTGTATTCCCGGAATTTGAAGTTCCTCCGGTTCCGGCGGTTCCTACGCTTCCTCCGGCTTCGGTGTTTCCGGCGTCTCCTCCACTTCCTCCTGCCCCGGCGTCTGTACTGGCATAGAGCTTGCCTTCTCCCTCATATTTCCCCTTGGCGAATCCTCCCTCATATGCCACGTTGCCATTCTCATCGTATTCGGTCCCAGAGCCCTCCTTTTTTCCGCCCGCAAAATCTCCATCATAAACAAGCGCTCCATCCTCATACAATTTGCCTTCCCCCTCGTATTCGCCTTTGGCATTGACCGTCCCTTCATAGAGAACATTGCCCTCGGCATCCTCTAAAACGGCTGCTTTAAGTTCCGGCTGCCCATCCTCAAAATTGCCCTCGGCAATGACGTTCCCTTCCTCATCATAAAGAATTCCCTTGCCCTCCGGCTCGCCTTTGGCTAAGGAGCCCACATATTTTTCCTGCCCGTTAGCGAAATACAAAGTCCCCGTGCCCTCATACAAACCATTTTTAAACTCCCCTTTATAGACCGGATTTCCCTCTTCATCATAGAGAATACCCTGGCCGTCATACTCATTCAGCAGAAATGTCCCTTTATAACAGAGCACATCCGAATTTTTATAATATAACTCGCCCTCACCTGAGTAGGCTTCCATCTCAAAATTGCCTTCATACAGAAGAAATCCCTCATATGTATAGAGCTGTCCCTTGCCATTGATGCGCCCCTCTTCCATGGCGCCCTTAAACAGCACAGTTCCGCCCTTTTCAGACAATAACTCCACCTTACCGCTGTAGCCGACCATCTCAGGGGAATTTACCGCCATCGTCTTAACAAAAAAATTTGAAATCAGGATAGGATGCAGCAGTTTCAGATAGAGAATCGGCAGGATAACCGCTGCAATCATGACAATATAGACCATCCTTTTAAGCACATAATACCGCCCAAAAGAAAAATAATCATGGATTGTCCGTTCCTTTTTATTCTTTTTCTTGCCGATTCCCTTGCGCACATCGCTCAATACTTTTGAGGCAAAAGAGTCCGGGCTTAACATCCTCTTTCCTTTGCGGATCACTACCTGGACAGGCGCCATCAAGATATGAGACAGCCTCCTGGCAGTACGCCCAATCAATCCACCCTGCATACATCAACCCTCCCGTCCGTTTATCTCCAAGGTTCCAATGCGGTTAAAGGTGACCCCCTTATCCGACAATACGGGATTGGGCAGCGTCAGCAGAAGATAAATGGCCGCTGAAGCTATCAGCGCGACTGCCAGCACTGTCCTGACTGTTGGAAATAGTTTTTTCATCCCCTCCCAGGCACGCCACCAGATACGGCCCGGTTTAATTTCCTGCTGCTCGCTCTTTGTCAGCACCGTCTCATAAATATTGTCATACGCCACATAACAGTCCCACAGATAGGCAAAACGCCCTTCCTCCATATCCCGCGCATACTTCATGAGCTCACGGGAGCTTTTCTGCTCCAATTCCCTGGCAAACAGTTCATATACCAGTCCCGTCATACGGTTCATGCAGTCTTTCTCCTGCACTTTCCAGTAATAGTCCACTTCCGTGAAGTAGTAGTTGAATCGAATGCCGAGATCGTCGTCTACCACAATATTATCTTTGCGCAATACTTCATAGAGAAAACACTCCGGCATATTCAGCAGAAAAATCTGCGCATAAATATTTTTCATTAGCAGCAGACGTTCCTGCAAACGATAATTTCCCTTATCCATTGCCTGCTGCAATGATCTGCCGTCCGCATGGCTAAAGACAATGTAATATCTGCCGTCCGCATTAAAACTGTCATAGAGATCTTTAAACGTGCAGCTGGTATTATTCTTCGTAGTTACCGGCACCAGCTTTCTTGCCAGCTCCATATCATTGACGCAGGCAACCGTATACCTTGCACCCTCCCTCTTTGTGGCGTCGCAAGCGGCATATAGCTCTATATTGCCGGAACCCATTGTCTTAATTTTTGAAATCAGCTCATATTGCTTGTCCTGAAACTTAATTACCATCTATCTCACTCTCTCTCACGTACCACTACAAACGTTGACGCCTGTACCTTGGGAAACGCTGTGCTGGAAACTGTTATATGGAAAATGCCTGGCGTCTCCGGCGCCGTGTATTTCCCATTCTTATTGATTGCGCCCCCATTGCTGTCCTTGACTTTCCATTTCAGGCGTTCATCTGTAAATCCTTCCAATACCGCGGTAAACACCACACTCTCGCCCACAAACACGTTGGGATTATCCGGCTGAATGAAAATATGTTTCTTTTTCGCCGACTGCGGCTTGCGTACTTCATTGCGCAAAGCCGTCCAATGCACGCGCACACGCTTGGCATTCCCATTTTTAACAATCCGCAAACCAATTTCAAACGTACCCTCCGCTGGTTCAAGCTTTGCTCCCAGAGAAGCCGTAAACCCGCTTGGGTTCTGAAACAACGAAGCATCGCCGAACATCATTTGGGAATCTTTTGCAAACCCGCTGTCCACTTCATAGCTGAGTTCTATCGTAACCGGGCCAAATCCCAGGCCATGTACAATCTCGTCGGAATAGAGAATTTCCCCTGCACGCATCTGCCCGACTTCAAAGACAACCTCGCCATAGGCGGCTCTAAGCGGTTTTTCCTCCTCCT
The DNA here is from genome assembly GCA_910588845.1 of uncultured Lachnospiraceae bacterium. GTDB lineage: Bacteria > Bacillota > Clostridia > Lachnospirales > Lachnospiraceae > Petralouisia. The sequence continues at coordinate 20,172 of CAJURU010000023.1, forward strand.
CTCCCTGCTTGCCGGCAGCGTCTGACATTACGGACTGTTTGAGCCGGTTCACATCATCCACAAGCCTGCCAATCATTGCTGACGAAAGCTCCGTGTGCATAATTTTCTGTCCAAAAGGCAGCGGCTCGATATGCTCAATCAGGCAGACCCCTCCGGCGCGTACAACCTGAATTTTTGCCAGATAAATACCCTGCTGAAACGTATTGCCCATAATATAATCCATTGCAGCCTTATAATACTGCTCCTGTAATGCCTCGTAGCCATCAAAGCCGCTGATGGCCGCCTGACTGACACAGTCCCCGGCGTCCCGGTACTCCCTGCCGCCTATCTGCAATCGGAAACTGTCTTTCACCAAAGAAGCCTCCGCCTGTACATCTGGCACCCCGGCAGCCTTTACGGGGATTTCCAGTTGGTATCTTTCTTGTTTCGCCTGCTCCTGTTGTCGAAATGAGACATGCGCCCTGCTGCCCTCGCCGCCTGTCAGAAACGATAAGTCCAGCTCGTATTCAAAAGAGACATCCTGCTGCCCCGCGCAATCAATCTCTACCCGCAGAACCGCTTCTTTCCCCAGCTCCAAAAATCTTGGCAATACCTGATTGATCTGCACGCCATGTCCACGGTACACAGTCTTTCGCTCCTCATAGAGCTGGGAAGGCGTAAAAATTTCCCGCTCCGGTTCCTCCCTGGTGACAAACAGACGGTAGCTCTCTTTATACTTATTGTATTCACTGCTGTTTTTTCCTGCCGTACCCGCAACATTATGCATCAGCTCCGCAGCCTCCTCACGGTATTCCAGGCACAAGTAATAGTAATCCGCGTCCTGCTCGCCGCCATACCCCTCAATCTCTGTAATCTTACGCACTGCCGGCTCATCGAGCACAATCTCGCGCCCAGCAAAATCCAACGCCAGGCCGCGCTCCACGGAAATACTCTCATCGTCTACTTCCACAACCCCAAGCCCGCAGACAACGCCGGAGCCAAAAAGGAAACGGTTTATCGTCCTGCGCTTATCGTTAAAATATTTCTGCTCTGTCTCAAAATCCTCTACAGACAACAGCTTCCCATAAAAATACCGGTTTCTTTCAAAGGGAAAGCTTTTTAAATTCTTCATATTTCTTTTTCCTCCTCTGACTCAGTGTCCGTCATGCCAACCATGGACGGAATTGCAGCTACCCCATTTAAGTTCGCACGCTCATATGATACTAATACGCTGTTTACTCCCGCATACACATTCTGCCCCAGATAGATACCCGGCCGCAAAATAATTAGATGCATACGGATGTGCGCGGGTTTCATGTCTTCTATCATCTTCTTGAGCGCATGCTGTTCCCGCAGCGAGGGCGCCGCTTGTTCCCGCACAAACACGCTCGCTTCATAAGGTCCATGCGCATAAGACCGAACAAGTATCTGGTACGCCGCATCATTTCCCCTGTAATGCTCAATATCCCCATATTCCAGGAAAAAGGGACGTTCCCCGGTGAATGTGCCGATCATATGCTCCATATATTCCCGGGTGCCGCGGGTTAAATTCTTTCTGACAATCCCTGAAAGCAAAAGCCGCAGCTTTTCCTCCTGCCACAGATGCGTATTGGAAATTCCCACCCATTTTGCCAGCCAGTGCAAAAATTCTGGCTCGGCAGCGGTCGGATCAAGCTGTTTTGCAGAATCTACGATTTTTTCTTCAAAATCCTCATAAACTGCCTCAAACAAGCCCAGGAACCTTCCTAAAAAATCCTCCCTGCCGCCGCTTTGGTAGATCGCCGGAAGATACGACAGGAAGCTGCGGCTTGCCGCGTATATTTTCATATGGTGGATCTGCGGAAGAAAGCCTGCCTGGCAAAAGAGCTGTACCTCCAGCCACAAATATCTCCCCACGCCGTGATACAGCATAATATCCCGGGGATTTTGAACAATATGGACAAGATACGGCTCCATAGCCTTGCGCTTCTTCTCCAGGGGGATTTTTACGTCCCGTATTAACTCTTCCCAGAGATAAATTCTTCCGTCTAAGGCTATGTGCGCATCATCGCTGCAATAAAAGTGAAACTTAATAGAATCGTCACCATAACCTTCACTTTGGACAACGGCCCGCTGCCATTGGTTTCCCTCTGTTTTGCTGTCCAAAAGGCGTGAAAGATAGACGCCGCTCTCTCTTCCCTCTTCCAGGGCAATTCCGTCATCTGTGATGCGGATTCCCTCCAGATACCCGGTTGCGTAATCCTTCTTTTTATTTAACACAATGTATTTTATCTGCTCCACACCATCGCCCCTTTTACCTATATTGCCAAATACACGCTACGGCAAAACTCATATTATATCAGCCTCTCTTGCCGTAAAAATGCGAAAATCCAATTCTCTGAGGTACGGCAGCCCATTTGGCGGAAGCTGCACGTCTCCATTCACCAGACGGCGGAAGCCTCTGCCCGCCGCCTCAACCATCAGGGACTTCGCCTGCCGCACGCAAGGCAGGATATCTATAATCCCATAGATTGCGCTGGCGGAAACCGGCCGGCCAATCTCCCAAGATTTCTCATCCAGATAATCGCGCACCGCTTCTTCAATTCGCTCCTCCGCATCCGTAAAATGCGGCCGTATCACAATCTCCGCAAAAACAGAAATTCCCACATACTCCGGGTTTAGAATCTTTACCGTAGTTCCGATCATCTTTCGTTTTTCTATCATTTGCTCTATATTCTGTCTGTATTTATCGTTGAGCTGTGCGTCCCTCTCCTGATAGCTCAAAGGGCGTACGACGATAGCTATCTCATTTTCCCGCATACTTTGTCTGCCCGCGTCTTCCACGGCCGGGGAAACTGCCTTGCTGTCTAAGATTAAAAGCCCCGGCGTCTGTTTCACCAACGTCTCATAGTCTCTATAGGTAACGCCCCTGTGAACGTTTTTCAGTTCACGGCACAACCGTTCATAACACGATTCCAACGTCTCATTGTCCCTGCCGCCGCAGGCGCTGCCATTCTGTTTCACCAAAAGGCTGGCATTCTCCTGGCTTTCTTGTATTTTCCCTGCTTTAATATTGCCTGACCTCCCGCTGCTCACTCTAAGGCGCAGTAAGCGGATCTCCCCATCCGGTGCCATACCGTTCTCACAGTTGCCAAACAACAGCCTGTCCTCGGCAAGTTCCAGCGCGTACACTGCGTCCATAGGTTTACAATTGTCAAAGTCCTCTACACGGCGGTAGGGGTAAAACATTTTGTCCTGCCTGTCGCAGACCATAATCTCAAACTCATCATACACAATGCCAGGGATATTCAGGCGGTATTCCTGATTTGCAAAACCGCCCCCCACACCAAGTTCCCGCTTCTCAAAAAAATCATTTTCATACACGGCAAGCCTGCACCGTACAGATTCGCCGGATAGCCACTTCGGTTTCTCAAAATAAAAAATCATATCGCCGTCGGCGGCCTCTTTTTTTTCGACGGCCGCCACCTGACATAAGCCGCCGTTTTTTTCTATGTATAACTCTGCCTGTCCATTTTTGGCGAGGTACATACTGCTCTTTACAAAGAGCCTTCCCTCCGCGGCAGGCACGTCGTAATCCTCAAAATCACAGTATGTATACTGCTGCCTGACCTCAATCTCGTTAAAATAAATGTCCTGCACCAGCGGCGCCACATCGTAATCATTTTCTATCAGCGTCACACGGATTTGGTACGCACCATAATTCTTATCTTCCGCCATCTCTTTCGGCAGATGAAAACCAATCTTGCCGCTCTGCAAAAACGCGTAGGTAGTGTCAAAATCTACCGGTAAATCCTCCCAGCCCTCCGCAGACTGATACTCCCATTTGAGCCTTGCCAGAGGTATAAAATCTTCCCCAATTGGGTTGCGCACCACCTCATATTCCGTGCGGATATTAAAGGACACAACCGTCTGCTCACCGGGCACAAATGCCTTGTCCATCACAAAACAGCAGCGGTTGCCGACCTGTGGCCGTTCCCCAAATGGATAAAGGCGCATGTGCTTTTCCAAGTCATTGCCATTATTGGCATACCAATCCAAAGCCTCCCCACATACGAGATATGCGCCAATCAGCTTGATCGGATGAATACGCCCCTTTTTTACTGTCTCAAACGCCATATCGCCGGCAAAAAATCTGCTCCCTTTACTCAGGGGATTTTTGTTTTCCGTCATGCCGGCCGGCCATTCCACACTCACGGAACTATGCGCCGGTAGCGCGTGCCGCACGGAAACGCCCAAAAGTTTTAGAAATTTCTGCCGTTTCCATCCGCCAAGCCTGCTGATATGGTACTGCTGTATTTCCTTGAGCCATGCGAGGAGCCCCAGCAGCATAATGCCCGGATCGGACTGGTTATAATTTGTCCAGTCCGGGCATCTTCCTGGTATCTGAAATACTGCGTCCGCTTCAATTTCCTGATAAGATTTATCATCCAAATCAAAATTATAAAACATGGCCTATACTCCTTCTTCTAAATTAGCTTGGGGCTTACCGCTGTTTCTATGATTAGCAGCTCAGGAACTTTTTCAGGGTTCCGCCACAACCTCCAGAAAGCCGCTTTTGGGCAGTCGGTAAAACGGCAGCAGCCGTTCTTCATTGATTTCATACGCCTCGAACCTGCCGCTCTTATATTTGCGAAGGGAAAGCTGGCTGATATACTTCACACCCTCCACCTGCTTCAAGGCATGGGCGATTTGGTTTTTATCCGGCAACGCGCCGATTTCCCAGCCGTCGCCGTAAAAATTCCCGCGCAGCGGGTCCAGGAAACGCTCAAGCTCTTCGCGCACTCTCTTGGTAGCGGCAAAAATTTCTTTCTCCTGCGCCAGTTCCAAAAGCACTTTCACATCCAAGCGTATTAACTCCGGCATCACAATATGAAAGCGGCTCTGATTTACAATATTCTGATCCATATTCGCCGTAAGATAGCTGTAGATTTTCTTCTTGGTACGCTCAAAACTGTAAGAACTCTCCCCATAATCCTTCGATAACACCACCAAAGTCACCGCCCCCTGCTGCGGCCTGCCCTGCTCGTCGTAGCCGGCAAAACATTTTACTTTACTGATATCCCTCACAGCCTCCCGCGCCATATCCTCATAATCCTCAGCAGATACGCAGCGTCCGCCGTGACGCAAAAAGCTGGCATTTCGCTCCACAGCCTCCATAACAGTCTCCCCGTCAAGGGCGCACACTGTCGCCATAGGGTTATATACGCTATTGATAAAACCGACCGTCCGATCCAGCCGATTAATCTCGCCTATCGGCACGTTTGCAATCTCCCCCCTGCAATGCTCATACTTTACATGGATTTCTATTTCCTCCTGCTCATTTTGCTTTACCTTGTCCATATATTTGGGAAAAGTAAGCCTGCCCTCCCGCCTGTCCGCCGTATACTCCCGCCTGTTACCGCTGTCTGCGCCAAGCTCTGGCGCCTCCGACCACAGCTCCCATCTTTCCTCTAAGCTGCGGCTGAAATCCGCTTTTTCTAATACGCGCACTTCCAGGCTGCAAATATCACCGTAAGATAGCGCAATCTGCTTGTCCTCTGCGCGGGGCGCAATTCCAAACGTTTCTTCTATCGTCTCCACACCCAGGACGCTTGTCGCATTGGGATAGATTCCCTCAATTTTCGGACAATTGCCAACGTTTACGTCCGAACTCTGCCCGCTGCCCTCACTCAAGCGCAGCCAGTACAAATCCTCCCCAAACATCGTCCCGCGCCTGCTGTCTGCACGCCCATACCAGGAGACCAGCCCTGTGTGGGCAAATCCTTCCGTACCGTCAGCCGGATGCAGCTCCCGCCAGCCTCCCTCTGACAAATACTCCCATTTCAGCCCGGGAAAGCTGCCCCGCACACTGTCATGCATGACAAACAAAAACTTGAGCGGTCCGCCCACCGGCGGCTGCCCCAAGCCAAGATAACACGTCTTGCACGCTTCTTCTCTCGCTTTACACGCCGCAAACGCAAAGCCTTTTTCCATCATTTCCTCCGCCTGATAAACTGCCAGTTCCATATTATCCTGCTGGAAAATCACCTGTGGACGAAGAGGGTTATCCACGTAACTGTAGCTCAGGGAGAAATTGCCAGCCACAGGGGCAATATAAGCGCCCTTCGTCTTATAAGCGTTATTCATGCGGATGACTCGCGCGCGGATGCAGTAATCCTCCGCAGAATTTACCAGTACGCGCTCGATATCCGCCGGGCAGGTAAATTCCATACGTCTGCGCACGCCCTGTAAACCATCCTCCACGGAAAAGATATCTCCAAAGCGTGCAGACACCGGCAATCGCTTCCATCCGAATCCATTGTAGTACTCCCATATGACCTCGCGGATAGTAATATCATACTCTTCCTCCGGTACAAATTGCTGTTTTCTCATAATCCGCTTCCAGGCAATTTTTACGCCAGATGCAATCTCCTCCAAAGGAATCTTCACAAAATCAAGGTCAAATTCCACAGACAGATGCGCGCCCGCCTTACCAAAGACCTCACTGCTTCCGATGTAGAATTCATCGTAGAGGGATGGATTTTCGCCAAACGCCAGAAATTCATCCACTTCCTGGTCGGTTCCTTTCACATTTATAAAATCAGGCTTTCGGCCCAGACATTCCGTCTCCAGGGTTACCCCTTGCAGATATAGGCCCGAGAAAAAGGATGCATCCAGTATTTCCGCTGAAATCACATACATAGAAGAAAATTCCTCCATAGATGCAATCCCCTGCTCACCGCCGGGAATGTGAAAACAAATCCGCCCATTTTCATATGTATAATCCGTAATCCTCCTGTAATCCTGCCCACTGCCATAGAAAAAACGTATGCGCGTTTGATCGCCAAACGCTTTTTTGAGACTGTCCGCATCTGCGCCCCTGCCTGCAACGGCCAAAGAAAGACGCGCGTTGGCATAACTTCTTACCTCTAATTCCTCACCAAAGCAGAAAAACAGCAGATGACGCTGTAAATTTTTCACGCCATCCTCAAACACAAAGAAAGACGGCGCCTCCTCCCTGCGGCTGTCAAACAAATCAAAGATAGCGTCCTTCTCCGGGTTTGCCAGGAAAATCCGCCGAATATCCATTGGACGTACCAAAACCTCTTCCTGCGTCTCAAACACGATCTGTTCGTCCTCTGCCTGCGCAAGCAGCCTGGTGCCTCTTGCGACCTCCGCCACGCTGGAAAGCCCCTCCGGCATTCCAAACACCACAAATCCTTCCGCCGGGCTTGCCGGACAGAGTTTGGCATTCACTCCGTCAAAAAAAGAAAACAAATCTCCCGCCGCCGACATATTAAATTTTTTAATATTGTCATACATCATATCAGCAAAAATAGACGCCAATGCAGTTCCAGCGTCCGGCTGCCGCTCATCGTACCTCCACTCTGGGACATACTGCTTTGCGCATTGCTTCATATAATTTATGATGTCCTCTCTTGTCATTTTCTCCATCTGCGGAATATCCATAACTTTCTTTTCCTCACTTCAAATGAACTACTCCCCTTCGCTGATATAAAAGGGATAGACTAAATTATACTGGTTGTTGGTAGCGCGAACCACATAGCTGACATCAATCATCAGAACGCCTTCGTCAATCTGAGCGTCGCTGACCTGGGCATATACATCCATGATCCGCGGCTCCCATCGTATGAGCGCATGTTCCACCTCCGTTTTCATGGAATACAGCGTTGTGTAATCGGCTGTCTCAAAGGCATACTCTTGTATTCCACACCCAAAATCAGGATGCATGGGCAGCTCGCCCTTTCTGGTACCTATGATGATTCGGATGGATTCTCGGATGCTGTCCTCATTTGAAGACATTTGTATGCGCCCGGTGGCTTTGTCAATCCCAATCGGGAATTTCCATCCGGTTCCCAGAAATGCTTTGACGCTATTTTGATCCATATGCTCCCTCCTTAAATCAATTTACTCTTTCGGCTGTTCCAAGAGACCTAAGGCATCCTCCCTGCTTCGCCGGATCCCTCCTTAGGTCAATTTATTTTAACCGTGCTGCCTTTTAACTGTGCAATCCCGGAAGCCTGCAATCCCATTTCTCCATCCGCTTTTACCTTCACGCTGGTTCCCTGAATCGTCATGGTCTGCCCTTTCAGATTTATTTTCTGCTGTGCATCCGCATCTATGGTGCCGCTGGTAATCTTGACGTTGTCCGCATCGGCTTTCATCACTTCTTTCGTGCCGATGGTAAGCGTAAAATCTTTCTTCGCTTTCAACGACAAACTGCCATTTTTACAATCCAGCGTCAAGCTGTTTTCTTTCTCCTTATCCTGCACTTGAACCGTCTCTTTCTCGTCGTCTAAAAGAATCTCCAAACCCTTGGGCGTATTCACAGTAATCTTTTCCTTACCCTCGGTCTCCGTAAAGGTAATCTTGTGTCCGCCTTTCGTTATGACTGCTTTCGTCTCATTTTTCTCACTCGCCACGCCTTCCGGCAGCTTGTCCTTACCGTTCCACAGACATCCCAGCACCACCGGCATATTCATGTTGCCGTGAATAAATCCCACCAACACTTCCGTGCCAATCTCTGGCAGCCAGTAGCTGCCAAAACCGTCTCCACCGTAGGCCGTCATGACCCTTACCCAATCGGACGTTTTCTTATTTTCCTCGCCCATCAGGTATTCCACCTTCACCATGCCCTTATGCTGTTCGTCCCAGATATCCTTGACAACCGCATTCAATAGTCCCGGCGCCGTTATTTCGGGATACGTCTTATCTCCCGTTTTATCCGCCAATAACTCGTCATAAAAATTCAACGTTTCCAGCCTCCCACTTCAAAAGATGTCCGATAACCTTCACTGCTGAAAGAATGCTTTACTTCCATGATATCGTAAGTGCCGTCAATCAGCTTATGGTCGCCTTTTTTTATCTTTACCCTGCCTCCCGGCTGGATTTCCGGGACGCCGACGCACACACCGCTCGCCTGTCTTGCCTGCTTCTTCATCTCATCCGCTTTATGTTCCGCAATCTTTTTCGCGTCGCTGTTGTCCTCCACAGCGGCATCCATCTGCGTAGTTTCACTTTTTACGAGCGATTTCTGCTTGTCGTCTGCTTTGACCTTTACCTCAGCCGCCACTTCTTCCTTCTTGTCCGTATCCTGCCCCATGATTTTAATGACGGCGTCCTGGAAAGAAGCTCTCCTCTGGAAAGAAATAAAATCTTTTGCCCACTCCATTTCCACCGTATAAAACAGCTCCGCAGAAATATTTTTAAAGTATAGCTTCCCCGCATGGACAAAAAAATCCCGGTTAGCTTTCCTGCACAATTCTTCTGTGATAAAATCATAATCGCTGCCGTTTTGGATAATGCATTCGCCCTCCAGCTTGTTTGTGGCGTCCACATCCGTCATCTTATAGGCCGGCTTATATTTTTTTACCACCTCCTGAAAGGCGTCGGAATAACTCTTTACCTGATGTGAAATATTGCTCTTTTTACTGCCCATCATCATTCTGCGGACGTCTACCGCCGTCACGCGCACCGAAGGGTTTTCCGAAAGTTCATAAGTAATCTCATCCACATATCCGTAGAATAGGGAGGTCAGCGAAGAACCGTATCCCATTTCGATATCTAGTAGTTCCCCCAAAATGAAATCCGAGGTGACGTCGTCGACAAAACTGCGGTCCTCCAAATCATAAACGTTGGTAAGCTTGATAACTGCCGCGCTCGCCGCGGACTGTGAGAGCGTCACCTCCACAGATTCCACCGCATAATCGCTTTGGCCGATAATATCAAATCCTCCGCTTTTCACTTTCAGCGCAGGCACCATAAAATCTTTATATTTTGTTGCCAGAGTTGACATTGAAATGATAGCCACTTTTCACTCTCTCCTTGCCTTTCCGCTTCTTTCAATAACAGCGGCTGGTCTAATTTTCCAAACGTTTCCTCGTATAACAAATATTGAGTAATTTTCTGTTTGGCTAGATTGCCGGCAGCTTTACCACCTGTCCCGGCCTGACGTCCAGGGGATTCAGGATGTTATTTTCCCGGGCAATCACTTTCCACATATCCGGGTCGCCATATTCCATACTGGCGATATCCCACAGGCCCATACCCTGGCGAATGGTACGGTACTTTGTACGGTCCGGCGATTCAAACGGCGATTTCCTTCTCGTATCCTTGGGCGATATCAGCGATTTAAACGTCAACGTTACTTTAGCGCGCACCGGCATTCCACTCTCGGCAAACATGGTATAAGTATGGTTGAATTTCGTCACAACCCCTTGAAAATTCAGTGAACCCCAGCGAAACGTTACCTTCGGCGGGCGGTGCAGGCTGCCGTCAATAGAAGTAGCGTTGGCAATCTGCTTCGTAATGTCTGAAACATCCGTAGAGCTATCTCCGGAACTGCCGAAAGAAATCAGCGATTTCGGCTTGGGCGGAACATAAGTGTCCAGAAAAAGGTTCAGCGACAACTCCGTGGCGTCACCGGAAATATACTGGATAATGGGCCCGTCCAGCCCCGGCACTTTCTTCTCCGAATAATTCGCTCCGTCTGTTAATTGATATTCAGAAGGGTTAAACAGTACCGTTATCACGCTCTTCCCTACTTCTTTTTCAATCTCTAATTTTGCTTTCGTAAGTCCCACAGATATCCTTCCCTTCTATCAAAGATTAATTCTGTCAAATTAAGCCTCTGCGCAGTTTTTCCACATGAAGTTCTTCATAGAGCTGGTTCTTCACCTGTTCAGCAAATGCTCTCACATCTTCTCTCGGCCTGGCGGTAGTTTCCACTTTCTGCAACTGCGCTTCGACCTCTTTCAGCTTGCGGTCAATCTGATCCTGCGCCAACTTTAACTGCACATTCTCTTCACGCATACGTTTCTGGTCTAACCTCTGTTCTTCCTCAGACACCGTGGATTCCTGCACGGAGTACTGCAAATCCAATATCCGTCCTTCCTTTACCCAAACATTTTCTACCTCTTGGCCACGGCGCCGCGCGCTGTCTTGAACTGGCATTTTAGATTCCTCACCAGACGGTAACTTCTCATCAAGTATCGCTTCCACGCCGACCAGCTCCCCCGCCTGCTGCAAATACATATGTCCTAGCTTATGAATTTTTCCACGAACCTCCCGCTGCCTATATTTCTCAAATTTCTCAATCCGGTAAACAAGCGCCGGATAGGCGATTGCCAGATGGTGTTTTCCCTGGCTGCCTGGCGCCCATGTGAACTCTGTTAGGTTTCCAGCCGGATTCTTCCATTCAATTACGGTATTTTCCGCTTGCGCGGTTTCTGTTTCCTCTGTCCCCTGCTCAAATCGCAGCCTCCATTGCAATTTTGTAATCTCCGAAAGCTCTTCCACCAACCTGCCATACTGCCTCTCATCCAGTTCCCTTACAAACCTCAGTAAACTCTTTACTTCCGGCAGGTTAAGCTGGCTGTCCGCATATACTAATTTTCCCTCTGGCTCCTGTGCCTCTTCTTTTTCCTCTTGTGCTGAAGAAATCCGAGAATTTATCTGATAAATAAGCTGAGAAATCGTATTTCTCTCCTTTGCCGCCTCTATCTGTCTGCGAATAATTTCCGTTTGTATTTCTTCTTTACTTCTACTGTCATAGGATGACAGATCATGCCCTAACATTTCTGTCCCCCATGCGTTCCCTTCTTCCTCTGTTAGCGGAAAATCCGCCTCTGCTTTCACCGCCCTCTGTTCAGGATGTAGTAACAACGCTTTCCCCCACTCCCATAACTTTTCATATGGCGCTAACGAAGACGCAACAACATCCTTCCTGTCAGCAAAATTGGGCTGCAATTTCATCTCCTGTTTCTTCTCAATAACAGACGTTAATTGCAGATACAATTCTACCGCTTCTCTCTCTGCAAGTTCTGTTGCATGGATTTCTTCCGTGCTTCTCTCTACTCGTTGTGTTGCATGAATTTCTTCCGTGCTTCTCTCTTCTCCATGACTTGTTGGGGAAATTCTTTCTCCGGCTTTTTTCTTATTTTCTATCACATACGATACATAAGAGAGCAGCTCTTCGATCTGCTCTTGTGTATAGCCGAAAAATATCGCATTTTCCTCCTTTGAATCTACCGTTCCAAGTGAAAATTTCTCTTGGACAGTATCTATCACATGAAGATTTTGCTCCTGGGCAGTATCTATCGCATGAAGATTTTGCTCTTCTTTCACATGATTCTGCCGCCATATAAGAATTCTTTCCGCTAATTTTTCGATAAATTCTCTCCGGCTTTCCTCCTTCAGATTATGGATATACAAAAGCATCCTTTGTTCTTGCCGCCCATCAGCGCTATGCAATATTTTCTCCGTTGCTGTGAACGCTGTCTCCATAGACTCAGAAACCTTATCCCGTACGCTCTTATCTACAATATAAGAGAGTATTTCTTCTATTTCCCTCTTTCCATGCTCTTCTAAATTTAGCGCCGTTTTCTTTTCCATGACAGATGCTATTTGCCAAAATAATTCTTGCGCTTGCCTCTCTGCAAGTTCTGTTGTATTGGCGTGTATTTCCTCTGTTTTTTTCTCTGTCACAACGGCTTGCTTCTTGTCTTTTTTCTCTATCACATAGGCAATATAAGAAATCAAGCCGTTTATTTCCTCCTCTGTATAGCCAAAACTCTTCCTCATTTGTTCTGTTTCTGCGTTGGCTAAAACAAAAGAACGTTCCTCATTCACAGGATCTGTTACCCGGGCATTTTCCGCTGCCGTAATATATATCTGCTGCCGCAAAAGAATCCTTTCCGCCAGCTCTTGCACAAATCCCTGTTTTTCTTCTGCTTGCAGTTGATTGAACTGCACAAGCAGCTTCCTTGCCGTCTCTTCTTCCATACGGCTCTCTCGTCTATAAGATACGGACGCTTGCCAGGAGATTTCCTGATATGATGCGATTATCTGCGCTTCCCGCTGCTCTATGCGTCTCTTCTGCTGCTCTATCATCTCTTCGATGCGTTCTATAAATTCACAAACCGCCTCGCCTGAGAGATACACGCGCTCTTCCTTAGAAAAATGCCTTTCTTCCTCGGAAAGTTCCATGCTCTCTTCCTCAGCCAGACGCCGCTTCAAATCCTTCCAGGAAATCTCCGTCATATCGGCCGCCGCCTTAAATTGCCCGCTTTCCACCACAGATAAAACATGTTGCCAAAACCCTTCGACAACCTCCCGGCGGTATTGTTGACGAATCTGCATCAATTTGCGCCTAAGAACCGCGTCGCGATGATCAGTAAATCCCTCCTTCTCCCATTCGGGTAACTTTTCTTGCCACTGCTTTCTATCCTGCGTTGCAAGATACTCCATTTGTGCCCACAGCCTGCGGATTTGTGTTTTTTCCAGCCCGTCAATGAAATGAAACATTTTGTCTTTATTTTTCTTCCATTTTACTGTCTGTCCATCGACGTATTCCATATCGCTTTGCAGGCGGCAAAGCCGGCAAAATTCACGATATTCTTTCTTAGACAGGAAATGCAGCAGTTTCTTCTCCTGCACGCGCATTGTCTGCTGGGAATGCTCTGCTAAAAACTCTCTGATATTGGCGGCAAACATGGAAATCATATAATAATGTTCCCGCTGCTTTTCTACGGATTGATTTTCTACCTGCCACTTCTGGTAACGGATTCTACCTGCCTGTGCCTGTTCTAACACCGACACAAACTGCTCTGCCTTCCGGTACGCCACAAAATTACAGCACTTTAACTGTGTGAGATAAAATCTCCCCATGCGCTGCAAACTGTTCTCCATCTGTTTACGGACAAACGCCGTCTTCACCGGGCATTGTTCCAGCCCCATCTGCATAATCCTGTTTTTCAACACCAGGCTGATTAGGAGATTTGTCTGCCCATACTGCGCTTGTTCCCTGTGAGCCTGTTCCCCCAAATAGACGAGCTGGATCTGCCCATACTCCGGGGAGGCTTCCGGAACATACTTATCCCACAAACGCTGCAACATACCCTGCCTGATATGAAGATGTATTTTATGTGAAAACGCTTCTCGTAACTTTACCATCTGACTACCCTATCATTCCCTGTCATACAATCTATATGCCAATCTTGTTAATGGTTTCTGAGAGCCCATTGTGGCAAATCTCCACTTTCTTAATCAGTATGCCGCTGCTGGTCGCATCCAGCGTATCTATTTCCCATTTGGTAACAATTCCCCAATTTGCCTGATACGTTGCCGTGGGAACCAGCCCCGACTCCGGCATGACCATAATAATGATGCCCTTTTTCAGCTCATAACCTGCGGTGAGGGTGGTACGCGACATTTCCCCGCTGGCAATCCCATATTCTAAAACGAGTTTATCTAATGACTGCCGCGGTTTGGGCAGATAGTGGATGCGGTCGTTGACCCCTCCCTCCGCAACAGGCTCAAACTCCATGGTGGCAGATATGTTGGAAACCTTGGAAAATCCCAGCAATTTTCCATTTAATATCACTTTAAACTTTGTGCGTTTTGCCAGATTGTCCCGCATTGCCATCTCTTATCACCTCTGCAAATAACAGCGCCTTCTGCCGGTTAGAAATAATACTTCCGCTTAGATGCGGAAAATATCTTTTTCCGGCGGCTTGCTGCTGACTTTTCTGTTTATCTCTGAAATCTCCCTGCACCACTTGAGGCGCTCATTATGCGTTAGATTGAAAATTTCTTCCCTGCCCCAGTGCATATAATAGGCGACAAACGCTGCCTCCTCATAAATTTTGTCCGCCGGATAAAGATTTATTGCCCGGCTTCCATAAAATTTATGGGCACCGTAATTTCCTCCCCACAATGCGGGCAGACCGTGCGGTACGAGGGAACTTCCGCCTGGTTTACGCGCTCGTACAAATCCTGGAGATACGCCAGATCCGGCGTATAAAGGCCCTCTATTACTTTGGTGTCCACCGCCGGCATTGTTCCCAGGCTTGTGATGACTCTTGAGAGCAGGATAATCACGAGATAACCCGGATTCTGCTGTACTCTGGGATCACGCAGCGGTATAATTTCATCTGCCGCCGTAGCCAGACGCATCTTGCCTTCCTTGTGCAAATTTCCATCCCTGTCCACATAACCTTTGGGCAGGACAAAAGAAAATTCTGTCTCAAACATCAGCTTCTTACCCTTGCCTTCCTATGCGCCCCGGGCAATACTGCCCGGAGCATATTTTTTATTCGTTACAGTTCACTCGTCAGCCAATATGGAGATAATCACATGCCCGCATGATGATTTCTCCATTTGTGCTGACGGAGAGAACGCCGGTTTATGAGCAAAGTTAGCTGCGAAGCAGCGAGAAAGCGCTGTAAGCGCCTTTGCGAATGGCGTGGGAATGAACTGTAACATTTATCCTACAGGTTTAAGATACCCTGGTCATTCCCTCATGGGCAATCTCAAGCGTCTCAATCGCAACTTCCGAGGACGTCGCGTTGAAATCCGGCGCCGTATATTTCGCGGGCCAGGCATTGATGACCTGCCAGGATGCCGTCGCAGTTTCCGTCTCGTCCAAAATTGTAATCGTAATCGTCTTGCGCTCCACTTCGCCTTCCACACCCGCAATCATCCATTCATACATAACCATAGAGTCTGCAACTCCCTGTTTCAATGTAATGTTGCCATACTTTTTCAGTCCCGGCAGCTTCAGCGGCGTCTGAACCATATCGCCCTCGCGGTATTCAATGACGTCAATGGACGCGTCGAACCCGGATGCCTCTGAGAAACCGCCCGTCTCTAAGCCGTCAATTTCTACCTTATATCTAAATTTTCCATATGGAGTACTTGCCATCTCTTCACTACGCTCCTTTCTTACTGTTTATCGCTTTAAGCCTTTATACGGAATCGCCTGTCTTCTGCGAAATCCTAAAGATTACAAATTCAGCAGGTTTCACCGGCGCAATGCCGATGACGCAGACGAGCCTTCCGTTGTCAATATCATCCTGGCTCATGGTATTTCTGCCGCAGTTGACAAAAAATGCCTCAGACGGCGCAGACCCTGCAAGCGCTCCCGACCTCCAAAGGCCTGTGAGGAATACGTCTATCGTCCGCTTCACGCGCACCCACAAAACTTCGTCGTTGGGTTCAAACACAGCCCAGTTCGTATTTGCCTTAATGCTCTCCTCAATAAAAATAAACAGACGGCGTACATTGATATATTTCCAGCTTGGGTCGCTGCTCGCCGTGCGCGCTCCCCAGACACGAATGCCCTGTCCCGGGAAAGAACGAATCAGATTAACTCCCTTGGGATTTAAAATATCCTGCTCGCCTTTATTAAACTGGCAGTCCAGACCTACGCATGCGCGCACGGTCTCATTGGCCGGCGCCTTATGTACGCCTCTCGCCGTATCGCTGCGCGCGTAAATGCCGATGACGGAACCTGACGGTGGGATCGCCATATTCTTCTTGTCTAATGGGTCAAACACTTCCAGCCAGGGATGGTACATCGCCGCATAATTGCTGTCAACGATATCCCTGTGCGCGATAATGTCATCCATCTTCTTAGCATCCCGCGGCATATCGAGCACTGCAAAACGGCTGGCAAGATTCTCGCAGTGCGCAACCAGCATCAACTGTACATTGGGATCCACAACGCCTGGAACCGCCATGATGGAAACGCTGTCGTTGTCCAAAAATGCCTGGATGCCCGTGCGCTTGCCAGCTCCCTTGTCCACGCCGATAAAATCGGCCGCGCTGATATTGGACACAGAGCCGTTGCTGCCGCCCTTTAAAGGAATTACACAGAATCCCTTCTCCGGGTCTTCGCCGACAATCTCGTCAAACGGAGCCATCGGCTCGCTCTTTTTGCCGCCAATATAATTGGTGATAATCAAATCTGACTTTGCAGTCTTCTTCTCAATGTAATTCGGTATATTCACATTGAAAGACAAATTCTCATAGAACTCCACAATATCATCGTACTTTACTTCCAAATTAAATTCACAGGTAGAAATCACTTTCGTCGGAAGCAGGTTTTTATCTACAACATCCTGTTCAAATTCCTTCTCAAAAACAAGAATATTGTCCTGGCTCTTGACTACGCGGTTATAAACCACATTCGTCATGTCTTTATAGACAACCACGTCTCCTTCGTTAAAACCTGCGGAACTCTTTACGGAATACTGCTTTCCATCAGCCGTCTCAAGCTCCTCCAAAATCTGGGTTTTCGCCTTGCTTGCAGGCGTCACAACAATACTCATGCTGTTCCCCCACAAACCAGGATTTTTTGCCCGCACCCTGAGCACGGATTCAAGGGCTGGAACTTTCGCATGCGCGGGTTTTGCATCGCTCGGCGCAACACGGGATATGAAACAGCGGGAACCGCCGTTCACAAAAAAGTGCTCCACTGCATACGCCAAAAACCGATATTCCCCATACTCGTTCTCAGAAAGATACCCACCGAACTTCCTCTTAAAATCTGCAAAATTTGTTACTAACTGCGGAACCCCTTCCGCCGGCCCTCTCTCTGCAAGGCCGATGAATCCGGCTGTACTCGTGCCAACGCCTTCCATTGGCTTTCCGCCTGAATCAAATTCCTCTACATATACGCCTGGTGATAAATATTCAGCCATAATCTCCCGGCAATAGCTGACAATGCCGCTAATGCCGGCTACCTCCTTTCCTATATTTAGAAACTGCTCTTCCTACAACACCTGTTGTTTCATTTTTTGATTATAGAACATTTCTCTAAACAAAATTCTAAACATTTCGACGAAAAACTCACTTTTTCCCAAACTGGTGTAAAAACTGCCGAATTGGTGCAGAACATGGCAAGCCATCACAAATCATTTATAATTTTTATACATTGTCTTTTTGCCGCATAAGCGGCAAGGCCTTTTGCACAAGTATTTATATCATAAACATGAAACTATAAAGGATAACAGGCACATGAAAAACGAAAACAATAAAATCCAAGTACCAAACGTTGACAGAGAATACACCCGCCGTTTAGCAGACGACCTCCTTTCCTCCCAGCAGGCAGACCTCATCCTGCTCAACGCCGGCGCAGGCTATGGAAAAACACAGGCATTGGCAAACTACGTGCGCCAATTTACCGGCAAAAGCGCATGGTACAGCCTCAGCGCTACAGACAATGACCTGATGTCCTTTATCCAGAATTTTACAAAATCCATTCAATACGCGCTGGAAATATCAGAACCAGATTTCAACGTTTCTTTACCTCTTCTGGAAAACATTGATATCGTGATAGAACAGCTCATCGTATGGCTGGATGTGCACATTGACTACATCCATATCATTTTTGACGATTTTCAGGAAATTTCAAACCCGGATATTTTTAACTTATTGGACATCTTACTGGAGACAATGGAGCAGAAAATCCGTCTGTTCATTGTACAGAAACGTTCCCTGCCAGCCTTTTTTGATAAGTATATAAAAAACGGACGCGCCCTCAGCTTGGGTATGGAAGAGCTGCGCTTTAAACCAGCGGAAATCTCCGCTTTTCTGGAAAACATGGGGGAACACAACGAACAGTGGGCGAAGCTGATTTATGACTGCACGGAAGGATGGCCGGTAGGCGTCGCACAAATTATGCAGCAGCTTCGTCAGCACAAAAAGGACGCCACAATCGAGACGATAAGAGACATCTGTGACAGGCTTGAAGTCTCAGATTATTTCATGACGAAAGTGTACAAAATGCTGCCCTTTGATATACAGACGTTTTTAAAAAAGACAGCCGTTTTAGACTACATGACAGCCACCATCTGCAATAAAGTAGCCGGCATCTATAATTCGGAAAGCATGCTGCGTTATCTGGTAAATGAAAACCTTTTTGTACAGACCTTGGGCGAAGTCAGCAGCCTCTACCGCTATCACTCTATCTTCCAGCGTTTCCTGCTATCACAGACGACGCCGGAAGAACGCCAGGACTGCCTGCGTACCGCCGCCTATTTCCTCTTAAAGACAGACGACAAAATCCAGGCCGCAGAATACGCCTGCCGCGGAAAAGCCGGCGACATCGTACAGGCAGTCATAGAAGTCTCCGGCGACTCCATGTTAGAAGAACGGCTTTTTGTGACTTTAGAACGCTGGTTTGCATTCCTTGACGAAAATAACTGTGATCTGACGCCCCAATCGCGCTTTATTTATGGAAAAATTCTAATGACGCTCGGACAGGACGCTGAGGCGAACAGACAGATTACACAGGCCGGCAAAGACTTTTATAAAGAGGGCCGTCTACAAGATTATCAGAAAGTCCTGCTCTTCGTATCATCGACGAAACGAAAGGCCGGAGAATTACTACAAGCTGAACTTTATTTAAAACAGGCGCAACAGGAAATGGAGCCGTCCCGGAAGGAACAGGCTCAAGCGCTCTATCGCGAACAGATAAAAATAAAATGCTGCCTTCACCAACTAAATGACGCCGCTAAACTCCTCCTTTCATGTAAGGAGCAGGGGTTTCTGTTTGAGGACGATATTTTCTTAGAAACCGCAAGACAACTCCTCATTACAGAGACGCATCCTGAAAAACATTCAGAGACCTTTACCATAAAAACGAACCCCCAAAAACTGGCGAAAATTCTTGGCGGCTTACAGCTCGAGGGAATTCCAGAAGGATTTCTGCTGCGAAATTGCATTTTGGCAGAACAGATGAAAGACGCATATCTCTGTGCTGATTACAAAACTGCGAAACAGGCGGCAAAGAGCCTTATCCACAGTTCCGGCCATGAGACGCTGCAGACGGCGGCCGCCTGGGAAATTCTTGCCGTTCTCTCCTGGGATGAGGGAAATTACCGTAAAGCGGTGGAACAATCCCGGATGGGAAATGCATTTCTACAAAAAAACCGTATTTGGAACTTGGGACTGAATGCAAAACACCAGCAAATCCTCAATGAAATTCACTCCATCCACAGAAACGCCGCGGACACGCGCCGCCTCCTCCCGCAAAAAACAGACGGCGAACTGACAAGCGCACATAAATCCGAGAAAATAAGCATCCGCTGTATGGACTGTTTTTCCGTATTTCTTCCCGGTTCTAAGGGACAGGAACTAAAATGGCGGACTAAAAAAGCCCGGGAATTATTTGCATACCTGTTTCACTTGCAAGGGCGCAGCGTTTCGCGCGAAGATATCATTGAACTCTTGTGGCCGGACACCGCCAGCAAAAGCGCTATCGCCCTGTTCCACACCACGCTCTACAGCATCCGCCAGCCGTTTATGCAGGAGGGATTGGAGGACATTATTTCTTATGAGAAAAAGAAATATTCCCTGAATATGCAGTTTGTGGATTCCGATTTACAAGAATTGTCATCCTACCTCAAAAACCAGGACTTATGGGCGCAAAAACCAGAGCTGATTATGCAGCTTTACCCAGGCAGCTATATGGGAAACAGCGGCTATCTATGGTCTTATGCAATGGCGAAGGAATTAGAAAACGAATATCTCGCAGTCCTTAAAACCGGAGCCGCCACGCGGACTGCGCAAAACCGGCACCAGTCGGCCCTGCCTTTTTTGCAGAGGATGCTGGAAGCCGACCCTTACAATGAAGAAATCGTTTCACAACTCATCCTCTGCCTGTACAAAAGCGGTAAACAGTCGGAAGCCAAACAGCAGTATGACCGTATGCAAAAGTTGTATCGTGAGGATTTAGAGCTTGACTTCAGTCTGAGTTTTAAAGAAATCATAGCCTGCGTCTGAAACAGATTCAAGGAAAGGAGACATACCATGGAAGGTTACCGCGATTATCGGGAATTTCTCAGAGAGTTAATGACCTGGGGGGACAATGCCCGCAAAGCCAAAGACGGTTTTCATGCCGGAAATTGTTTTGACGCGCTGCTGGAAAAATCTATACAAAGCGCAGAATATCAGGTGTTTTCCCCCTTCCTCTACCTCTCTCTGGCCGCCCGCCTCAAGCGGGATGATATGATGCTGCTGGCAGCGGCGCTTTATGCCGGGCTGTGCGAAGAATACCTTAGTTTCACCGCCTGGGAAAAATTCTTCCACGCGGAGAAAAATTTTCCTGGGGCAGAACTTTTCTTCCAGTCCTCTCCCCTGCTGTTTGAACGAGACTGGAGCGCGCAAATAATTACTCATATCCGCATTACCCCCCGCCTCTTCCTTTTTTTAAGCGGAACCATACTGGAAACACGGCGCATCCCCGGTATGCATTGGTATTACCGGACGGATGATCGGCTGCCTTCCCTGGGAACAGCCGCCTGCCTGTATCCGGAGATTGAAAAATGCCTCCGTCAAATACCTGGCAAAAAACTGGTGTATCTGCAAGGGGATACCGGCAGCGGGCGCAAACTCAATTACGCCAGCCTCGCCGCGCAGGAACACAGGAGCTTCGCCGTCATCCCCTACAAAACATTACAGTCCGAGAGCCATCTTCGGGAAATGCGCCTGGAATGCCTGTTAAACGACGCCATGTTCGCCATAGAGCTTGAGGAAGAGGCGGACGATTTAACGCCGCTTTTATACTGGCTTGCGGACGAAGAGACGCTCTTCTTTACAGGCGGACATAAAGAACTTCCGCTTACTCTCCTTGGCGGCCGGCAATACCTCCCCTTTTCCATCTCCACAAAAGACGTGCTCACAGATAAAATGTTGTTTGACGATCTTACCCGCGCCTACCAATGGCAGCAGGAAGAAGTGCGCAGAGACTTCCTCGGCAGATACGATTTCCTGCCGGGCAGAATGCGCGAAATTCTCGAACTTGCAAACTCATACTCCCTCAGCGACGGGACAAAACGCATCGCCGACGCGCATTTAAAACGCGCCGTTCTGCGCGTCTCTTCCCATTCCCTGGACAAGTATGCCAAGAAAATTCAGGGCGTTTACCGCATGGAGGATTTAATCCTCCCAGAGACGCCCCGACAGAAATTATTCCATATCATAAACCGTGTACGCAACCGCAAGCTCGTGTATGAAGAATGGGGCTTCAAAGAGAAATCGCCCTACGGCAACGGCGTGTCTATGGTGTTCGCCGGATCGCCCGGCACCGGAAAGACAATGGCGGCGCAAGTTATGGCGGCGGAACTTGGCATGGAACTCTACCGGGTGGAACTGCCTTCCATCGTGGACAAATATATTGGCGAGACAGAAAAAAAACTGAACCGCATTTTTGGTGAAGCGCAAAACAGCATGGCCATCCTCTTCTTTGACGAGGCTGACGTACTGTTTTCCAAACGCACGGAGGTCAAAGAATCCAACGATAAATACAACAACATGGAGATTGCCTTTCTCTTACAGAAAATGGAGGAATACGAAGGCGTCAGCATACTCGCCACCAATTATCTGCAAAACTTTGACAGCGCTTTCCGGCGCAGAATCAGCGATATTATCGACTTCCCGCTGCCCGACGCCCACCTGCGCAGACAGATGTGGCAATCTATGATTCCACCCATGCTTCCCTTAGCGGATGAGATTGATTTCGATTTCCTGGCAAAGCAATTTGAGGTATCGGGCAGCGTCATCAAAAACGCGCTTATTTACGCCGGCTTCCTTGCCGCAGAAGTAAAGGAACCGCTGCTTACCATGAATCGAATATTAAAAGGCCTCAGCCATGAGTTGGAAAAAAGCGGCAAAAAACTCAGCCGCAGCGAATATGGGGAATATGGGCATTTGTTTGGCAGCTTTGACGGCATGTCCGGCGGCCTTTAAGGCAAATAGCCGCGAATCTTCAAAATCATGAAGCATATAATAGTTTAAAGATAGGTGTGAAAAACATGGGCTTTTATTTGAAAGAAAAACCGCAAGATAAACGCTGGGAATCGGGGCAGTCCATCCTGCACAGACAGCAGCAGGAAACGAAAAAAGATACTCATAAGCAGGAGGATTACGCGCTGAAAAATTCCTATGGCGCCCTGCGCTACCTGAAAAAAGACAAAAAAGCAGGACAAGACCGGGAAGGCTTCTCTTTGGAGGCTTTTGAGGCCGCCGGCACCCCGGTGCATACGCAAAAAGAAAAGCATCTTGACCGCGCCGCCATGAAAAAAGTCAGCCACGGCGATAAAAAGACCTTATTCTCATCGGAATTACCATTGCGCAATCAAGCGCTTTTTTACGACATGTCCGGCGGCAAAAAAAGCAAACCCTTTCTCAAATGTATGAAAGAGCTTATTCGGCGTCAGGGACACCAAACATTGAGAGACGCCTTCGGATTCTTAGAGCAGGAGCCGGAACGGTTGGAGCTGGAGGCAATGAAAGACCAACAGCAAAGAATTACGCCGGAAGCAGAAAAGCAATATTCACATGAACTTACCATCGAAGAATTTACAGCTGCAAATAGACGCATTGATACTTTGAGCAGCCGTCTGCACAAAAAAGAAGCCAAAGAACAGCAACTGTGCAGCGAATTGCAGACCATGCTGGCACAGCGCGCCGAAGACAAACAGGCCGCGCAAAAGCATCTTTCCCAGCGCCCGAAACATACGTGGGAGGAAGCAAAAACGCAATCTAATTCCAGGAAAAAAAACAGCTCAGACAACCGCCGCGTAAGTATGATGTTTTCCAGCCAAAACGCCGCGCAGATAGAGCCTACAGGCGAAGCTGGAACTAATACCGATTCTATTCTCCCAAAAGAAGATTCTTTCACGCCTTAGCGTGGCAATGTGCTTCCTAAAAAATGGGCACGAGGACAGCCAACTTGCGGCTGTCCTCTGTTTATGGCTTACCTGTTATTTTTTTATATTTATCTTAACTTTTACGCTCTTATTCGTGCCATCGGTTGAGCGAATGGTAATCGTCACTTTTCCTTTTTTGCCCTTCTTCGTTTTGACAACGCCATTCTTTACCGTCGCCAGCTTTTCATTGGAAGACGTATAAGATAACGTTTTATTTACGTTCTTGTTGTTGGGCGTCACAACAGGCTTAATCGTGATTTTCTTGCCGGCCTTTACCGAAAGCGTTTTCTTCTTGACCGTAATCTTGGTCACGGCGCTCTTCATAATTTTAATTTTGATAGTTGCCGTCTTGCCGCTTCCGTCGGCTGCCGCTGCCTTAACGGAGATAGTCTTGCCCGCTCCCTTTTTCTTCACAGTCACTACGCCGGATTTTATAGAAGCATAATTGCGATACTTCTTATCCATAGAATACGTCAGCTTCTTGTTATCTGCATTTTGAGGAGAAACGCTAAACACCTTTTTCAAATCCAGCTTCTTGCCCGCTGCAATTTTATAGCTTTTCGCCGCACGCTTAATAGATTTTACTTTCACTGCTTTTACAAGTTTGTTGACTGCGTCCGCCAACTCATTTTTCGCTTTGTCCACTTCCGCCTGCGTGGCGTTGGGATCGTTTGCCACAGCCTGGGCCGCTGTCAGTTTCGACTGCATATTGCGGTAGCTTGCTGACTTATAATCCGCTGCTTTCTTTGCCTTTGCAGTTGCAATCGCCTGATTTAAAGCTGTCTTATCTGCCGGCTTAGGCTGTTCCTCTTTGACAATCAACGTGATTTCCAGGCTCTTCTCAGCGTTTTCCACCTGCGCCTTTGTTGCATTGGCCCTGTTTAATATGATTTCTGCATTCCTCAGTGCACGCTCTACTTCATCCCAATTTGTATAATCAGCTTTATGCTCTTCTTTATCCGCAAGTTCCTTCTTGCGTTTGTCAACAGCTTCTTTCAAATTCTTAATACTTACTAAATTCTCTTTCGCAGTATCTAATGACTGTGAAGCCTCATCCACTTCAGCCTGGCTTGCCGTTGCAGCCGCGCTCATCTGGCTTGCTGTTGTCAGGGCATCCTCAAATGTCTTCCAGCTGCCCGAGGTATAATCTTCTTTCTTCAGACTTGCCGCTTCCTGTATTTTTCCATTCAGTCCCGTCTTGTCAATTGCCCTCGCATAATTGTAATATGCACGGTAAGTAACGGTGTCTCCCTCTTCGGCTGTCACAGAAGCAACTTTTTCCTCTCCGTTATACCAGCCGGATTTCTCAGTATCTAACGCATAACTTTGATTATCTTTGACAATCTCCGCCGCAGACTGCCCTTTGAGAACACCCGGAAGCTCTTTGGTGACAACGTTGTCGCCTTCCTTCACATATTCCACAGCATTCCGGGCCTTGAAGTATGTCTCCGTTTTCTTCGTAGCATAGCCTGAAATCCAGCTGATTTTATGGTTTATCAAACGATAACTTCCGCGGACGGCTGCAAAATTTTTGACAATTCCATCCTTGGGATAGATACGGAAGCCATTGCCGCCCGGCATAGTAATCTCATGTTCCACGCCATCCGGGTCTGTGATAAATACTTTATAATTGCCTTTTGTCTTATCGGTAACCGTATCCATCACCACACGCACACGGTAAGGATTGACTTCGTCAAACGGTATCGTTTGCACAGGCCTGCTGTTCGCCAGCGCCTCATCCAACGCGGCATTTGTCGGATAATATACAGCGTTGTTTTTATCCTGTCCGTCGCCATTCTGTGTCTGGAAATACGTCACATTATTATTACCATACTTAAACTGAAGCCTTGCCCCATTATCCCAGCAATTCCCGGAATCAAAAGGCAATCCGTCGTTCGTTTTCTCCGGAAGATAGATAACCGCCCTGTCATGCGTGGACTTTACTTCATCAGGAACGATATCGTACTCTGCCACAAACAGGCCTTTATATCCCTTCAACGGATGCACGGCTTCTCTTACGCCGTCTGTCGAACCTGTTGCCTTTGCATCTGCTACCTCTTCATCACACGGTAATACATCAACCGTTACCGAAATCTGCATCCCGCCTACTGTACCTGTCACCGTATGTTTTCCGGCCGCTGCGCCGTTATCCCAATCGGCCCACTGTATCTGCGTCGCAGCCATAGTTCCGTTGTCTGACGTTACATTCGCTTTCTTGGGAAGAACCGGCGCATTACCTTTTATCACCGTATATTCCTTTCCCGTTATGGCGGCCAAATCCAAAGCGGAAGCCGCATTATCCGCCTGCCGCGATACGACTGCGTCCGCCGCGTCGTCCGCTCCAACTGCATATGACGTCTGTGCCGGCAGCAGCGTCACTGTCATGGCAACGGCCAGTAAAAGTGAATTTGCTTTCCTCCAAAATTTTTTAACCATTTTTCTCATCCTTTCCCTCTTTAAAAATTATAATATAACACACACATTATATCATGGCGGGGAAATGATGGCAATTTGCTTTTATTTATTGCGCTACCATACCGCCTTGCGATATACCGAAAACATCTGCTTTGGAAATACCAAGAACGGCCATAGCTTCTGCCTGGTCTTTTGCCATTTCCCTTGTAGAATAACCCTCATGCAGATGATTTTTCCGACTGAAAACATACACGGTAAATTCTTTCGCATATATCCTGTACATTATCGAAAAAACAAGAGCCATTCCTTTTACCGTAGATAGTCCATCTCCCAATCCTGGCAGCATAATAAGATTTTTATTTCCTTTCCCAAAAGATATGTAATCCATTTGAGAATTTCCAACAAAGACACTTCCGTTACGGGCATTATAAAACATCATAACCTCCTTTATTTTACGATTCCAGCCTTTAGCATTTCTATATACTCTGACAAATCTTTTACATATTCTTTTTCTATCATTTCCAAATCTGAATAGGCTTGTTTTTGTATTCTTGTCAAAAAATCATCGTTAAATCCTTTGAGAAACCACTTTATCATAGCAACCGTTTTTTGCCTGTCCCAGCGAAATTGAGCCGTATCAATATCCTGTAAAAGCCAATAATATATATCTTGTTCTCTATTGCCATATTTTAATACGGTTTTCCTGTAAATATCGGTATCGCTTTTGGTGAACGCCCTGACAATCATTTTGGCCTTTTGCGGGTGCAAATTATACCATGAAAACTCCAAAACAGAGTATTCTATTTTCCGTTGAAAGATATCGGTGGAAAAGGTATTTACTTTTTCTTCTAAGCTGGAAATAAGCTCCGCTGTGATTTCGTCAAGAACATAAAAATCCTCTTTTGTTGGAAAATATTTGAATAAACTTCCTTTGCTGATACCAGCTTTTTTAGCAATTCGATTTGTAGAACTATTTTCATAACCACAATCGGCAAATTCGCAAACTCCCGCCGTAAAAATAGTTTGCCGTTTTTCCGTATTCAGCCCCAAAAATAAAGGTGTCGGAATGATTATCCCTTATCAATATCCTCGCGCTCAAGTTCCCTCAGCCTTTGATTAATCCTCTTTGCTTCCTTTCTGTTAAACAGATAGAAACAGGACCAGATTACCATAAAAATACCGCAGGAAAATAAAAATTGTAAGACAGTGAAGAGCGCCCTGTCCGGATAAAAAGGAATCCATCCTAAACAGATAGCGACAGGATAGAAAACGCCCATTCCGACACAAACGTGTATGAGTACTTTTACCAATCCGCTGGGGCGGCTGAACTGGTAGATAACGGCAGTCCCGCCGCAGGCAATTCCCACCAGCATAGCGCCGGCAGACTGTCTTGCAAAGTCTTTGCAGATGAGCATCAATAAATCTTCCCCGCCCCACGCAAAATAGGATAAACACATGAGCACAAAAGAAGTGCACCCCAAAGAAATTCCGTATAAAATATATTTTATTATCAATTTAACCGTATATTTCATTCTAATCCCAACCTTTCTTTGAAAATTTTGCGGAAACTTCTGGAAATATAATCGGTAATTCCGTTCTTCATTACCAACTCCATGGTTCCGTTGAGGCTCGCCTCCACATGATTGATTTGGCGGATATTGACAATCGTTGATTTTGAAACGCGTACAAAATGAATATCAAGTATACGTTCCAATTCATATAGAGGCTTATCCAATATATATCTGTTTTTCAGTTTATCGTAACAGACGATTTCCCTGCCTTCCGTACGCGCCAACGAGATATCCTCCGGCTTGAGAAAATACGTTTTCCTGGCCTTTGTGCCAATCAAGGTCAAAGAATCCGTCTCCTCTTTTTCCAGCATAGAAATAATCTCTGCCATCGTCTGCGTCATTTTGTTTAGATGAAGCACCGCGTATGGCTCTTTATAATCCGTACTGATTTTGCATTCGACTTTCATAGACGTCCCTCCTTAGGTTACACTACTTCCTTGGCCATTCTAAAAGACCTAAGGCATCCTCCCATTACGTTTAACCTCTTTGGACACGCAAGGAAGCATCAGGGCTCCTCCCACTTCATGGATCCCTCCTCATGCCAATGGTCCCTCCTTAGGTCAAATTATATCACATCACTACTGCAATTGCGTGCATTTCAGACACGTAATCCGACCTCTTGCACATCACAGGCCGCCGCTCCCACAAACACAGTTGTTTCTTTCCATCAAAAATTATAAAATAACCTCATCAAAAAAACAGGAGGTATCATGATGGCGCAAGCGATTGTACAAGTAGAACATTTGCACCTGACATATAAACATTTACATGCCGTGCAAGATGTTTCTTTCTCTGTAAAACCCGGAGAGATTCTGGCTGTGATCGGACAGAACGGTTCTGGAAAAACATCTACCGTGGAGTGCGTTGAGGGTTTGCGGAAACCGGACCGCGGTTCTATCCGGGTATTGGGGAAAGACCCCTGGCAGCGCCGCAGCCAGGTATATAAGGAAATGGGCGTCCAACTGCAGGAAGCGCAATATCCCTCCAAAATCAGAGTGGAGGAACAGTGCAAATTGTTCGCCAGTTTTTACGAAAGGCCTGCCGATTGGAATTTATTACTGACGCAGATGGGACTGGATGAAAAGAGAAAACGCCCGATGCACAAACTGTCCGGCGGTGAAAAACAGCGGTTATCTATTATCCTCTCCCTGATGGGACGACCGAAACTTTTAATTCTCGATGAACTGACGACAGGGCTTGACCCGGAAGTAAGGCAAAATATGTGGATGAGCTTTGAAAATATCAGAAAAAGCGGCGTAGCAATTATCATGGTCTCCCATTATCTGGACGAAGTAGAAACGCTTGCCGACAAGATCCTTTATTTGGAGAAAGGCAGACAGCAATTCTTTGGTACGCAGCGGGAATTTCGCGCGTATGTGAAGAGCAGGGTTTCCCCGGAGGAATGGGAGGAAAATTCTTCATTAGAAAAACTTTACTTAATGATTGCGCCAAAAACGACAGGACTTACGATGGAGGGAATATTATGAAACGGTTCATGATGATCTGTAACATGGAATTGCGGTTGTATACACGCGATTTTTTCGGCTTTTTCTTTACGCTTGTGTTTCCTGTGCTGATGCTCCTTTTATTCGGCAGTATTTTCGGGGACACACCAATTTATGAGGGTTCCGACCTCAACATGATTGATATCTCCGTGCCGGCATACGCGGTGATGGTGATGGGCGTCACCGGATTAATTTCGCTTCCCCTGATATTAGCGGGTTATAAAGAGCGGAAAATCTATAAACGGTTTGACGCTACGCCGGTTGGCAAGAAAAGTATCATGGCGGCGCAGGTCTTCGTCAATCTTATCATGACGCTGATGGGCATTTCCATTTTGCTGGCCGCCGGAAAAATGATTTATCATATACAAATCAAAGGCTCTATTTTGTCCATCTGCCTAAGTATCTTGCTCTCCACTGCGGCTATGTTTTCCATCGGATTTCTTTTCACCGCCGTCGGACATGATTTAAAGAGTACAACGTTACTTTGCTATCTCTTCTATTTTATCATGCTGTTTTTGTCCGGCGCGACCATGCCAGATATGATGTTTCCCGATACAATCAAAAAAATCTCTGCTTTCCTGCCCATGACGCACGCCGTTGATCTCATGCAGGGCGCTTTCGCCGGAGACAGCCTCAGCCTGCACGGAAAGGAATTACTGATTCTTGGCTTGGTAACAATCGTCTGTACTGCTGCCGGAGCTGCTTTCTACCGAAAAAAGGACTGGACGTAAAGCGGCATAGAACAGTGCGATTGTATTGCTGCCCGCAGCCAAAAAGACTTTGAAGGATTTCAGCCGGCGCGAACCCCGGCTGAAATCCTTTCACAAATCACATAACTTATCATTTTCTAAACTTCATCACTCTTCCTCCGGCGTATAATTATTTCACCATTATTATGCTGCAACTTCTTCTTGCTTGATGAAGTCCCCCCTCCTCCTTCTTCTTCTATGGGTCAATTCTATCATACGATCGTGATAATGATATAATTTCATCTGCCGCGGATTGGTTCAGTATCAAGA
The DNA here is from genome assembly GCA_910588845.1 of uncultured Lachnospiraceae bacterium. Lineage (GTDB taxonomy): Bacteria > Bacillota > Clostridia > Lachnospirales > Lachnospiraceae > Petralouisia. The sequence continues at coordinate 50,156 of CAJURU010000023.1, forward strand.
AGAATTTATAAAGGGAACCGGTTGCTTCTATAGAGAAACAGAGAGATTTGTACTGGATTCCGACTGAACTGCTTCTCCGGTTCTTGTATAGATGACAGGTTCCATCTTAATGGCGTCCGCCGTCTCTTTTGCAGATTCGCTGCTGTGCGTACCATTCTGGTTCGGATCTGACTTCCCGCCCAATACTGCTTTTCCATTTTCGCTAATGGTGACTGTATCCGCATTCCAGTTCCTGCTTTCCGCTATTCTTTTTTCCAGTTCTTCACGTTCCTCCTCGCGCTTGCGGATGGCGTTTTCCTGCTCCTTTTCCGCTTTTTCCCTTGCCTCCTTTGCGTCCTCTTTCATTCCTTTTTCCGTTTTCTTTTGATAGTCTTTTGCTTTGTCTGCAAACTCGCCGACATACCCCATTGCCCTCTCCATAACTGTTGTATCGCCTCTTCGCTCTGCTTCTTTATAGACACGAAACGGCGTATTGAGCACTTTCATATTCATACTTGCCCCCGCAAGGCCTTCCATAGTTTTTGTATGCATAAATAATCTGCCTTTCGTTTTCTTTAAGAAAAAATCGTATGCTGCCGTCTGTATGAATCATTATCTTTCTGGCTTAATTCCTGCTCTACTTGCGCCAGTTTTTTCTCCAGCTCCCGGATTTTCTTTTCATCCCCGGAAGCTGACTGGATTTGCTGCTCTAACTGCTGCTTTTTCTCTTTTAGTTTTCTGATTTCCTGATCTACCTTATCGGTATTGCCGGCACATATCTCTGGTTTTGGCTCTTCCTTTCCATCCGCACGTTCAGCCTTATTCGGATCATCATAAAAGATTTTGCGGTTGCCATTCTCATCCTGTCCTACCCGGTACAGCCCGTTAGGTTTTTTCCCCAGTTTTTCACCGCTGATATATTCATCCCGGGGTTCGGGCAAATCACTTGATTCTTTTGCATTTGCAGCCTTTTCTGCTTCTGTTGCCCTTTGGGTCTGCTCGGCGGCCTGTTTTTCCTTCACCTTCTCTGCATAATTGGTTTGGGAATAATCATAGTTTCCATAAATCTTCATTGCCATAAGTCTTCCTCCTTTGATTTCCTATTGTCGGACAGCGCTGTTTACAAATAGCTGTCGTTTTCTGTTTCGGCTATAGGAAGAAGCAGATTCATTCATTTGCCGCGAGATGCCTTGCAAACGCTGTGGGATGTTCAGCGCTGAACCTCCAACCGCCGGGCAGTGTCAGCTGAAAAAGACAGGCTGTCGCACGAATCTATAGCTTGCAATTTATGTTCGTGCGATAATCCTATATCCAGTTTACAGTCCCTTATCCGCTAAAATTTTGTCAAACTTCTTTTCTGACAGAATTTCATGGGTCACAAGCTGACTGTCATAAAAAAGAGAGAAGGTTGTAAACGGCGAAGGCGCATGCTGTGCGTCCTCCCTGGTCTGAATATGAACGGATCGAAATACCGCGTTGCGGGCCTTTGCCATCTGTTCCAGTAACGGCACATACTTCGCTGTAAAAGGGCATTGATTTGTGTAATACAGCACAAATCCTTTTGGCATGTCTTTATGCTCATGCACCGTGTCCCCAAAGCGGGGAAGCCTGGCATCTTCCGCAAAGGGCAGATACATCAGCTCAAAATAAGGCTCTGCTGTATCCGCCACCTTAAATCCCTTATAACCCATATATTTGGGATCAGAGAGAAATCCTCTTTTCTTTTTGGAAGACAGGATTACAAGCCCCTTTTTCCCCTTCTCTTTACTGTCCTCTATACATGCATCCAGCAGAAGATTCGAGTATCCATGCCCTTTGAACTGCCCGGACACCCACAGGCAGTCTATGTACATATAGCCATCCGCCTCTATGGGCGTCCACGCGTATTCCGCAGGAAGATATTCAATAAAGCATTTCCCCCGGACATTCCCTTTTAAGAATACAAGTCCCTCGTCCAGCCGTTCCCGCAGCCAGTTCTTTTTTGACACAACCTGTATATCTTTATTATTGGATATAGCACAACAGATATGTTCCTGTTCAATATTTTCGTGTGTCAGTTTTACAAGTTCCACTATTTCCTACCTCCGCATATTTCGATTTACACAACATTATAGTCTACCTAAAATATCAAAACAACCCATTTCATGTAAAATACTGATGCACTGTTGTAAAATGTTCGATAAAAATCACCCCAGGGCTTGCCTTCGTTCCATCAGTACTTGCTTTTCCGCCTGCGGAGCATCCAGAAAGATAACGCCGCGCCAATTCATCGGTATGTCTCCAAGTTCTAATGCAAAATGTTAAAAAAACGGGCAAAATTGCAATTTTTCTTTGGTAGATTTTTAACCGTATATCGTTTATAATTTATAAAACCAAAACACAGGAAGAAATCATTATGAGTTTAGGAAATAGTCTATTTCATGCACGAAAAAAAGCGGGTTGTCCCAAGAAGAAGTTGCTGAAAAACTGGGCGTAAGCAGACAGACAATCTCAAAATGGGAGCTTAATGAAACATTGCCAGATATACGGCAATCTAAACGTTTATCCAATCTGTATCATGTGACGTTAGACGAGTTGATAGAGTTTGACATTGATGTAAAAGAGATTGAGCAGATTATCGAAAATACAAGCGAAAAAACGGAACAAAAAATCGACTGGACCAGCGTATGGGGCAAGAAATACCCCGTATTAACGACTTATCAAGAAAAAGTTGATATTAACGAATATATCATGAAAATAATGGAATTGCTTGACAGCCTCAAAACCGCGTACGGCTATCATGATTTAGACGCTATGTTAGTATTAAAAGATATTTTATCACACGCATGGAATGGCTATTAAAGCTTCATTTTTATCATGATTGAATGAAATACCTCATTGTGACGTCAACGGCAATTATGGCAGGCACATCCTATGTGTTATAATGATTATCATAGCGCATATGATTACAGGCGTATATTTACACCAGCCATGGATAGAGCCGTTTACAGGAATGGAGGCAATTAAAAGCTTGGAACCAAAGAAAGAAACGCTCTAATAATAAAATATAACAGATTTGTGAAAGAACATGACTAAAGTCATAGAAAGAAATGACTATCGTAACTTCCTTTTTGCACCTTGATTTTGTAGATTAAAAAAAACAAATCAAAAGGAGTTTTTATATGAGGACAAAAGTAAAAAAATGGATTTCTATTTTTCTAGTCGGCGCAGGCCCTTTGCTGGTTGGGATGATGATCAACTTTATTCCAACCTGGAATTTAAAGACCCCAGATATGCATGTGTTAAGCGGCGATTGGTTAAATGTATACTATGAAACGGAAAAAGACGCGGCCAAGGATGTTTTTACATATGCTAATGCCCAAACGGCTTCCATTGCTGAAAAGTTAGGCTTCTGTGAAAAGCAAGATGTTAATGTCTATATTTATGATTATCAAGCTACAATGCAAACAAAAAAGTATGGTTTTATAGCGCCGTTATTAGGGCTCGATTGGTATATTGGCGATAACATTGGAACAAATGTTATATTGACATCTCCAGCGAACCCAGGAGAAGTACATGATTATGACAATAATAAATATGCCGTATTACATGAAATCATACATGCATACGTCAGTGTGATTAACGAAAATGTAGATTTGTGGCTTACCGAAGGGGTGGCATTGTATCTGAGTAATGGAGAACCATTTTGTAAGGCGCAATTAGAGTATCTTACCATACCAACATACAATGACACCATTTCAGATAATCCACTTACCTTTTCCAATTGCGGCGGTTATACATTCGCACATACATACATCGAATATCTGGATGCGACATATGGCTGGGATAAGGTGTTAAAACTTATTGAAACAGAAAATTATGAAGAATGTTTTCACAAATCCAAAAAAAAGATCTATGAGGAATGGGTTTATTATATTGAAAACTATGATCAATGAGGGGCAATTAACCTCCCCCGGGGGGCTGTCCCTCAGATAAAGCGGAGACTATGAAGAAAAGTCTGTAAAAGCAGATTTTCTATGATAATGAGGGGCGAAAGGTATGAAAAAACAGCTTTCGCCCTAAATTCCATCTTATATTTTTCAAATGTAAGCTGATATTATCAGTTGGACAGTCGAAAATCTGAACCATGCTCTTTTGTGTCAGCCATACATCTTCATCATGAACTCTGACCTCTATACCATCTTCCCCATTCTGTTTTGTAAATACAAGAGCAGCAACACGGTCTAAAAGGCCATGCACGTACTGATTCCGGTAATGTTTCAGACACGTAACCTGCAACCAGTTCCGTAAACTCGATATCCAATGGTTTGCTTGCTGTCAGCCGAATAGCCTCTGCCAATGACAACGCTGCACGACTAAGCCATGGATTGTCCTTCCGCTGTATATTTATGAAATACAATATCTGCAAAATCGGTTCGCCTGACACTTAAATCAATACTTGCGATCTTTTCTCCAATTTCATTGATAATTCTAAAACATGCAGATTATCTTTCAGCAAATGTTCTGTTAGCTTGGACATCTAATAGATTAACATTTCCCTTACAAATCCCTACCCTATCATAAAAGAGATACTTGTTACCCAGTATCTCTTCAAAAGGTCATTTACAAATAATTCTTATAAATTAGGCCTCCGGCAAATTTCTCAGGATTTTTTTCAAGTTTTGTAAATATGACACCAGTTTACAACTTTTTAATAAAAAATGCCGTACAGGACTTTCTGTTGTATA
>CAJURU010000024.1 GCA_910588845.1 uncultured Lachnospiraceae bacterium
CGACTTCAAGGCTTTTGGGGCAGCGATAAAGGCGGCGCGGACAGGGCGCAAGGAGTGGAATTGGGATGGTAAAATATACTTACCATCCCAGTTCCAACAGCCAGTTATTTAATAATCGCTCCCTGTCCCTCTCTTTGAACTCCAAGTCTTTCGGACTTATATACTCGCCCTTAATGTTGCCGTCTACAATATACAGCACTCTGGAACACTTTGCGGCTACTTTTGCATCATGGGTTACCATCATAATCGTTGTTCCTTCTTCGTTTAACTTCACCAGTTCCTCCATGACCTCATTTGACGCGGTTCTGTTCAAAGCTCCCGTAGGTTCGTCCGCAAATAAAACCCTTGGCATATTAATCATGCTTCTACAGATGCAGGCTCTCTGAAGCTGCCCTCCCGAAACTTCATTGATGTCATTACCAGCGATGTCAATAATACCCAGCTTACGCATTAAGTCCTGTCCACGCTTGATCGTTTCCTTACGTGTCTCGGTATTCTTTTTAGACTGCATCGCAGGAAGAATAATATTGTCGAGCACGGTCAGATTTTTCAACATATACATCTGCTGAAAGATAAAGCCCATTTCATCAAGACGTAAGTCTGCAAGCTCCCTTCCACCCATTTTTGCAATGTTCTTTCCACAGAATTCTGCCTCGCCTGCGGTGATGGAATCCATGCCCGAAACGGCATACAAAAGCGTTGATTTTCCCGAGCCTGACGGTCCCATAACGGCTACCATTTCGCCTTCGGAAACGGTAAAGTTTATATTTCTCAAAACGTTGTTCTGGCGTTTGTTTACGATATATGTTTTGCAGAGGTCTTTTACTTCTAAAGTATTCATAATAGTTTCCTTTCTTATTCAATGTTAGCAGTATCAGAGGACTTGATTTTTCTTGTATAAAGCGAGGTCAGGAATGCACTTACGGTTGTTGTGACAAGAATGATTACAGGGAAGAGCAGATACATTTCAACAGGATTGATCACGTAGTCAACCGCAAGCTCCATACCCGCCATTTTAAAAAGCGGATCAAAACATAAGTGAGTAAGCGGTATTGCAAAAATTTCCCCCATAATTACTGCAATCATTCCCACAAATATAAATCGCAATGCGTGGTATGCATAGATTTTTCCGTTTCGTGTGCCCACGGCTTTCATGAGTGCGATTTCGCCCTGCTCCTTTGCGATAAAAGAACGCTCCATAAGTACGGTTATGAGTGCGGCTAATACGATTGTGAGAACGGCTACAAGGGATTTTACTGCATCAAGAGTTCCCGCGATACCGACCATATCCGCTACTGCTTCAGCGCAGGTTCTTATATTTCCATAATCGGGAAAAATCCTCTGAATTTCTTCCATTCTACGTTCAATTTCCCTGCTGTCAGGATGATCCGTAAAGGTGATCTGCGTATTGCCGCCGCTTCCTGCCTGAACGTAATTGATGTACGCATCGGTGTGAAGCCTGATACCGCTGCCCATCATATTCATAGACTGGAAAAACGCCGAAATGATATATTCCTTATCTCCGTCAATAGTTTTAATCGTAACGGTATCACCAATAGTTGCGTTCAGCTTATCCGCGGCAATCCGTGTTATCGCGATTTCATCGGTACCCTGTGGCGCTGTTCCTGCCGTGTATTCGTACATATCCATTGTGGAGCCTGTGCCTTGAAAGATACAGATATTATTGTCCTCGTTTTCTCCGAAAGAGACGGGCAGGATAAACATCATTTCCTGATAGCATTTTGCGGGAATGCCATGTTCCGCAAGAGTCTGTTCCATTTCGTCAAGGTGCTTTTCAAGCTTTTCGTGTCCGTCTTCCATCATACATTCCGCAATGATTTTACTGTCCAGATAGATATCGCAGTCCGCCCATCCAAGTGATGCGGCGAGACTGCCGCTGTTTATGGTAGAAACCGTTGCTGAAAGTATCAGCAAAAGAGACAGACATAAGAAGAATGTAAGTGAGATAATGCCGTAACGCCTGGGGCTGCTTACAATGTCATTCAGTGCAAGGAAGGGCGCCATCGGAAGCCTGGATTTCCCCAGACTCATAAGGCTCTTTTTGCGGAAACGCTCCCCTGTCTGACCGTTTCTGATCGCGTCAATGGGCGTTAATTTCTTCACCCTGCCTGTACAGCCATAGCAGAACCATATAATTACTGCGACGACGAGAACAGCACAAACAATGTTTACCAAAACCGGACTCTGATTTCCGACAATCATGTTCTGCGAAGAAACGCCCATAAGCATTTTACCGAAGGGGAAGCTCAGGGCAAGACCAACCGCCGCACCGATTACAGAAAGTCCTATATATTTCACAAGGTATAAGCCCCGGATTTTGAAATTGCCGATGCCAATCGCCTTCATGACTCCGATTTCACGGAATTCCTCGGAAAGTGTAAAGGAAATGGTAAAACGTAAAACTACAAACGCTATCATTATAAGAATAATGCTTATTATAAGCAGAATACCTACCACGATCATATCAAAAACATATAAGAATTTCATAAGGGCTCTGTCCAGTGTAAGAAGGCTGTTCTCTACAAGCGGTTTGATCTGTGGCAGGGCCGTTTCCATATCGGAAGAATAGATGTAAACAAGCTTACCGCCGTAATATCTTTCCGTGTTTTCTGCGGAAAGAAAACTCTCAAAATCCTCCTTACTTATGATATAGCGGTAAAATGTTACCTGCTGTGAACCCAAAAGCGCATCCTTTATTTTATCCGCAAGAACAAATTCACGGCGCACACCATTTAATTCTATGGTAAGCTTGTCGCCCACATCAACCCCGAGCGCGTCCGCCTCGCCCTCCTGCATATAAAACTCGCCCTGCCTGACCGTTTCGAGGGTACTGCCATCGGAAAGAAAATAATTCATACAAATGTCGCTTTGAATCAGATTCGTACCATCGACAACGATATCCCCATCCTCATAGATAAAATTCTCGGGCGATAAAACCAATACGTTCTCTGTTGCATAGTGGTCTACTGCGCTTGCCTGGTTTAACGTTTCATCAATGTCAAGGGCAGAATTTTTATTCATGGCAGCCGCAAAATAATCAGGCGCATTTGCCATTTCAAAATAACTGTCCAGCGCCGTGGTAACATTAATGATATTGTTTACACTTGACGATACAAACATTGTGGCAAGAATCATAAATGATAGAAGAATAATATTCATTGCCCTTTTTCGTTTCAAGTCTTTTTTTAGTATGCTTAAATACATTCTTTTGCCTCCCTCTTGCTTCTGATTTGCTTCTGCAAGAGATATATTAACACCAAAATTATGAACTAATCATTAATTACAAAACTTCAGAGCCATTTAATCTAACCCTGAAGTTTTCATACCCGTTATGACTTTCTAGCTACTATCGTCACACAAAAAACATCTTCATTCATCCCGGCAAAGATGTCGCCGTCCATTTTACGCATCAGTGTTTTGCAAATATAAAGTCCCAGACCGCTTCCTTTCATACCGGTACTATTGCTTCCACGGTAAAAGGAATCGAAAAGATTTGGAAGTTCCTCGTTTTTCAGATTGCATCCCGAGTTCTCGATCTGTATTAATTTACAGTCCTCCTCCTCCCCAAACGAAATGCGGATACGCTTACCATCACCATACTTGATAGCATTTTCCATAACATTTTGCAGAACCTCAGCCATACGGTTCTTATCCCCTTTGACGAGACATTCGGAAATTTCATCCACTTGAAATTCAGTGTGAATTACAGACAACTTATCCTTGTAATAACTTTCTGTGGCTTTTATAACTTCTGAAATGTAATATTCTCCCATATGCACTTCCAAATTCAGAAAATCCTCCCTGGAGGCAGTTACAATTTCATTTACGTACCCCTTTATTTCTTTCACATTCCTTGCAATGCCCTGCAAAGTTTCGTCCCTTCTCTCCTGTGTGTCATACAAATCCTCCGACAACGCTTTGGAATACAATTCAATGGAAGAGAGCGGCGTTTTGATATCATGGGACAAAGAAAGAATCAAAGTCTTCCGCTCCTTTAGAAATTCAAGTTCTTTCTCTTTTGTTTCCTCCAGCTTTTCGCGAAGCATGTCCATTCCCCACAGGAAACGCCCAAACAGCTTACTTTTTTCTTCTTTTATAGGCATGGACAAATTCCCTTTCGCCAGCTCGTAAGATAAATTACTCATATCCTGAAAAGGCTTTAAGATTTTATGATACACATATACGAGCACAATAATTGTCACAATCATCATACCCAGCAACGAGAAATTTATATACAAAGGTAATTGTGAACTTCTTCCCGCTGCATATTCTATCCGATACAGTTTACCAGCTATTTCTTCCACTAAATAATCGTTATCACAGGCTTCTTTGGCAACAAACTCTCTGATTCCTGCTATCGTCTCATACTTATCGAAATTCATTGCTTCTATTTCGGAAGCCTCTGGTTTTTGTTCTTCTATCTCTTTTATCAAGCGCCTTGCTTCCACGAGATATAATTTTCCGTCACTGTCATTGTTTTGATAAAAATACAGTATATTAGCTGACAGTATAAGCAATATCTCAACAATGGCAATCAAAAGTATAAAAATTTTAAACCTACTCAAACCGATACCCAACTCCCCACTCTGTAATAATATGCCTGGGCTTTCCCGGTTCTTCTTCTGTTTTTTCCCTAAGCCGCTTAATATGTACTGTCAGTGTCTGAATTTCCGAATCACTGTCGCTTCCCCAAACAGTATTGAACAAATACTCCTTCTTCATAGTTACATTTTTATTCTCGATGAGCAGCTTTAACAGTTCAAACTCCTTTTCGGTAACTTCTTTTTTCTGCCCATTTACATATACTGTCTGTTGCACGGTATTCAATCGGATATTCCCTTCTACAATCTCCGCCTGGCCATATTTTCTTTTAAAAATGCCTTTAATCTTGGCAATTAAAATATCTAAATCATAAGGTTTCTCAATGTAATCATCTGCGCCAAGATTTAAGCCTTTTAATTTATCATTCTTTTCCACCCTGGCGCTGGCAATTAAAATATGGGTATTGGAAGTCTCCCTGATCTTAGAACAAACCGCAAACCCATTTATTCCGGGAAGCATAATATCCAACACAATCACTCTGGCTCCATATTTTTCATACAATTCCAAAGCCTTTTCACCGGTCTGGGCTACGCTAACCGTGTAATTCTCCTTACGCAAAAAATCACATAGCAAAATACCTATTTCTTTGTTGTCTTCTACAATTAATATATCCAGCATCTTTCTAAGTATCCTTCCTTACTCTTTTAGATATCACTTTGCACCCCTGGCTTTTTGCTGCCTTGCCTTTACCGTTCTTCATCTCACATCATTCTTTCACAATAAAGTTCTTTTCTGAAAACAAAAAAAGCAGCAAACGCAAAAGCCATTCCCCAAAGGGATATGGCCTCAATGCCATTATACCCTGAAATCCCGGCTAAATCAATCGGAACTTTTAGAGTGATTTCATTTTTCAAACCATGCTTATAATCATAAGTGCAATTTTCTGATTTGCGAAAGATTTGGAAAAAAGATTGTATTTGTGGTACAATATAAAAGATATGCGTTCGTATTTATCTTCTGATATATTTGAAGAGTATTTTTTATAGATTCGTGATAGATTATTATAAGAATAGGGATAGAAAGCGCCCTGCGATGGCTTGCAGTATATTAGGACATTGAAGTATCAGAGCAGCAAATAAAACCAGAAAGTGAAAGGAGTACCTATAGAATGAAATTAATCTCATGGAATGTAAACGGCCTGCGCGCCTGCGTGCAAAAAGGCTTCCTTGATTTTTTTCGGGAAGCGGATGCAGATTTCTTCTGCATACAGGAGACAAAGCTTCAGGAGGGACAGATATCTCTGGATTTGCCCAAAGGATATTATGATTACTGGAATTATGCCCAGAAAAAAGGCTATTCCGGTACGGCAATTTTTACGAAGCATGAACCTTTGTCAGTGGCTGACGGAATCGGTGTGGAAGAACATGATCAGGAGGGACGTGTGATTACACTGGAATATGAAGGATATTACCTGGTGACTTGCTATACGCCGAATTCCCAGAATGAGCTTGCCAGGCTTCCCTATCGTATGGAGTGGGAGGAAGCGTTTTTAAATTATTTAGACGGGTTGAAAGCAAAAAAACCGGTGATCTTCTGTGGGGACCTCAATGTGGCGCACCAGGAAATTGATTTGAAAAATCCGAAGACCAACCGCAAGAATGCGGGATTTACGGACGAGGAGCGCGAGAAATTTTCTGCGATACTCAGTCATGGGTATATCGACACATTCCGTTATTTTTACCCGGATGCGGAGCAAATTTATTCCTGGTGGTCTTACCGCTTTAAAGCGAGGGAGAAAAATGCCGGATGGCGGATTGATTATTTTGTGGTGTCTGCGGATTTGCAGGACAAGCTGGAGGACGCCAAAATCCATACGGATGTACTGGGTTCGGATCATTGCCCCGTGGAATTGGATATTAGTCTGTAAGGTAGATAATCAAACCGGTAGGCAGTAATATTTTTTACGGTTGGCTGAATCTGGAAAAATAAAAAATACTTTGCATATGGGAAGAAGTATGGTATACTGATTCTAATCGCAAAATATAAGAAAGGAAGAACAATCATGAAACACGTAAAGACATTAAATACAAGAAAGTTACAGAGCACTGTTAAGAAAGGCGGCTGCGGCGAGTGCCAGACATCTTGCCAGTCTGCATGCAAGACAAGCTGTACCGTCGGCAATCAGAGCTGTGAGAATAAGTAATTCCTGACAATAATTTATATCATTACAAGGACCGTTCGCAAGACGAGCGGTCATTTGTGCGTTATATCAGAGTGGGAATGTTATGCCTTGGACTGATATAAACTGAAAATAGAAAGAGAGGAATCAACGTGGTTCACCAGTATAAGAACAACGGCTATAACCTTGTTTTGGACGTGAACAGCGGTGCGGTGCATGTAGTGGACGACGTCACCTATGACGTGATTTCACTGTTTGAATCTAATACCAAAGAAGGGATTATAAGCAGCCTGAAAGGGACATATCCAGAAGCAGAGATAATAGAGAGCTACGAGGAGGTCTGCGGGCTTGCGGCAAGGAATGAGCTGTTTTCCGTGGACGAGTATGAGAACTACATGGAGCAGTTTAAGGACAGGCCCACAGTAGTAAAAGCATTGTGTCTGCATATTGCCCACGACTGTAACCTTGCCTGCCGTTACTGTTTTGCAGAAGAAGGGGAATACCATGGGAGAAGGGCGCTGATGTCCTTTGAGGTGGGTAAAGCCGCATTGGATTTCCTGATTGCCAACTCAGGGAAACGCCGGAACTTGGAAGTAGATTTCTTTGGCGGCGAGCCGCTTATGAATTTCGATGTTGTAAAACAGCTTGTATCATACGGCAGAGAGCAGGAGAAGCTTCACGATAAGAAGTTCCGTTTTACGCTCACCACCAACGGCGTATTGTTAAATGATGAAGTTATGGAATTTGCCAACCGGGAAATGGCAAACGTCGTTCTGAGCATTGACGGAAGGAAAGAAGTGAATGACAGAATGCGGCCGTTTCGCAAGGGAGCGGGCAGTTATGAGTTGATTGTCCCCAAGTTCCAGAAACTTGCAAAGAGCAGAAACCAGGACAGATATTACGTGCGGGGGACATTTACCCATAATAACCTGGATTTCTCTGAGGATGTGCTGCATTTGGCAGATTTGGGATTTCAACAGATTTCCGTGGAGCCGGTGGTGGCGCAGCCAGAAGAGGAATATGCACTGCGTGAAGAAGACCTTCCACAGCTGTTTGATGAATATGACAAGCTTGCAGTAGAGATGATTAAACGCAATAGAGAAGGAAAGGCTTTCAATTTCTTTCATTTTATGATAGATTTAGAGGGAGGGCCCTGTGTGGCAAAGCGTCTTTCGGGCTGTGGTTCCGGTACGGAGTATCTGGCGGTGACTCCCTGGGGTGATTTTTATCCCTGCCATCAGTTTGTGGGAAATGAAGAGTTTCTTATGGGAAATGTCACGGAGGGGATCAAGAATACACAGATACGCGATGAATTCAAGTCCTGTAACGTATATGCGAAAGAAAAATGCAGAAATTGTTTTGCAAAATTTTATTGCAGCGGCGGATGTGCTGCGAATTCATACAATTTCCACGGCAGCATTACAGATGCTTACGATATTGGCTGTGAACTGCAAAAGAAGCGGATTGAGTGCGCGATTATGATGAAAGCGGCATTGGCTGAAGACGTGTAAGGAAAGCCGGCCTCTGTTGCACTTTGGCGCTTATGATAAATGTGGTGCAGTGTTAAGTGCATGAAGCATTTTATAAATAGAAATTAAACCCGGGAACACTCTTGAAAGGGTCGTACATACCGGTAAGAAAAGACAGGAGAGGAAGATCATGAAAAAAGGAAAAGCAGCGGGGATACTGGTTTTAATTTTGGTGATTATGGCAGGGATGTCCTGGTACGCCGGAACTATTATCTCAACGGTTGGTGTAGGAGAGAACCGTAATATTAAGCTGGGACTCGACCTTGCGGGCGGTGTCAGTATCACCTACAGAGCAGTGGAGGATAATCCGTCCAGTGAAGATATGGCGGACACCATCTACAAGCTGCAGAAACGTGTGGAGGGCTACAGTACGGAAGCCAGCGTTTACCAAGAGGGCGGCGACCGTATCAACATTGAGATTCCGGGCGTTTCTGATGCAAACTCCATTTTGGAGGAATTGGGTAAGCCGGGTTCTATGGAATTCCAGGATGAGGATGGAAACGTTCTGGTAAGCGGTACTGATATTCAGAGCGCCAAAGGCGTTCCGTACAAGAACCAGACAACGGGCCAGACAGAGTATATTGTGGAATTGACATTGACGGACGAAGGCGCCGTCAAGTTTGAGGAAGCGACGGCAGCCAATGTAGGCAAGACAATGCCGATTGTCTATGACGGTGAGATTATCAGTGCACCGAGCGTCAACGCGGCAATCAGCGGCGGACATGCACAGATTGAAGGAATGGAGAGCCTTGAGGCGGCAGAGAACTTAGCTTCCACGATACGTATCGGTTCGCTGTCTCTGGAACTTGAAGAATTGAATTCTAAGGTTGTAGGCGCGCAGCTCGGGGAGGAAGCAATTTCTACCAGTTTGATGGCGGCGGCTATCGGTCTGATACTGGTCATGATCTTTATGATGATTGTGTATCGTTTGCCCGGATTTACAGCCAGCCTGGCATTGGTATTATATTCAGCTCTGACAGTGTATGCATTGTGGATTTTTGACATTACGCTGACGCTGCCCGGTATAGCAGGTATCATCTTATCCATCGGTATGGCGGTCGACGCCAACGTCATTATATTTGCGCGTATCCGTGAGGAGATCGCGGCGGGCAAGACAGTCAACGCAGCGATTAAGATTGGTTACGAAAAAGCGTTGTCCGCTATTGTGGACGGCAATATCACAACCTTGATTGCAGCAATTGTTTTGGGAATGCGCGGCTCCGGTCCGGTAAAAGGATTTGCTTATACATTGGGAATTGGTATCGTGCTTTCCATGTTTACAGCCTTGGTTGTAACCCGCTGGCTGATGAAATGTTTCTATGCCTTAGGGCTGCAGGACGAGAAATTCTATGGCAAGGCAAAGGATATGAAGACCATCAATTTCCTCGGCAAGAAGGCGATTTTCTTCGCTATTTCCGCAGTACTGATTGTAGGCGGATTCGTGGGAATGGGAATCAACGGAGGCCAGGGCAACAATATTCTTAATTACAGTTTGGATTTTGTGGGAGGTACTTCCACCACAGTAACGTTCAACGAGGATTACACCATTGATGAGATAGACCAGAAGATTGTGCCGGTGGTTGAGAAGGTGACGAATGATCCCAATACGCAGACGCAGAAGATTGAGGGAAGCAACCAGGTTGTTATCAAGACGCGTTCTTTAGAGCTTCAGGAACGTGAAGCTTTGAATCAGGCATTGGCCGATAAATTTGGTGTAGACGAAAAGGGAATTATTGCTGAGAATATCAGCTCGACGATCAGCTCGGAAATGAGATCCGATGCGGTGTGGGCGGTGATTATTGCGACAATCTGTATGTTGATTTACATTTGGTTCCGCTTTAAGGATATCCGTTTTGCGGGCAGCGCGGTTATAGCGTTAGTCCATGACGTGCTTGTAGTTCTTGCATTCTACGCGGTTGCCAGGATTTCTGTGGGAAATACCTTTATCGCATGTATGCTGACGATCGTGGGTTACTCTATCAACGCTACAATTGTTATCTTTGACCGTATCCGCGAGAATTTGGGCACTGTGAAGAAGAAAGATGCGGAGGGCTATATGGAAGTTGCCAACCGAAGCATCACCCAGACGCTTACCAGAAGTATCAATACTTCATTGACGACCTTCATCATGGTATTTGTGCTGTTTATCCTGGGCGTCAGCTCCATCCGCGAATTTGCGCTTCCGTTGATGGCAGGTATCATCTGCGGCGGATACTCTTCCGTATGCATCACAGGCGCGCTGTGGTATGTGTTTAAAGTGAAATTTGCCAAGAAATAAAATAAATCGTAGATTATCATGGGATGAATCCCCGGCAGCCAGATACATCGGACGCCGGGGATTTATGCCATATAAGGGTGTTTTATAACAATTTAAGATATATAAGTCTAATGTACGAATTACGAGGAGCGGGGAAAAATGATAAGCGTTGGTATTTGTGATGATGAGAAACAATGCAGAGAGCAGATAAAAAACCTGTTAGAACAATATTTCAAAGAAAAAGGGCTGCACTATGAATTGTGGGAATATGAGTCAGGAGCGGACTTTCTGGACAGAGGGGAAGAGATTAATCTTTTGTTTTTGGATATAGAGATGGAAGGGGTCTCGGGTATTGAGTTGAAAGACTACCTTCAGGCAGAGGAAGAAATCAGAATCATTTTTGTAACAGGCCATGTGGAGGGGATGCCGGAGGCGTTCGGAAAGAATGTCTACGGGTTCCTGGAAAAGCCGCTGGATGCACAGAAGCTGGAAAAATATCTGGCGCGTGTAATAGAGGATATTGAGGAAGACAAAATCCTTGTGTTAAAGGGCGTCCAGGGAGAAATGGCACTAAGGCAGAAAGATATTTATTATTTTGCTTCGGAAAAGAAATACAGCCATGTGGTTGGCAGAGAAGGAGAAACTTTTTGTGACATGAGTTTACAGCAGTTGGAAGAAATGTTAGGACAGAAATCATTTTTCCGCTGCCATAAGAGTTATCTCGTCAACCTGGGCAATATTTCGGATGCGAACCAGAGTATTCGGCTGAAAAATGGGGAGAGCATTCCGGTAAGCAGAAGGAAGGCGAAGGAATTGAAGGACGCCTATCTGAAATATATTATTCGCAAGGCGAGGTAGGGGAGTTATGGGAGATATTGTAATTAATGCCTTATTAAACTTGATGGGAGTGTTGGAAGATGTAGTCATGATGTGCGGAGTTTTTTGTGTTCCCGTTACGAAAAAAAAGTTGTCTCTTGTCCTGGGGGTATTATTACTCGTAGGATTCTGTGTGGGAGGTGATTGGAAGGAGTATAATGATGCTTTTCTTTTAACACTTGGTTTGCTGCTTTCGCCAGCTGTCTGCCTGTCTGTGACAGAGGGAAAGTGGGTTCGGCGGTTGGCGATTTACATATGCAGTGTAATGTATCTGGGATTGCCATATCTCTGTATAAATCTGCTGTTCTCTGTAATTTCTGGTAATTCAGTAAAAGTCTGGGAGGGTTATGTTGTATATCATTTTACGCGGGGGATACTTACAATTATGGCAATGGGAATTGTGGCGCATAGCTTGAGGAGCAAAATAACAGGCTACAAGGAAATTATGAGGGATCTGTCTACAGGATATTTTTTGCTTGGCAGCGTATGTGTGTTTACTTCATCTTGTGTACAGGCTTTTGTAGAAGAAATCAGTGCAGGATATGCTGATGTCAAATTTGCAAATGCGATTGCCGTATGTATGATAATTGTCAGTATCATGTTCTATGCTTTAGGCATTGGCAGCGTAGTATTGGATATTTTCAGGAAAAGATACAAGGAAGAAAGCAGCCTGAAGGAACAGTATCTGCAAATTTCCAGGGATTATGTGAAAACTGTACGGGATAACGCAAAGGAAACGCGTAAGATACGCCACGATATACAAAATCACATGAATATTTTAAGCTATTATCTCGAAAACGGTGAATACCAAAAAGCCCAAACTTATTTGGGAGAAATGCAGTCGCATATGGAACAGGCAATCAAGAAAATGATATCTGTCAACCATGAGCTTGTAGACACCGTCTTGTTCCAAGCACAGTCGGAGATGGAGGAGCAGAAGATTCGATGGGATGTGGAAGGAGCCCTGCCCCAGTATCTGCCAATCGGGGATTTTGATTTATGTACGATATTTTCAAATCTGCTGTCCAATAGCATAGAGGCATGTATGGAGGTTGAAGAAGAACGGCGCTATATCCATTTGGAAATTCGTCGCTTAGAGGATGAACTTGTAATAGAGATGGCAAATTCATGCGAACATTTGGTGGATGTAGGGAAGCTGGGAGAGGTTACTTCCAAAAAAGACAGTAAAAATCATGGGTATGGCATTCTGAATATGAAGGATGCAATTCATAAGAATCATGGAGAGCTTTTGTTTGAAAGTACAGAAAATGAATTTGTGGCTCGGATTCTGTTTCATTTATAGTTGAGAGTTTCCCAACGACCGTTCGTTCCGAAAATTAACCGTTCGTTCCTTTTTTCTTGCAAAACGGGGGGTATGCGTCATATGATGGAGAAGAGGGGGTGAAAATAATGTTGTTGCCATCCAAAGGCTTTATCTGGTATTGGCTGCGAAAGTTTTGGAGATAGAGCGCAGTGTGAACGGTTCATTTTAGTGAGGTAAGACAGGAAGGAGACGCAGATGAGGAAAAAAATAATATTAGCAGCAGTAATAGTGTTTACTATTGTATCAAGTGTAATGGGAACTAGGGCGTATCTTTGCGCAAAAGATAAGGAAAATTTACGGAGTGCTATCTGTGCATCAAGGGAGAGATATGCTTTAGATGAAAGCATTGAAGAGGCAGATGTAGTTGCAGAAGTAAAAATTAAAGGAGTAGTTGAAGAATTTGACAATGGGATTCCGCAGACGCTTCATAGAGCCAGTGTGGTTGAGACATATAAAGGAGAACTGCCGGAGGAAATTAATGTTTTGCAAGATGGAACAAAAAAGATGCCTGTAAGTGATAACCCACTGTTTGAGGAGGGCGAAAGGTATATTTTAGTCTTGAGAAATACAGTGTCATTAGATGATAATGATAATTCTTATTGGGTTTTAAAGGAATATTTTGTTTCGGGCAATCAGGCGGTTGAAACATTGCTGACAGGAGAGCCTACCGCGGATGAAGACGTAATAGATATTTATGATTCGGCAAAGAGTTGGAACAGTGAAGTAAGCCGTAAGGAGGCGGAACTACCATATAATTCAGAAATTTTAAATAAATCAGATTTGGTTGACTATATAGAGGAGGTACAATAAAATGCCAAAGGCTGTAAAAAGTATAATAAGTGGGTGTCTGGTTCTTTGTCTGCTTGCTGTTTTGTCTGGAACAACCGTTTTTGCAACTATGGTTGCGTATGGAAGTGAAAAAGCAGGATATATGGTTTCGACCGAACAATTAAGGAAGAAGACAAATACATTTGACGATTCAGCGCTTAATAAAAAATATAAAAGTTACATGACATATGGAGCGAAAGCATGGAAAAACTGTGGTGTTATAACATTAAAGAGAAGTAAATCATCTGTCAATAAAGTGACGACTTATCGGCAGAGTGATACGACTATACTTGCATATGCACAATGCACACCAGATTATAAGTCTGGAAAAATAAAGAAATTTAAGATAAAATTTAATACACTCAAAATGGATAGTCAAACAACAGCCAGAAATAAATCGGTAGCCGCTCATGAAATCGGGCATACGTTTGGATTATTGGATTTGTATGAAAAAAGAAATGAGGATAAATTAATGTATGGAATTAATATCAAGGACAATGCAAAACCAACGGCAAAAGACATTAAGGGAGCAAAATACGCAACACGAAAGTAGAAGAGGGTGAAAAAATGCATAAGAGAATAAGAAAATGTTTGATAAGTTTAATGTTGATATTTTTTATGTCAATAAATACAATGAATGTTTATGCAGAAGGACAGTATCAAGAAACGTTGGCGGTATCTGGATTTAGTCAGGCTGCAAAAGCAGCTAGCGGTGCATGGTTTGTGGCAGAAATTTCGCCTGTTAGCTATAGATTTTATACTATTCCGGTAAAAGAGGCAGGTGAAATAAAGGTAATAATAAACGGCTTAACTAAGAAGAATAAAGTAACAGTTGGTTTGGAAAGTGACTATAAAAGCGTTAAAGATGTCAAAGCAGAAAAACCAAATGCGGTATTTTATGTGAAAAACCCTGATAATTATGTTTTGAGTATTTCTAATTATTCACATAATACGATTCAGTTAAGTTACTCGTTCACTAAAAAAGAAAATCAAGGAGGAAATTCATTTTCTAAGGCGGCTGCTTTAAAAAAGGGTTTGAAAAAGAATGGTATTTTTGGATTTGACACGCTGGTAAACAAAAAACAATATTATAAATTGAAAATAGCGAAAGAGGAATTAGTAAAATTAAAAGTCAAAAAGGGAAATAGTTGTTCTTCTAAAGATACTATGTGTGTGCAAGTATACAAAGCTAATGATAAAAAGCACCCGGTTACATGGGGATATATATATGAGGGGCAGAGCAGTGCAACATTATATATCAGAAATAGTGAGAATTATAGAACAAAGCCAGGGACATATTATGTTGTTGCTTCAAAGATGTATCGGGATTCCAGCTTTGATTATTCACTTACATGGTTAAAATAAAATTATAAAGGGAGGCGTACTTATGGTAAGTAAAATAAAAAAGATATGTTTCTGCCTATTAGCCGCAATTCTTATATCGTCGTCGGTGTATCCCCTGGGGGTGAAGGCGGGGATAATTCCGCCGGAAGAGCAGCGTTTTACGCCAAGGGTAATAACGGAAAAGGTTACTGAGCGCACGACGTCAGTCGACGTTTATGTGTATGGCAATACGACATTGTATATCAAGAACGGGAATAAAATTATCTTCCGCAAGTTTTATGAAGAGGAAGGGCTCAGGAAAGTAAAGATAAAAAGGCAAAAGGGTAAAAGTAAATTAAAGTTTTACCTGATTGCCAAAACTTCCGGCCTGAAAGGCGGCGTAGTAACCAAAAAGGTGGAAAAGCTGCCAGTGGTTGCACCGGAGAAGATTGACAATACAATACCGCAGCCTATAGTCCCCCAAAAAATCACAAGTAAAACTGCCAGTGTCCAGGTGAAGGGCAGGAAGAATACGACGCTTGTTATAAAAAATGACAAGAAGATATTAAAAACAATAAAATTTAAAACAGATATAAAGAAAAAAATTAAGATTCCGGTACAGAAAGAAGGAAAACTTTATTTTTATTTGAGAAGGGGAAAATGCAGGGGCAAAGTGGTTTCCAAAACGATTGCGGACGCGACGGCTCCCAATACTCCTAAGGTTAAAATTGCAGGGGATAAACTCAGCATTAAAGGAGAGACGGGCACAAAGATTTACCTGGAAGGCTCAGAGGGATGGGAAGTTCTGGGAATTGTTTTGGAGAAGGGGTGGAATCAATTTTGGGCAGGCATTGATTATTTTAATACTGAGTGCGAATATTATAGAATTTATTTGCAGGATGCGGCAGGGAATAAGAGTAAGATAGTGAAGATTAAGAATCCACAGCCGGGTCCGCCGCCAATGGTGATTCCTTGATATGTTTATAAGATAAGAGATTCCAGAGTATGAGGAATAAAGTAAACTTTGTGAAAAATTGTGCTTGTAAGAAGGCATGTAAAAGATGTATGTTAGAAAGGGGGATTTTAATGGAGAAGTAAACGGAATGTAATTTTGCATGTCAAGATAAGGGTATATGCAAAAGTGGTACGGCAAGTACAGGTAGAGAAATGGAGGTTTCTATGAGGAGAAAATTTAGTTTATTATTAGCGGTTTTGTTATTTATATGTTCTATAACTACAGTTTCGGTGTCAGCAATGGAAGCGGATGAAGTTCAGAACAGTAATGGGACGGTTGGGGAAGGGGGGGCTAGAGGGAAGAATTCCCCAAGAAAGAAAATTTAGCAGAAAACAGAAAAGAACAATTAAAGAAATGGACGCAGTATCAGAAGTGAGTGGTTCAGAAACAGCGGAAATATTAGATGAGGTGGAGGATGATAAAGAATTATATGAATATTCGTTGAGATGTACATTAGAAAAATATTATGAGGAGCCCGAGAATTTTGAGGAACAACTTCGTGATATAAAAGATAATATTGAGAATAATATGGCAGAAGAAATATTGGCAGAATACGAGGAAGCTTCGCAAGAACGTGCGTTAGCTGATGAATTAGACTATAGTACGGAAAATATAATAGTTGTATTTGAGCCAGAAACGGATGATTCCTATATAAAGGCAGTTGCAGAGGAGCAATTCGGTGAGTTAGAGAATACAAATATTACAGGGGAAGTTGACGTTACGGGTTTGCCAGAGAAAAAAGTGGAACAGATACAGAAGGTGTCTGAATTAGAGGAGGATACTGTAGCTGTTGTGGAGATCTCTCAGGGGCAGACGGTAGAACAGGCCATAGAAGAGTACTCCCAGTATGAGAATGTGAAATATGCAGAACCTGATTATTTGTTGAGTGCGTCGGGGTTGACGGCAGACACTTATAGTGATGAGCAGTGGTATTTAGATCATATCAATATAAATAAAGGTTGGTATGCGTTAGAAACAAGCGGTATGAGAGAGATTTGGATTGCTGTGATAGATTCTGGAATTAAAGTGTCACATCCGGACTTGAAAAATGTATATCTCAAAAGTAAGTCGGTTGATGTAACAAAGAATGGCTATCCCAAATTGAGTGATTTATCAAAAACATATAATTATGATCATGGTACGCTTGTCTCTGGCGCTGTTGCCGCAGAAGCAAATAATGGTAAAGGAATAGGGGGCGTTGCGACAGGGGGAGATCCTTCGGCGTTTCGGCTTATGGCAATAAAGGCTGTCAGGAATGATGTTAAAGAATTAACAATGTATACAAGTGATATGGTAAGATGTACCCATTGTTGCATGTGCAGGCAATAAAAATGATAAGGAAAAAAATTATCCTGCTGCGTGTAAACATGTCATTGCAGTTGCAGCAACAGATGAAAATAATAAACTTGTTGTAACATCTACATGGGCATCCAACTTTGGCAGTTGGATTGATATTGCAGCTCCTGGTATTGATATAAAGACTACGGGGATAAAATATGCTTATGAATTTGCCAATGGGACATCTTTGGCAACACCTATTGTAGCAGGTGTTATTGCATTAATGCAGGCAATTACGTTTGATACTATTACAGTAGATGAAATTGAGCAGATATTGAAAGGTTCAGCAACTAAATTGAGTGTTAATAATCTGGGGGCAGGAGTGGTAAATGGGGGACTAGCTGTACAGATGGCAAAGCACACATTATTTAAGGAAACAAAGGAGAACTTGAAAACAGTTGCAACCACCGCTAAGAGCGGTAATTTGAAATTAAAATGGGATATAAATTCTTCTTATGCAGAAGGGTATGTAGTATATCGTTCTACAAGCAAAAGTGGAACCTATAAGAAAATTAAAACTATAACCAATCCACACGCAAGTACTTTTACGGATCAAGGATTAAAAAAGGAAAAATTTATTATTATAAAGTAAGAGGATTTATTAATTATGGAAGCGGAAAAAAATATAATAAATATTCAGCCGTAAAGTCTGGAAAGCCAAATTAAGGAGGGCTTGTTTATGAAAAGGTTTCTAAAACTTAGTTTCCTGGTGTTTATCAGTGTTGTTTTGCTGGGAAGTTCCCACGTAAATGCTGGGCATTTAAAGATTTCTTCTTCGACAAAAACAATATATGTAAAGCAAAGAATCCAAATGAAAGTAAATCCGTCAATCCAAAAGGGCAGTATTAAATGGAAAACTACTAATCGAAAGATTGCAACGGTATCTCAAAGCGGAGTAGTGACAGGGAAAAAGGTGGGAAAAGCAAAAATATATGCAATTTCTACAGATAATGGTAAGAGAAAAGCTTCTTATACAATCAGGGTTAAAGAATTTAAGAAGCGTTCTTTACCAGTGAAATCAAAGATGGTCCCACTTTATGATGATGGTGGTAAATGTTTTGGAATAGGTTCCGTCAAGAAATATCGAGTGCTTGATTCTAAAAAAGCAGTAGGAGATTATTTGAAGTCCGTCAGGAAAACACAAAATTATGATGGGTGGAAGAAAGAACTTAAAAAATATAAAAAGAGTTTCTTCCAAAAAAAATCTTTGTGCATTGTTTATATAACAGCGGGAAGCAGTAGTATGTCGGTGAAGGTTAAGAAAGTACAGGTTCTCCAAAATAAGAAAGGAAAGATTATGGGAAGCGTGTATGCCAATATAGGCGAGCAGTCTCCAGATGTAATGTGGGCAGGTGATGTGAAATCATATTATGCTATCCTGGAGATGGATAAGAAGGATGCTAGCATAATACAGACTTATAAGGTGGTAAAGAAGTAGCAGAAAACAAAAGAAATATTAATAAATAATGCATGGCAGCCGCTAAACAGATTTATCATATTAGCGGCTGTCATACTTTATTTGTAGATAACCACACGGTCATCCGCATGGATGACGGTGCTGCCCTGGGGAATGATGTTCTCATCGCCGCGCTTGATTAAAGCAATCAGGATATTCTCCGGGAGGTTCAGTTCTGCAATCGAAGAGTTGCACCAGTTATGGCCGGGTTCCACCAGGATTTCTTTTAATTTGCCATCATTCTCTCCGCGATACGAAGGGACGCTGAGAATCAGGGTGTCGCCGGCGAGGATGGTCGTGCCGCCCCGTGGGATCAAGGTATCGCCCTCACGTTTAATCATCAGGGCCAGCGAGCCGGTAGGGAAGCTGACCTCTTCTATCTTGCGGTTTTCCCAGTTGTGCCCATGTGGGATGTACATGCGCATCAGGGTTAAGTCGGAATCATCCTGATAGTCGTTGAAGGTTTTACGGATATCGGAACTGTTGTCTACCATATCCAGCTTTCTGGCAACCAAGGGGAGCAAAGAGCCCTGGACGGCGACAGAGAGCAGTGAAATAAAAAATACAATGTGGAACAAATCGTGCTCTGAGCTGGTGCCGCCGGCGATTACCATAATGGCAAATACGATGGATGCCGCGCCGCGCAGACCAGACCATGACACCAGCAGGCATTGCCTGAGGGTCGAACGGAAAGGCAATAGCAATAGGAATACGGCAGCCGGCCTGGCGATGAATGTCAGAAACAGCGCAATGAGCAGCGCCGGTACAAACAGGTTCGGCAGCAGATGTGGGAAGGACAAAAGCCCCAGCAGGAAGAATATTAAGATTTGTGCCAGTCCGGTAATCCCATCAAAAAAATGAACCAGCGTAATCTTATTGTTAATTTTACTGTTTCCCAAAATAATTCCGGTAAGGTAAACGCTCAAATACCCATTGCCGCCTAACACGGTAGGCAATGCGTAGGAGAGGAGTACCAGGGCAATTACAAAGACTGTGTCCATGCCGAGGGTAATTAGATCATCTTTCCGGAGAGCAAGGATGCCGATGCAGGCACAGGCAACGCCGATGACGATGCCCACGCCAATCTGTGTCAAAAGCATGGTAGGTACGGAAGTGTCGCTGCTGCCGGAAATCATGGCCAGCGCCACCATGGTAAGCATGTATGCCATGGGGTCGTTACTGCCGCTCTCAATTTCCAAAAGGGGCGCGGTGGAATGTTTCAGGTTGAGGTTCTTAGAACGCAGGATAGAGAATACGGAAGCTGCGTCCGTGGAACTCAAAACGGCGCCGATCAGGAAACTCTCAGAAAATGAAAAATTCAGGAGCTGATAGCAGAAGAGACAGGTGAGGAGCGCGGTGGCGACAACTCCCAGCGTAGAGAGCAGTACGGCTTTTACCGCGACAGGGCGGGCGGTCTGCCAGTTAGTTCCGAAGCCGCCGTAAAACATAATAAAGATTAACGCGATGGTACAGAGTTGTTCCGTCATTTGGTAATTGTTAAAAGAAATTTTAAACAGTCCGTCAGAGCCGAATATCATACCAAGTGCCATGAAGCACAGCAGTGCGGGCATTCCGAATTTGTTAGAAAAGCGGTTTGCTATGATACAGGAGAGGATGACGGCACAGCATAGAAGAAGCATGATTGCCATAATTTCGTCCTTTCTGTATGTGGTAAATAAACTGTATTATTTTAAACATATGATGTGTTGCCAAGCATGAATGGGATAGGGAGCTGTTGCTTACATGGAAGGGACAAAACAAAAAACCCACTTTCGAGCACATCATGTGTGAAAGTGGGCGCCTTGTCTGCCATTTACAGCCATCTTCTGACTGCTTATGCAATGACTGTTCTGTCTGTGAAGTCTGGAATTAAGCCTTCGATTCTACGCCTGCCCAATCATCAAACTTAGACATCACAGCGTCGTAAGTTCTCTGGGAAATGCTGGGAAGCTCTTTGCCCCAGGACTTGGTAGCTGCCTTAAATCCTTTTTCAAATGCTGCGCGCATCTGCTCCGCTTTCTCAGGGTCATCCCCTACCAGAGCTTTTGCAAATTCGATGATACGGTCAGAGGTCTGGTTCACGCCCCAGTAACCGTCGTCTGCGATGTCTTTCTGAGCCTGCGCTTTCACATCAGGAGTAACGGTGAAGTCACCCTTTGCCAGGAAACGCCACATATCGTCTGCCTGTCCGATTCTGTTACCCTGGTTGCCCATCATCTGCTGAACCAGGCTTCTCATCTGGTTAGTCCTGTCCTCAGCATCTTTCTTCAAACGTGCAACTACATCTTCCTTTGCATAGATGCCCTTGGTGGAAGCGCTGCCTTTCTCATATACTACGCCGCTCTCTTTCTTCTTCTCTTCGGCTGCCTTTGTGGTATCGTTATTGTAAGTTTTCTGATAAGTTGAGGTATAAGCGGTCGTGCTGTTTACACTGTTTACACTCATGATGTATCCCTCCTTGGCATGATAATTTGGTTATCCGTAACCATGATATTTATAGTTCTCACTATTTATATCGGAAGTGAAAGGAAAAAATTAACACTGTTTTAAAATTTTTAGCTGCGTTGACTTCCAGAGATTTCGCATGTTATACTTGAGGAAGAAGAATTAGTTACTAAAAATCCCTTTTAGTCCTAAATAGGTGCATTATAGGCAAATAAAATGTCTTAAAATGGGTATAAGTATTATAGAGAACCGTAGTTCGAGGAAAATTACCCATGTGTACAAAATATCAGGATTTTTTAGACAAGCTCAAAGAAGAACGTATATCCAGGAAGTGGACGCAGCTGCAAATGGGGCAGAAATTGAGGATGACTCAAAGCCATTACAGCAAGGCTGAGATGGGCAGCCGTAGGTTCACTTACTATGAAATGAAGTGCCTGTGCGAGACAGATCTTGATATTTATTATATTTTCACCGGATATCGGTGTAGGACGGAATATAGAGAATTTTTCAAAACGTGTACATATGAGGAGTTGAAATGCTATTTGGGCATGCTTGGCCCTGTGGTTGAACATTTGTATAGAAATCGTGCATTGGATATAAAGTGGGATGTCTATAAAAAGATAGAGATGATACATTATTCCTTGACGCCGTGCAAAGATGACAAGACCATTTTTTACTCATTTCGGCGAGGGATGGATTACAGCCAGAAAGAGATGGCAGACATATTGGACATTGACGTGAAGAAACTCCGCAGTATGGAAAATGGCAGCGCGCTTCCAGACAGCGAGATTATATGGAAAGTGTCAGAGGAGATTGGCGTTCCGTTTTCTATCATTTTAAATGACGTGAACGGTTTGGGAGGAGAAATTTCCTACCTGGTGGAGCTGATAGAGAATGATACGAGGAGGAAGATGTTTGATCGCATAAAGGCATACCATGATATTCTTCGATGAGCGAATAATGGAGAGATGTCTTTGAAAAAGATTTTGATTTTGGAAGATAATTATGCGGCGATGGAACATCTTGTGTCATTGGCAAGTGAGCTGGATATACAGAATTCGCTGTTCCGGTGTGACAACATAAAAGATGCGTATCAATATGCTTTAGAGCGTGATATTGATTTGTTTATTATAGACGTTATTTTAGAACCAGGCAGCCCGGGAGATTCATCCGGGCTAAAATTCGTTGACAGCATCCGTAAAATTGAGCGGTACGTCTTTACGCCTGTTATTTTTGTAACCTCTTTAGAGGACGCAAAAATGTATACTTACGAGAAATTACATTGCTACAGTTTTGTAGAAAAGCCTTTTGATCCTGAAAAAGTAAAGGAATTGATGCGGCAATGTTTGAAATTTCCTGTAAATAGCCAGCCGTCAAAAACGTTATATTTCCGTAAGGATGGGATTATCCTGTCGGTCAACAGTGAAGATATCGTGTATGTCAGTACGCAGAACCACATTTTAGAAATCTATACACGTCAGGGAGATATGCTGAGTATTCCCTATATCACTTTGAAGAAGTTTTTGGCGGAGGCAGACAGCGAGGATATGATACAATGCAGCCGCAGCACAGTAGTCAATAAAAAGTTTATACAGAACGTAGATATTCCCAATCAGATGATTCAGCTCAGAGGCGGAATGGAATCGGTGGAAATTGGTATCATGTATAAAAAATATTTTAGAGAACTATTGGAATGAATGAATTGCGCTGATTTCTTTTATAATCGGGAGCAAAACAACAGCTGCTTGTATTTATGGGATTGAGATATGATTACGCTGATTTCTTTAGTAATTGAGGGTGTAACGATTGTTGTCTGTTTCCATAGACTGTATGGGCAGAAAATTAGACTGGATTTGAAAACAGTATGTTTGGTGATAATACACGTTTTATTCTTGGGAATGTTTAACTTTTGGCAGATTAGCAAGGTGGCGGTCGGTATTATCTATATTATTTATTTTGTTTATTGCAAAGCAAAATTTAAAGAGTCCTTTATTATGTCTGGAATTAGTATATTTTTACTTGGTGTAATTATGACATCGTTTCAATTTATGTGTTTGATTATTACGAGCATTTTTATACCGGAAAATGAACCAGTGCGAATAATTATTAGTGATATAGAGGCATTGTGTTGTATATTGCTTTTACCAGGAAGTAGGCTGGACAGATTGCGAAAATATATTTTTATCAAGAATAAAGGTGTTGCGGGCATACTTGGGTTTGTGGGAATGGTTATTGTGTTTCTGTTGATGCAAGACAAAATGTCTGAGGGAGTACAGGCGGAGATGTTCGTGTTTGCTGTTCCGGCAGTCCTTATGATTGTAGTGCTGGTTGGCAAGTGGAACAGTTCTCAGGAAAGGATTGAGCAGATAGAGAAAGAGTTGGATAACAACATACGTTTGCAGGAGAAGTACAGTGAACTCCTACAGAAGGTGAGATTGCGGCAACATGAATTCAAAAATCATCTAGCGGCAATTTTTTCATCCCATTATACTTATAAAACGTATGATAAGCTCGTGGAGGCTCAGAGGGAATACTGCCAGAAGCTGGCATGGGAGAATAGGCATAACGGCCTATCGCTCATCGGCAACGACGTCCTGGCGGGATTCTTATACGGAAAGTTTCAGGAACTGGAGGAGGGCGGCCTGTGCGTGGAATGCGAGATACATACGAAGCTGCAACGTATGGCGGTTCCCAATTATTATGTGATCGAAGCCTTAGGCATTCTCATCGACAACGCGGCGGAGGCGTATAAAGATGCAGGGCAGGGAAAGGTTTCATTTTCTGTTGCGGCAGACGAGGACAGTTATTGTTTTAAAATCCGCAATCAATTTGCATATGTGCCGTATGCGCAGATCGAGCAGTGGTTTAAGCTGGGAGGCAGCACAAAAGGGGAGGGACGCGGCCTGGGATTGCACCATGTGAAGACATTGTGTAACGAGTGGGAGATGAGCATACGCTGTGAGAATATAGAGATAGGGCGGGAAAATTGGATAATGTTTACGCTGGTGGTGAAAAGTGCGGGCAGCCAAGAGTGAGTGTCCGCACTTTTCCTGTCGGAGTTATTCTTCCTGTAGACAGGAGTTTACTCGAAATCCTCTTCCTGGGGATAAGGGTATTCGCCAAATAGAAAGGCGCTGGTAATGGAGTTTTTAATCCACCAGGAAAATGAAAGGCATACTGTCAAAAGACTTGCTACCATGTTATCCGTTCTCCTTTCTTGTGTATTTTGCCGCTAAAAGCTGCAAGAAATGTAATATAATAACCCAGAATCCGACAATGATATAAGACGAATCCGGCATTATACTTAGCGTGAGCGTGTAAAGCATAATAAATGTGGCGATGATAAGTTTGCACCGCTTTTTGAATGTTTCCGTGTATGGCGGGCGGTAACGCGAGGGCACCGGTCCTATGAAGAAGCAGCCTATCGCGCAGAGCGTGCACAATATTGCCATCAGAGGGAGGGGAAGCATTATATGCGGCAGCAAAAAAACTGCCAGCCATAGATAAAGGATGGAACCGGCCAGACATTCAAAGTATGTATAGAAATGGATTCCTCCGGTAGAACATCTAAGCACCAGCATTACGGCAAGTGCAAACAAAAAGAGTGTAAACTGCCGGTGGAACAGGATCGCCATGATAAACATTTTGCTTACGTCTGAGGCGACGGTTTTTGCCAGGAATGTAAGCTGTGCAACCTGATACCTGCTTAAGCCGTATTTTTCCATGAGTGAATTTCTGATTGCCTGCATGTGATACCTCCTTTAAACAAAATCAGGATAACAGATTGTCTGTGGGAAGAGAAAATATTTGGCCAAGTTGCAGAAAATTCTTGCTGAATAATGTAAAAATGAGCAGATAACATAGAAAATTTTATATTTTTTTTGGTTCAGTTAAAAATTTTTTTATTTGAGAAAGCCTGTAAATATGGGGCTTAGAGCGTGTTATCCTAAAAAAAGGAACTTTAGTTGAGTTATTTTGGAGCAATTGTTGGTTTATAATTCTTTGTCGAAAGTTGTAAAATTTTGGCATATGGAGGAGAATTATGTCTAATGCACAAGTTGGTGGTAGAATCAGGGAACTAAGGGAAATTCAGAATTACACAAGGGAAGCATTGTCAGAAAAGGTTGAAATCTCATCAAAATTTCTGTATGAGATTGAGACAGGCAAGAAGGGCTTCTCAGCGGACACACTCAGCCGAATAGCAACAGCCTTGTCTGCGAGCTGTGATTACATTTTGTTTGGGGAGAAGGCGGAGAACTGCGGAAGCGAGAAAATCATCTGTACATTGGAATCGTTGAAGCCAGCTCAGAGATACCAGATTCAGCATATCTTGAAAATCTTATACGATATATGTGATTATATCTAAAGAATTCTGCATGCAGCAGGATGAGAAGCGGGAGTGTTTTGCATAAAAAAGCGCTTGGGAACGAGTGTAACGAAAATAGGCAAGTCAAACTGCCAATTACTTAATTTTCGCTATCATAGTTTTCCGGGGCGTTTTTTTATGCGCTCAAATTCTGCTGGTTTCGCATGATTTTATTGATTTTACCTTTAAAACCGCATATAATATGGATAAGTTTTTGTAAGAGGATTGTTTGACAAATGATAGTCAATGGAAACAATCTAGCAGATAAAAAGTATCACAGTAGACAATGATATAGGAGAAATACTATGTATGAGATGAGGTTACGGGCTCTTGCGAAAATAAATCTGGGACTGGATGTGCTGCGCCGCAGGGATGACGGCTACCATGAGGTGCGCATGATTATGCAGACGCTTAAGATGTACGATAAGATAACGATAAGAAAAATGAAAGAGCCGGGGATTCAGTTAAAGAGCAATTTATTCTATGTTCCGGAAAATGAGAGCAATCTGGCATACCGTGCAGCCAAGATGCTGGCGGATGAATTTCAGCTTGCACAGGGCATATTCATTGACTTACAGAAATTCATCCCGGTTGCGGCGGGAATGGCGGGCGGAAGTTCCGATGCTGCGGCGGTATTGTACGGTGTGAATCGGATGTTTCAGTTGAATTTGTCTAAACGGCAGCTTATGGAGCGCGGCGTGAAGATCGGTGCGGACGTGCCCTACTGTATTATGCGGGGGACGGTGCTTGCCGAGGGAATCGGCGAGAAGCTTACGCCATTGCCGCCGATGCCGTCCTGTAAGGTAGTAGTAGCTAAACCGCAGATTAGCGTATCCACGAAGTTTGTCTATGAGAATTTAAAACTGGGCGAGGTTGCCGCACATCCCGATATTGATATTTTATTGGCGGGAATCCGTGAGGGTGATCTGCACAAAGTTGCAGCTAATATGGGAAATGTCCTGGAAACTGTGACGATTCCCCATTATCCGGTAATTGCACAAATTCGTGAGGAGATGATGCGGCTGGGCGCTTTGAATGCTATGATGAGCGGCAGCGGGCCGACGGTGTTTGGACTGTTTGATGATGATGAGCTGGCGGAGCAGGCTTACAGTGAGCTCAGAGAGGGTTCTCTGGCGAGACAGGTGTATTTGACAGGTATATTTAATAGAGGATGAAAGGCTGGAATGCCGACAGAGTGTTTCGGAGGGAGCAGTTATGAGGATATAAGAAGTTTGTTGGCAATCTATATAAAATTGGATAAAAAGGAAAATTTGGGAAAATATAATAATCATGGAGTATAGGGATAAGCGAATGCTTATCCTTTTTGTTTAGGAGGAACGTATGCCAATACAGATTACCCCTGATTTGCAGGAAAATATCACAAATTTTGAGGAATTGTTTTCCGATAGCGAAGATATCAAAAAGCGCAAGATAAAGGTCGGCAAAAATTTAGAGAGCGAGTGTTACATTGCCTATGTCGAGGTGGCAATCAGCAACGTAGACTGGAAGGATTCAGCGGTGGGCAAACTGTTGGAGAAATTGCGTACGCTGCCGGAAAGCCAGCTTGCCGGTTATGTAAGGGATAATTTCTATGATATTTCCGACGCCAAACCATTTGAGACTATTGAGGATGCAGCGCAGGCCATGCTTACCGGGGACGCCATTTTTTTTCTGGATGGCTATAACAAAGCCATCAAAATCCCGGACAAAGGCTACCCGAGTAGGGGCGTGTATGAGACGGAATCGGAGAAGGTCATCCGCGGCTCAAACGAAGGATTTTCTGAATCTGTCAAGTTAAACACGGCGTTAATCCGCAAACGATTGCGCAGCCCGCATGTGAAGGTGAGGGAGACTTTTGTGGGCAGGCGCACGAACACAAATGTTGATCTTGTCTATATCAAAGATTTAATCCACCCCGAAATATTAGAGCAGATTGAAAAACGGTTACAGGAATTTGAGATAGACGGCGCGTTGGACAGCGGGATTATCGAGCAGCTCACGGAGCGCCGCAAATATTCGCCGTTTCCGCAGTTTCAGACTACACAGCGTCCCGACCGCGCAGCGATGGCGATTTTAGAGGGGAGGATTGTTCTTCTGTCCGATAATTCTCCGGTAGCGTTAATTCTGCCCACGACATATAACACCTTTATTCAGACCAGCGACGATTATTACAGCCGTTGGGAAATTGCCTCTTTTACCAGGGTTCTGCGTTACGTGGCGTCCTTTTTGGCGATGGTGCTGCCGGGGCTTTACCTTGCGGTGACGAATTTCCACACGCAGATTCTGCCTACCGATTTGATGTTGTCGCTGGCGGCGGCGAGGCAGGGGGTTCCTTTTCCGGCGATGGTGGAAGTGTTAATAATGGAATTAGCCTTTGAGCTCTTGCGGGAGGCCGGCGTGCGCCTGCCGGGGGCCAACGGCAATACGATTGGCATTGTCGGCGGCCTGATCATCGGTCAGGCGGCGGTGGACGCCAATATTGTCAGCCCGATTGTCGTGATTGTGGTAGCTCTGACGGCATTGTGTTCTTTTGCCGTGCCCAATGAAGAGTTTGCCACCGCTTTTCGTATTCTCAAATTTATATTCATTTTCTTGTGCGGCTCCCTGGGATTTTTCGGGTTCCTCGTCGGGCTTTTGACGGTGTTGATTCATCTATCCCATTTGGAGAGCTTTGGCATTCCTTACCTGGCGCCTTTTGTGGGCGCGGACTTAAACGGCTATCAGGATGAGCGCGACACATTCCTGCGCCTGCCGCTGGATTTCTTAAAGAAGCGTCCGGTATATACCCGGCAGGGTGCGCGTATCCGGCTGAAATTCAGCGGTGAGGAAAAAAGAAACGGAGAGGGAAAATAGGAGGCAAGATGTTTGCAGATAATTTTAAGATATCGTTACGGCAGATAAGGAGGCTTTTTATCCTCGATATTTTTGGCATGAGCAGCCTCGTGCTCCCGGGCATTTTTTCTGCCATGACAGGCGCGGACGGGATATTCTGTCTGCTGCTTGGGGCGGCGGCGGGCGCCGTGCTTCTCTGGCTGATGGGCGTCAATATAAAGCATATCGAAGATGATTACTATGGTTATATGAAAGACACGGCGGGGCAAATTATTGCCGATGTATTTATGGTATTTTATTTTCTGTATTTTGTGACTTTATCTGGTTATGTAGTGTATGAACTTACGGCGCTGACGTTAAGCTGGCTTCTGCCGGAAGGCTCCTTTGCAGGCGTCAGTATCGTTCTTTTGCTTCTCGCTGTATATGGCAGCGTTCGGGGGATTGAAGGCCGGGCGAGAGTGTACGAAATTATCTTTTGGTTTCTCGGTGTTCCCTTGCTTATAATGTTGTTTTTTGCCATACCGGAGGTGAACACAGCATATTGGACGCCGATTGCAGCTTCCGGCGGACCACAGCTTATAAGAGGCGGTACATCGGTCCTGATTTTTTTGCTGCCATTCAGCGCGATGTTGTTCCTCGTGCCATTTTGCAGGAAGCCGGAAAAGATGGCGTCCTGCGGCAGACAGGCGTTGTTTGTGGCAGTCGGCTTAAATGGCATTATTTATCTGATTCTTCTGGGTGCGTTTGGGCAGAATGCCATGGGTGTTCTCGAACGGCCTATTCTCACGCTGATGGGCATGATAAATCTGCCGGGAGGTTTCTTTACGAGACAGGACGTCCTGATGACGGCGGTGTGGTTTTTTGCCTTGTTTGCGCTCTTAAACACAGGGGTTTTCCAGGGGACGTTGATTCTGAAGGAATTATGCCATGAATCGAAACACCATTATTGTCTGTATGCCGTTGCCGTGGCTGCATTTTTTATTGGCAAAGGGCTGGCGGAACACCGGTTTTTGGCAGATATCTATGAGATATACCAGAGTTTTATCGCATTGCCGGGAATGTTTTTGATTTTGTTGCTGTTGCTGCTGCTGTACCAGGTCAGAACGGGCAATAGGAGCAGAAAGGGGGCGGCGTCCAGTGAAGAAGAATAAGGCGTTAGATATCGGAAAACGAAGAAAACATTTGTCTTTCAAGCATAAGGTATTGACGGCCGCATTTCTGGGGATGTTTTTTCTTGGCGGCTGTGAGTCGGCGGAGCTTGAACAGCGCAGTTTTCCGCTGGCAGTGGGCATAGATTTACAGGAGACAGTGGAAGGAAATGACAGGGAAGCGAGAGAGCGTAATCTGGTAGTCAGCTTTGATTTCCCAGACCTTGCCCAGATATCGGAAAAGGGCAAAACTACGGATACACCCATGGCCATGTCTTTAGAGGGCATGGATATGTATCATATAGACAAGTCTTATGAGAACAATACGAACCGTATTCTCGATTATAACCATATCAAGGCGGTGGTACTGGGCAAGAACCTGATTTCAGATGCCCGGCGTCTGCGCAGTCTGCTTCTGGCCTGGGAACAGCAGGAGGCAGCCGCCAGAAACATCAGCCTGTTTGTCGGCGGCAGTTCGGCGGCGGAAATCCTTACGCTGACGCAGGAGACGGAAGGTTCCATGGGAACTTATCTTGAAGAGATGTTAGAGAGCCAAAAAGATTTCAGACAGAAAAAAATTGCCACCATCGGCAGCCTGATCAATCAGTGGCATAATCAAGACGAGCTTTTGTTGGTTCCGGTATTGACCGAGCGGGGCAGTCGTCCCGCGATTACCGGATATGCGGCTGTAGAAAATTTTGATTACTGTGGAATCCTCACGGTTGAGGAAGCAATGGAAACGTTTCTGTGTCAAAATCTGCTGGAAACGTTCTTGTGTGAGCCGGAGTGGGACGAGGCGGCGGAGATTTCCAATATCCAGACAGTACTGTCGGTAGATGAGGCAGAAGGGACGCCTGTGGTTACCGTGTCCATCAAAGGGCAGGGCAGGATGAAGACCGGGCAGATAAATTCGGTCGGACAGCAGTACCAGGTTGCACAGAGGATGGAAAAGCATATCACGGCGAATTTGCAGGAAACGGCCGCGAAGCTGCGGGAAGAATACGGCGTTGACATCACCAACAGCTACGTTTCACTGGGCGGGCTGAACCGCGGCCTTTATTGGAAATATCAGAATCGGCCCCAAGAATACAATAAGCGTGTGGAGCATGTGTTTGAGATGGATATTGAAATCCTCGACTGGTAAAAAGTTGAAAAACAGATTTTTGTGTAAAACAAGAATTTTTGGCAATACTTTCCTTAGAACGTGTCAGAAAGCAATTTTCGGACACGCTCTAGCCGGCAATATTTTTAAGGAAGGTATGAATGATGAAACTTTGGATAAGAACAAGTATTTTAGTGATAGCGGCAGCCTTGTCCTGCTGCGGAATCTGGCAGTGCAGACAGGAGCGGATGATTGAGGAGATCGCGGGGAAAGTCATTCGCTTCCATGTGCTGGCAAACAGCGACACACAGGCGGACCAGGATTTGAAACTCAAGGTGCGCGATGCCGTCGGCAGTTTTATGCAGCCCAGGCTTTCGGGCATTTCCGATATTAATGATAGCCGCCGGGCGGTCAAAGAAAATCTATCAGGGATTGAAGAGACGGCGCAGAAAGTCATTGCGCAGGAAGGATATACATATGATGTGCAGGCGTCGCTGACAGTCACGGATTTTCCAGAAAAGACATACGGGGATTACACGTTTCCGGCGGGCAAATATGAGGCTTTGGAGGTTGTAATTGGAGATGGCGGCGGGCACAATTGGTGGTGCGTGATGTACCCCAATCTCTGCTTTTTTAACAGTGTTTATGAGGTCGTGGATGATGAAGCCAAGGCGTCTTTGCAGCGTGCATTGACCCCGGAGGAGTACAAGAGCTTGATGGAAAATAAAAATTACGAAGTCAAGTTTGCTTTGCTGGAGAAGGTCAAGAAGTTATTGGGAAAATGACAATTTTGCTGCCGGATTGTTAAGGCCGCATCTGTAAATCTTTCCAACCACTTGCATTTTCCCACTAAAACGGTTAATATACTTGTGTATAACCAATTTTGTGGAGAAAATGAGATGAGCGAATCTTTTGAAAATCAGAAATATGCGCCCATTGGGGTCTTTGATTCCGGCGTGGGAGGGCTGACGGTGGCGCGTGAAATCATGCGCCAGCTCCCGCAGGAGAGAATTATCTATTTTGGCGATACGGCGCGCGTGCCTTACGGGAGTAAGTCCAGAGAAACCATAGTCCGATATTCCCGGCAGATTATCCACTTCCTGGAATCTAAAGGCGTCAAGGCAATTGTGGTGGCGTGCAACACGGCGAGCGCATTTGCCCTTGAGAATATCCGGCCGGAAATGAAGATGCCGATTATCGGCGTTGTCAAGCCGGGGGCGAAGGTCGCGGCAGAAATCACGCAGAACGGCAGAATCGGCGTAATTGGGACGGAAGGAACCGTGGGGAGCCATATTTACACAGAGATGATACACAGACATAATCCAGGGGCGACGGTTTTAGGTAAGGCATGTCCCCTGTTTGTGCCTCTGGTGGAGGAAGGATGGCTCAAAGACCCTGTTACCGTTCAGGTGGCAAAACGTTACCTGGCTTATTTTCAGGAGTCGGACATTGACACCTTGATCTTGGGGTGTACCCATTATCCATTGCTGCGCGCTATGATCCGTGAAATCATGGGCGAGAGCGTCAATCTGGTAAACCCGGCATATGAGACGGCGCAGGGACTGAAACGGCTGTTGGAGCAGCATGGGATTTCCAATGACGGCAAGGCGCCTGGGGAGCCGATGTATCAGTTTTATGTCAGCGATGCAGCAGAGAAGTTTAAAAATTTTGCCAATTCAATTTTACCCTGCGAGATTGAAGAGGCGCAGTTGATACATATTGAGGAGTAGATATGACGAAAGATGTGCTGTTGTCAATCAGCGGGCTGCAATTCGCGGCCCAGGATGAAGAAGATGTTGAACCGGTAGAGGTGATTACAGCCGGAGATTATTACAAGAAGAATGGAAAACACTATATCCTGTATGATGAAGTGATGGAGGGGTTTGATGGAAACACACGCAATATCATCAAGCTCACGGACGATTCTTTGGATATTACGAAAAAGGGCGTCTCCAACGTACATATGGTGTTTGAGAAAAATAAGAAAAATGTTTCTTATTATAACACCCCTTTTGGAAGCCTTTTAATTGGCATTGACGCTAAGAGCGTGGATATTGCGGAGACGGAAGATAATATTGACGTGAGGGTCAAGTACAATCTGGAAGTGAATTACGAGCATTTGGCGGATTGTTCCATTATCATGAATATCAAATCAAAGGAATCAGGAGAATTTACGCTTTCGTAGACATGAAAAGGAGATTGAATATATGATGAATGTAAGAAAAGCCATTATTCCCGCGGCGGGGCTGGGGACGAGGTTTCTGCCGGCAACGAAGGCGCAGCCCAAGGAGATGCTGCCGATTGTGGACAAGCCCACCATTCAATATATTATCGAAGAGGCGGTGGAGGCAGGAATCCAGGATATCATTGTGGTGACCGGAAGGAATAAGCGTTCCATAGAGGATCATTTTGACCGTTCCATTGAACTGGAGCTCGAGCTTGAGAAGGGCGATAAACAGGAAATGCTGGAGATGGTGAGAGGAATTTCCGAGATGGCCAATATCCATTATATTCGCCAGAAGGAGCCTAGGGGTTTGGGGCATGCGATTTTGGCGGCGCAGCATTTTATCGGTGACGAGCCGTTTGCCGTGCTTTTGGGAGATGATGTGGTAATTTCCAAGCAGCCTTGTCTGGGGCAGATGCTTGACGTTTTTAAAGAGTACCAGACGTCTATTCTGGGCGTGCAGACAGTGGCGCATGAGGTTGTAAATAAATACGGAATTATCGCCGGAAAGCAGGTAGATGAGCGCGTATACAAAGTAAATGATATGGTAGAGAAGCCTTCTGTGGAGGAGGCGCCTTCCAATGTGGCTGTGCTGGGCAGATATATCATTACGCCGGAAATTTTCCGTTTCCTGGAGACGCAGGATGTAGGCAAAGGCGGAGAGATTCAGCTTACAGACGCCCTCAAACGACTGGCGAAGGAACAGGCGATGTATGCTTATGACTTCAAAGGACACCGCTACGACGTGGGCAGTAAGGTAGGATTTATTCAGGCCAATATTGAATTTGCACTGCGCCGTGGGGAGCTCAGGGAGGAGATGGAGGAATATCTGAGCCGCCTTCATGAGAATGTGGACCAGATGATTGAATATGATTAATGGTTCGTTATCGGCTGGGAGGAATGTTATCGTTTTGCCGGTGCGTCCGAACCGAATGGCAAATGTTTTTAAATTATATAAATAATGGTATCTTTTTCATAAAAATGGTCTTTTTTTCTTGTGTGCTTCTTCTTATCATGAAAGAGTAGAACAAAGAAATCTGTCCAGGGATAACGAATCAAAGTGATGGGCAGGAGGATAAGGAGGAGAATAGGATGAAGAAAAGATTAAAAAAAGCAGTAGGCATATTTCTCAGTCTGTGTCTGCTGCTTTTGTCATTTCCCGTTGACGGCAATTTGCCGGATACTGTTCTGGCAGCGGCAAACGGTACGCTGCAAAATGGAGCTTTGACGGAAAACTTAGACGGCTGGACCAGCGCCGGAACTTATGGATATAAGTTTGAGAATGGGAACCTGAGCTTGTGGGGAGAAAATGCCGGTTTGTTTTCCATCAGCCAGACGGTTGATAACATGGCGGCAGGCGATTATGTGGCGAAGGCCGCTATCGTTGGAAATGAAGGCGCGTCAAATCCCCTGAAACTGACTATTAAAAATAATGGCAGCGGAAACGAAGAGACAGCGCCCCTGCTTCAAAATGGCTGGGACGACAATTGGGGCACGAACAATGTTATTTCCACGTAGACGGTCTCTGTTGCAGAGGGAGATAGCGTGACCGTTACTATCAGCGGAGAAGTGCCGGCGGGCGAATGGTATGGTATCAAAAATGTGTCGTTGGAGGCCAGCCAGGCAGTGAAGAATGCCCCGATAACGGGAAGATATGTGGATGAGTACAAAGCCAGCCAGGTAACTAAGACAGAAAAGAAGCTGCAAGATATATGACAGCAAGGCGGTAGACGCCGCCTCTGTAGCCAGCGATAATGAGATGCAGCTGATAAAAGAAACGATAGACAATTATTACAGCGGCGCGGAGATTGAAATTCTTACGAGTGACTCCGCGGAGCATTGTATACAGAAATATCAGGAGACCATACGGCAGATGGAACAGATGGGCTTAAAGGAGCTTGAGGCTTATGAGAGCCGGCAGTATCAGGCGGCAAAACAGAAGATGGGCTAATCAGTCGTGCGTTGCGGCAGAATTTCAGCAAGCTGGCCAGTAGATTTTTGGCTAAACAGCATTTACTAATTTTGCTGCCGGTAAGGAATTTCAAAGCGCACGCAAGCGCCCATTCCGGGAGCGCCCGACAGGGACAGGCGGCTGCCTTTGCCAAAATATAACGCCAATCGTGCATTGACATTTCTAAGCCCTACGGAATGTCCGTCGGAAATGATTTCAGGCGAGCGTCCCATGGGGTTGAGCATACAGTTTAATTCTGATAATTTATCAGGAGGGATACCTGCGCCGTCATCAGTTCTTCGGGGATATCGCTGTGGAAGATAAGCTGCGGATAGCGCAGTTGTTGGATGCGCAGATAGTTGTGGAGCTGTGCTAATTCCACGCGGACTTCTACCAGGGCGTCGTTGGTAGAAATATTGTAGCGAAAAATATTGGCAAAGGCGACCAGGCAGTCGGATTCCTCGTAGTGGCCGTATAATTTCATTTTGGAAGAGAAAACTTCCATGGCGGTGAGGCATTGGTTCATCTGGAAATCCAGCTGCCGTAAGCTGCGCAGGCAGAGGAAAATAGAGAGAATGGCGAAGAGGCCAAGAATCAGCAGGAAGATACCGACGAGCTGCCCGATGTTAGAATTCTTTGTCACCGTGATAACGGATACCGGAAAATCTTTTGGGCGGTTTAAAGTGACGAGATAGCCGTTTATCTGTGACTGCGGTTTGTCCGAAATCTCGATTTGGGTCAGGGTATCCGCTGTAAGAGTATCGCCGCTGAGATTGACAATGCGGTTATTTCCCGAAGAAATGACAGTTTCACTGCTTTCATTTTCAAAGGAAAGAAAGTATTTCTCGGGGATAGAAAAAACAATCAGTCCGAGAAAATTCTTGCGGAAATCGTAAGCCTTGCGCAGATAGACGAAGCATTTTTCCGTAGAAAACAAATAAGGGTTAGAGATACCGATAAAGTTGGATTCGCAGAACCATTGTTCCATGCGGCCGCTCTCTAAAAATTCGGCGATAGGCGTTTCCCCGGAGATATCGGACAGGTGGTAAAATACATCCATGCTCATGGGGATGGTAGGGTTGTCCATATAGATATAGATATCGGAGCGGGGATCTGCGTTGATGGTTGCCTGGAGGTAGTTTTGAATGGAGGAGATGTAATTGTCATAATCCCGTTCCATGGAATAGCTGTTGTTTAAAAAAGAGATCAATTCGCTGCTCGACACAGTGACTGGATGGTTCTGGTGGTAAATTCCCGGTTGTTGTTAATATTGGTAATGATGGAATTTGTCACGCGGTCGTTGAGTTCATATTTGGCGCTGGCATTATTCTGCTGGTTCATATAGAAAAAGATACTGATGACCAGGACAATGGGAATGAAAGCCAGGGACAGGAGCTTCAGTAAAAATTTTGTATAGATGGAATCCCAGAAAGAATGATTTTTCATAAGCTGCTTCTCCTTTGCTCCGGTTATTTGGATAATTAATACGCAGCGCGCACACAGAACGACTGCTTTGGCGCTGTTTATTATCCCTGTGTAAAGTATATCAAAATTTAAAAGGACAGAAAAGATGAAAGTATTGATTGTTGAT
Source organism: uncultured Lachnospiraceae bacterium (assembly GCA_910588845.1). Lineage (GTDB taxonomy): Bacteria > Bacillota > Clostridia > Lachnospirales > Lachnospiraceae > Petralouisia. Next base: position 36,348 of record CAJURU010000024.1, read on the forward strand.
GACGAGCTGATAATCTGTGAGAGCATAAAGGCGGATTTCGGGCGCATGGCGCATCCCTGGGAATACGAAGTGTTTGCTGCGCAGTCAGTGACGGCGGCACAGGAAATTTATTACCGCGAGGAGCCGGATTTTGTGATTACGGATATCAATATGCCGGGAGGTTCCGGCTTGATTCTGGTGTCAGAAATCCATAAGCATAATCCGGGCTGCGCGATTTTAGTCCTCAGCGCCTATGACAATTTTGAGTATGTGAGGAATGCTTTGACAATGGGAGCCTGGGACTATATCTTAAAGCCGCTGGCGTTTTCAGAATTGGAAAATTGCGTGCGGAAACTTGCAAAGAAAGTAACTGAGGAAAAGACAGCCGGCGGACAGGGACGAAATGCAGATTTGTCGGAAAAGAAGCGCGTATTTGAGATGGAAGACGTGGTGGATTATATCAGGCAGCATATAGGGGAAAAATTGAGCGCTTCGGAGATGGCGCGCAAAATGGCGGTCAGTTACAGCAGCTTTGGGAAATTGTTTCGGGAACATACTGGCAAGTCGTTTTCTTCTTATCTGCTCTGGTATCGTATGGAATGCGCCAAGGAATATCTGGAAAACTCTACTATGAAGATTAAACAGGTGGCGTCCAAGGTCGGTTACCGGGAAAATCCTCAGCATTTTTCCAGGGACTTTACAAGGCAGGTGGGGGTAACGCCCAAAGAGTACCGGGCGCAGAAGCTTTGACGCGCCGCGTGCGGCCGCGCAACGATATGTTCTGCTTGTGCAAGCGTATAAAAAACCACATCCGCAGCGAAAATATGCCGGATGTGGCCTTGATTATTTCATACCTCTCTGTTGTTTGATCTGGTCGAATTTCTGCCAGAATTTTGATTTCTTGGGAGCCTGTTCTACGGCGCCGCGAAGTCCCTTTACTTTGGTGATATAGAGGCCGCTGACAACGGCTTTTACTTCCTTCTTGGTGGGGATGGTATCAAATATGGAATCCTCACAGATGAAGGTCATAATTTTGGGACCGACCTTGGCCTTCACGATGGGCATTTTAGAGCGGCGCATCAGTTTGGGCGTCTGCTCTAAGACAGCGGCGGGCAGCCCGGAGTCCTTTAGCTTCATGTGCTTCTTGTCAATAATAAGCATGGATATAGTCTGTGCGGCAGCGGCAATCTGTGCTGCCTGTTCTTCTCTCTTCTTCTGTGCCTTCTTGCCGAGTATGTAAAGAGCAACAATCGCTGCCACAAGAATAACCAGAATCACAATTAAAACGATATGCCAAGTTTTCAATGTAATGAACCCTCCTAAATTTCACTATGCAGCAGTTCGGCTCACGTCATTTGCAAAGCTCTGCGCTTCAGTTTAGTCCGGCTGGCTGAACGGCTGCGTCATTATAATCCACTCAGCATTATATCATTGCTTTCGGCAAAAATCAATGATATAATTATTGTTATAAAAATTAGCTGAAATCAATGACAGCAAGGAGGTTTTTTATGAGATACAAGGTTCTGGTGACAGGGAAGAATGAATCTGCAATTACGGCTTTTTTTGAGCATACTTCCGATAATTTTGTGGTTCTTAGTACCTCGACGCGTTATGAAGATATTGTGGGGCATATAGATTATTTTGTGCCGCACGTTTTTGTATACTGCCTCTACAATGAGACGCGGGATAATATTGTGCAGATGTTGAGCGTTAATTCCAGGCTGATGCGTTCCGGCATACCATGTGTGATCCTCGGCACTAAGGATGATTGCGATGAGTTTGAGCGGATTGCGGTAGGCGTTGCGAGCCTGGTTTTACATAGGCCGCTCTCTGCGACCGCCATTCAGGAGAAAGTTCTCAAATTTATGGAGGAGCGGCGTGCCAAAGGCAAGGTCAATGAAGATGATATGACGCCGGGAGAACTTGATCCGCCGTTTGCACAAGAAACGGACGCGGACGGGAAGGCAGAGGAAGAAGTGGAGATTGAGCCGCGCAAGAAGCATATTCTTGTGGTGGATGACAATGTGATGATGCTGAAACTTATCAAGGAACACCTGCATGAGAAATATGATGTGGCAACTGCCGTCAGCGGCAAGGTCGCTTTGAAATTCTTAGAAAGAAGAACAACAGATTTAATTCTGCTCGATTATATTATGCCGCAGGAAAATGGTATTGCGATCTTAGAAAAGCTGCGCGCAAAGGAGGAGACGAAAGACATACCGGTGATCTTCCTGACCGGGGTGACAGAGCGCAAGAAGATCAAGGAGGCTCTCTGCTTAAAACCGCAGGGCTATCTGCTCAAACCGGTCGACCATGACAAGCTGATGGAGGAGATTGCGAAGTTTATCGGATAAAGCAAAGGGGGATGCGGCTTATGAAGATAGATTATGGTGAACTGAAACTAACGGACCTCATAGACAGGGAGATTTTGCAGAAAGTGCAGGACGGCTTTGCCAATATGACTGGAATGGCGGCATTGACGACGGAAACGGACGGTACGGCGGTGACGGAGGGCAGTAATTTTTCTGATTTTTGTATGCGCTACACGAGAGGTTCTAAAATCGGCTGTGAGCGCTGCAAACAGTGCGACAGCCAGGGAGCGGGCCTGGCATTGGAGCGAGGCGAATCCGTAGTCTACTTCTGTCATGCCGGCCTTATGGATTTTGCTGCGCCGATTATGGCTGAAGATAAGATGGTGGGCTGTTTTATTGGCGGCCAGGTACTTACGGAATCTCCTGATCCGGAACAGGTGCTGACGATTGCAAAAGAGATCGGTGTGGACGGTCAGGAGTATCTAAGGGCGGCAAAAGAGGTCAATATTTTAGAGCAGAAGACGATTGACAGCGCCGCAAAATTTCTCTACATGATTGCCGACGTTCTCTCAGAGATGGCCTATAATAAATACCTTGTCTATCGCGCCAATCAGGAACTTGAGCGGTCGTCGCACATGAAGTCGGATTTTCTTGCCAATATGAGCCACGAGATCAGAACACCCATGAATGCGGTTATCGGTATGGCAGAAATGGCTCTAAGGGAGGAGCTGCCGCCGGCGGCAAAGAATTATATTAATCAGATTAAGGACGCCGGTAAATCTCTGCTCACAATCATCAACGATATATTAGATTTTTCTAAAATTGAGTCCGGCAAAATGGATATCAATGAGGTGGAATATGAATTGATGTCCATGGTCTACGATGTCGCCAATATTGTGATGGCGAGACTGAAAGAAAAAGATGTGGAATTGATTGTCGATATCGTACCGGAACTGCCGAATAAGCTGTGGGGAGATAATCTGAGGATAAAACAGATTCTATTAAATCTCACGAATAACGCAGTGAAGTTTACCTCACAGGGAAGGATTATTTTAAAGATTGATTATTTTAAAACGGCTTCCGATCAGGTGGCGTTGGATATTTCCGTTGAAGATACCGGGGTCGGGGTTAAAAAAGAAGATCTGGGCAAATTGTTCCAGTCCTTCCAGCAGGTGGACAGTAAGAGGAATCGCAATATAGAAGGCACAGGGCTGGGACTTGCCATTTGTAAAAGTTTATTGACGCTGATGAACGGCAATATCTGGGTGGAGAGTGAATATGGGAAAGGAAGCAGATTTTCTTTTGTACTTCCGCAGCAGATTGTCGACGAAACCCCGAGCATTGTGATTAAGGAGCCGGAAACGGCATTGTTGGCGGGATTGATTTCTAACCCATATGTCTGGGAGCGGTTCTGCGCCGATGCAGAGCGTCTTGGCGTGGAGTGCAGCAGACTTCTCTCGGTGAAAGAGTTTGATCTTTTGCCGGGAGATAAAAGGAATTTCCTGTTTATAGAGTACCCGATGTTTACAGAATTGGTGGAGGGGTATGTCAGGAGCCACCCGCAGATTACCGCTGTTTTGCTGGTCGGGTTTTACGACCATGTGGAATATAATATTCCCAATCTTCTGGTGGTGAAAAAACCGCTGTTCGCGTTAAATATCGCCTTAATTCTCAACGGAGAGCGTCTGCATTTTGAGAATGATGAGGAGGAGAAGGAATTTGATTTTATTGCGCCGGACGCCCATGTGTTGATCGTCGATGATAATCCCGTCAACCTGACGGTGGCGGAAGGATTGTTGGAGCCTTTGAAGATGCACATAGATACCGTTACCAGCGGCCCGGCTGCCATCAATAAAATTGCCAGTTTTCACTATGATATGATATTTATGGACCATATGATGCCGGAGATAGACGGGGTGGAGACGACGCACATTATCCGGCGTTTCCATTCGGAGTACAATGACGTGCCGATTATTGCCTTTACAGCCAATGCCGTGGAGGGGACGAAGGAGATGTTCTGCCGGGAGGGCATGAATGATTTCATTGCCAAACCCATTGAAATCCGCATTATGGTGGACAAGGTAAGGCAGTGGCTTCCGGTGGAGAAAATTAAGAAAGTGTCGCTGATTTGCGATGCCGGCGATAAGAAGCCGCAAAGTTCAGAGCCGATTGTGGTGGGCGATTTGGATATTGATTTGGCGATGGGCTTGTTAGTCAATGAAGCGTTATTCTGGAAAACATTGAAAGTATATTACCGCAGTATTCAAAAGAAGGCGGAGACCATAAAAGCGATGGAAGTACAGGAGGATTGGACGGGCTACACGATCGAAGTCCATGCGCTTAAGAGCGCGTCCAAACAGATCGGAGCCGTGTCTTTATCCGAGAAAGCAGCAGCTTTGGAGAAGGCGGGAAACGCCAGGGATGCGGCGGCGATACATAAGGATACGGATGAAATGTTAGAGCAGTATCTGAGTTATCTGCCGGTGTTGGAGCCTTTTTGTGCAGAGGAAGAGGAAGATGAGGCCGGCAAGGAGGATATTTCTAACAGTACGCTCAAAGAGTATTTTGTAAAGATGACGGCCGCTGTGGAGGATTTGGATATAGATCATATGGAGGAGGTTATTCATGAGATGAACCATTTCCGTTATCGGGCTGGACAGGGTGATTTTTTTGAGCAGCTCAAAGAAGCGGTAGAGGATGTGGACGTTGACCAGTGTGAGGAGACGCTGCGGAAGTGGGAGGACAGTTTGTAAAAGAATAATGGGTTGTTTATCGTGCATATTTCCGTCTTGCGCATGATATAATTTAACAGTTCAGCGATTGCTTATTTAATTTTCATTATGCATAATAGGCATCGGCTGGACTGTTTGAGGATTAATGGAGATTTTTGTGAATTCGGCTATTAATTTTATATCATGGGGAAGGAAAACGGTATGGAAAGTGAAAAATTTGAGAACCTTTTAAATCTTGCCTTGGACGCCACGGAGCGTGAGAGGGAGAAATCCTTAAATCTTGGCGTAGGTTATGAACCGGAAGAGAAACGCTGGGAGCTGATCGTCAAATATTCCGGTGATATTATGCGGCTTGCGAGGGAGAATCCGCAAATCCGTGTGGATGAACTGAGCAATGAGTATGCCGTCTTAAACGTGCCGGAATCTGCTATGGGCGAGGTGGCAGATGCGGTGGAGGTGGAATATGTGGAAAAGCCGAAACGTCTGTATTTTGCAGTGCGGGAGGGCAAACAGGCGTCCTGTATCACGCCGCTTCAGAGTGCAAGGTATAACTTGACGGGACAGGGCGTAATTGTGGCGGTTCTTGATTCCGGTATTGATTACAGTCATCCTGATTTTCGCAATGCGGATGGCAGCACAAGGATTCTTGCGCTGTATGATGAGACGTTAGATCGGGAATTTACAGCGGAACAGATTAATGAGGCCATTAATGCGCCGAACGAGCGGGAACGTTTCCGGCTTGTGCCCAGCCGTGATACCTCCGGCCATGGCACGCATGTAGCCGGTATCGCGGCGGGAAATGGCAGAGCTTCCGCAGGCGTCAACCGCGGAGTCGCATATGAAAGTTCCCTATTGGTCGTGAAGTTGGGGACGGCGGAGCCGGATGGCTTCCCGCGGACAACCCAGCTTATGCGCGCTCTGGATTACGTTGTCGAAAAAGCCTTACAGTTAAAAATGCCTATGGCAGTCAATATGAGTTTTGGCAACAATTACGGTTCACACAGCGGGACGGCGTTGCTTGAGAGTTATATCAATGATATGTCAAATTATTGGAAGACCGTGATTTCTGTGGGAACCGGAAACGAGGGGGCGGCGAGAGGGCATACTTCGGGAATCCTTACGCAAGGGCAGGAGCGGGAAATTGAGCTGGGTGTGGGCGCCTATGAGACGGCGTTGAGTTTGCAAATATGGAAGTCTTATGTAGACGATTATGATATTTTACTGGAACATCCTTCCGGCAGGCGAATCGGACCGATACAGCAGATTCAAGGGCCGCAGCGGTTTGTATTGGGGCAGACGGAAATCCTGCTCTATTATGGAGAACCGAGCCCCTATAACCTTTACCAGGAAATTTATATGGATTTCCTGCCAGCCTCCTCTTACATTGATTCCGGGGTTTGGCGCGTAATTTTGACGCCGGAACGAATTGTGCGGGGAAATTATGATTTATGGCTTCCGGGACAGACAGTACTCAACCAGGGAACCGGATTTTTGTACCCGACGGAGGAAACGACCCTGACAATTCCCTCCACAGCGGAAAAGGTAGTTTCTGTGGCTGCCTACGACGCCAGATACGACCGGCTTGCGGAATTTTCCGGGCGCGGTTATACGAGGCAGACAAACCAGGTGAAACCGGATTTGGCGGCGCCGGGCGTAGACATCAACTCAGCGGCGCCCGGCGGCGGTTATGCGGTGCGCAGCGGGACGTCCATGGCGACGCCGTTTGTTACGGGCAGCGCGGCGCTTTTGATGCAGTGGGGGATTGTCAATGGGAATGATCCTTATCTGTATGATGCTGATATAATGGGACTAAGTTAGAAAAACCTTGAAAAACAGGGGATTCTGCTTAGTCCATTTTCATTTCAGCAGGTTTTCTACACCTGAAAATAAGACAAGTAACGTTACAAGAAGTATAACACATAAATGTCGGCATTGGAAGCAAATTCGGGTTGCAAGTTAGCCGTTTTTTGGATAACTTGCAGCACGAATCCACAAGGGTTTGGGAGTGTAGCTCCCAAGTAGTATCTGTAAAAGTGACTGAAACAATGAATTAGATTATTTATGGAGGACAAGTTATGGCAGCAAATACAGCGAAAGGTGCAGAAAATAGAAATGCTCGCACAATTACTTTCAAGAACGAAGAACATAAAAAATTTTATAGGACATATCTGCAGAAATGCAGACATCAAGACGTGTATCACAAGGCATTGGTGTATTGCCTCGGAATTAGTGATGATACCAGAATAAATGTAAACAGAATTTATGATTTTAAAACTGGATGCGTAAAAACAGAATGCCTGCAGGAAGGATGGCAGACCAGTGGCAGTACGAAGATTGTCCGTATGGCATTTAATCTCTATTGCAATGGAACACCTAGCGTTTTGGATATTGAGGATGCGGAAGAACAGTTGCAGGAGTGCCGGTGTTATACAGTGGAGGACTTGTTTTGCTGTGGCTATGCAAGATACTTTTGGGAGGCAGTTAAGATCCGTTATCCGGAATACTGTTTTTACGTGGATATGGAGGATTTATATGCTGAAAATTAGGATGCAGGGGACAAAGAAAGATATTCACTGGTTCCAGCGGCTTTTGGAACAGGATAAGGCGATTCATGTGCTGCAGATTTCAGAGATTTTTGCAAACAAAGGAACAAATAAATTCTTCCGTGCATATGCGGAAGTGGAACGAACAGAAAAATAGATCAGGAGGAAAGTATATATGTGCAGAGTTATTTCAGTAGCAAACCAGAAAGGCGGAGTGGGCAAGACCACTACTTGTGTAAATTTAGGGATTGGACTTGTAAGGGCAGGCAAGAAAGTATTATTAGTGGAGGCGGATGCGCAAGGAAGCATGGCGGTGAGCCTGGGAATTGCGGAGCCAGACGAGCTGGAGGTGACGTTAGTGAATATCATGGAAAAGGTTATCAATGACGATGATGTAGAACTTGGAGAGGGTATCATCCACCATGAAGAAGGGATTGATTTTATCCCGGCAAATATTGAACTGGCAGGATTGGAAACGTCTTTGGTAAATGTTATGAGCAGGGAGACGATACTGCGCCAGTATTTAGACTGCGTGAAAAGGGAGTATGATTTTGTGATTATAGACTGTATGCCTTCATTTGGAATGATTACGATAAATGCCCTTGTAGCTGCCGACAGTGTATTGATTCCGGTGGAAGCTGCTTATCTCCCGGTCAAGGGGCTGCAACAACTGATTAAGACCATAGGAAGGGTACGCAGAAAGCTGAATCCGACGCTTGATATTATGGGGATTCTTCTGACAAAAGTAGACCGAAGGACAAACTTTGCAAGGGATATTTCGGCGCAGATCCGGGAGGTATATGGGAATAAGGTACATATCTTTGAGAACTGTATTCCAATGTCTGTAAAAGCGGCAGAGACTACGGCAGAAGGGAAAAGCATTTATCTTCATGACCCCAAGGGGATTGTGGCAGGAGGCTATTTCTCACTGACCCAGGAGGTGCTTGCTGATGAAGAGTAAAAGCGCAGAGAAAGTAAAGCTGAAATCTTTTGATGATCTATTTGGCACAGATGCACCAGGAGCAGGAACAGGGGAAACAGTTACTTCCGTTCCTCTCAGCCAGTTACATACATTTAAAGATCATCCGTTCCGTGTGCTAGACGATGAAAAAATGCAGGAAACGGTAGACAGTGTAAAGCGGTATGGTGTACTGATACCGGGAATTGTGCGTCCACATCCGGAAAGTGGTTATGAAGTTGTTGCAGGACACCGGAGGTGGCGGGCATGTGAGCTTGCCGGACTGGAAGAAATGCCCGTGCTTATCCGTAACCTGAATGATGATGAAGCCACAATTATCATGGTCGATACGAACATCCAGAGAGAGGATATATTGCCCAGTGAAAAGGCAAAGGCATATCGGATGAAATATGAGGCAATGAAGCATCAGGGGAGCAAAGGGGACAGGCATACAGCAGATGCTATAGGGGAAGCTGCCGGAGACAGTGGAAGGACGGTGCAGCGTTACATTCGGCTGTCAGAGCTGGTTCAGAAATTATTGGATTACGTTGATGAAAATAAAATCCCTATGGTAGTGGGTGAGAAACTGTCCTATCTGAAACAGGAAGAACAGGCGTGGATTGTGGATGCAGTCGGAAACAGCGGTATATTTCCTTCAAAGGCACAGGCAGAGCGGCTCCGGGAATCAAGTGAAGCCGGAGAACTGACAGAAGGCGGCGTATATGCAGTATTGGTCAGGAAAGAAAAGGAAGATGTAAAAGTGACTATCTCTGCAAAGAGGATACGAAACTATTTTCCAGAATCGTATTCCAAAGAACAGATAGAGAGTGTTATTTATACACTTCTGGAAGATTGGAGACAAAGGGAAGGAGGGACAGCAGATGCAGGAAATACAGTTTGATTATTACCGTGGGATGGAAGCGGAACAGTATACCTTTTACCGGATTCCGAAAGTTCTGTTTACTGCAGAATGCTTCAAGTCCCTTTCATGTGAAGCGAAGGTGTTATACGGTCTTTTATTAGACCGTATGAGCCTTAGCATTAAGAATCGCTGGTTTGATGAAGAAGATCGAGTGTATATTATTTTTACTGTGGAAGAAATCGCAGAGCTTATGAATTGCGGTACACAGAAGGCGGTAAGACTTTTAAAAGAACTGGATGCGGATAAAGGGATTGGACTGATTGAAAAAAAGCGCCTGGGACTTGGAAAACCAAATGTTATTTATGTGAAAAATTTTATTATACGGCAGACAGATAACGAGGAAAGGGAAGAAAAAGTAGCGGAAACGCCCGTAAATACACAGAATGGTGAAAATCACAATTCAAGAGTTGTGAAAACCACAATTCAAGAATATCCAGAATCACAATTCAAGAATAGTGAAAATCACAATTCAGGAATGATGAAAACCACAATTCAAGAACTTCCAAAATCACAATTCAAGGATAGTGAAAATCATACTTCTGGAATGGTGAAAATCACAATTCAAGAATGTCCAAAATCACAATCTAATAATACTGATTTAAGTGAGAATGAGTATAGTGAGACAGAGTATAACAAAACAGAGCTTAACGAAACAGAACATAGTGTGTCAATGCCAATCTATCCAAATCATATCTCATCTCCCCTATCTATTCCTGATACGATACCAGATGTGATTGAGGAAATGGAGACATACAGGAATATTATCAGGGAACATGTTTCTTACGAGTGTTTTCAGGACGAACGCTATTACCGAAAAGAGGATGTGGATGAACTGATTGAGCTGATGGTGGAGGTTATGATAATGCCGGACAGCGGAACGTTACGGATTGCTGGAGTGGAAAAGCCGGTGGCGATTGTCAAGAACAGGTTTATGAAACTGAATCATGAACATATAGAATATATTCTTACCTGCCTTGATGCAAATACTACAAAGGTGGGCAATATCAAGGCATACTTACTGACAACGCTGTATAATGCGACAATGACCATAAGCAACTATTACACGGCAGAAGTAAACCATGATCTATACGGAAGCGGATAAGAAAATGTGGAGGAATATCATGAAAAATTATTCTGGCGTATAAAGAGTGATGTAGTAGGATTACTTGCAGAATGGAGGTTGTTATGAAAATTAATGAATTTGTAAAACTGGTATTGGTTCCGATTCTATCAGTAGTGTTTCTGGTGGTATTGTTCCGTCCGTTATGCATGGTGGATGGAGAGTGGGATTATCTGAGGCTGTGGTTTTTGAGTGGGATTCCATTTGGCGTACAGCGGATGTCTCTGTGGGTTAGTCCCAAAGGCTATGATATAGGAGGCTCAATGGGAGTATTGGCTCTTAACCTGCTTGTTGGTAGTGTAATTGGTGGGATAGTGCTTATGTGGAGATTGTTGATGGCAGTAATATATCTGGTGAAAACGACATTATCGGGAATAACCTGGATAACGAGAAATGTGGCAGGGAAACCATGTAGGGTTGCATGAGATAATCCGACGTAAAAAATAGTGGGAAGTATAAATACAAACAGAATAAAGGTAATCCGTAAAAACAGCTTGGCATACGGCTGTTTTTTTGATGTGTAACTTTACGACACGATGTCGCAAAGTGCGGAGAGTGGTACAGAACACAATGCTGTAAGACATAGAAAAACTTTACGACACGATGTCGCAAAGTTCCAGAAAAGGATTTTAGAGTCAGGAAGGAGGTGCATATTGAGTAATCGTGCAGAGTCGCAGGACTTGATTGAATTAGGAAATCGTATCCGGGATCGAAGGCAGGAACTCAGGCTCTCACAGGAAAAGATTGCGGAGAAAGCGGGAATCAGTGTAAATACAGTCAGTCGGATTGAGGGCGGGCAGTCTGCAATGTCCATTGAGATTTTTATTAAATTAGTGCAGATACTTGAAGTGGATGCGAATGAGCTGCTTGGGGAGAATGTCACAGCGATGGAGGAAGATGGGCAGTGCCAGAAGATGCTCTGCCGTATCCAGCATTTGAATCGGAGTGAACAGATGGTAGTTTTGCAGACAATGGAGGCTCTGGTGGATGGACTGTGGCAATGTAGATGATGGGAAATTCCGCAAATAAGGTGTCCTTTTCAGGAGATTTCTCATATATGGTGGAGTAAGTGCAAGAAAAGATTGCTAAATTAGATACATCAAAAGAATGCAGTCGCAGAAATGAAAGAACAGGGGATATAGGAAGGGTGTTTTTGATAAGATTTTCTTCTCATGTTTTACGGCACAAAATTTTAATGGTATTGAATCTTTCCTACAAAAATACTATACTTTTCTATAATAATACACCACTTTACAACTATTATAAATAGTGCTCCTTTTGTCGGACAAGATATT
>CAJURU010000025.1 GCA_910588845.1 uncultured Lachnospiraceae bacterium
TTTGAAAGCCGGAGAATCCGGGTAGACCACCAGCTTGTCCGGGAACGTGGCGGGAAATGTTATGTCGAGAAAACCAAGACAGAATGTGGCTGCCGTTATATTCCTATGACGGATGAAGTTTTTCAAAGTCTGAAAAATATCCTTGCCCGCCGCAAGAAAGTGAAAACGGAAATCGTTGTGGACGGATATGGTAGTTTCCTTTTGTTGGATAAGGATGATAAGCCGAAAGCAGCGTTGCATATTGAAAACGAAATGCGCTGGGCTATGAAGAAATACAAGAAGCTGCACCCGGATAAACCGCTTCCCCATATCACGCCCCATGTGTTCCGTCTCACATACGGAGCAAATGGCGAGAATTATTGACTTTAAAGATACCGATATGCAGGGAAACAAAAGAAAATCAAGTTGAAAAACACACCAATCTACTACACCACTTACTACACCATTTGCCCATAAATTTGCGTAGATTTATATAGATTTGCGTGAAGTCAGGGCAAAATACAAAATTGAAGAAAAGTGCCAAGAAGCCCGATATATCAAGGTTTAAAGACTTATGAAAGGATAAATCCAAGATGATAAAAATATTATTTGTCTGCCACGGAAATATCTGCCGTTCCCCAATGGCAGAATTTGTTCTAAAAGATATGGTACAAAAAGAAGGAATTGCAAATGAATTTTATATCGCCAGCGCAGCGACCAGCACCGAGGAAATCGGAAACCCGGTGCACCACGGAACCAGAAGCAAACTGGCGCAAGTCGGAATCTCTACTTCTGGTAAATATGCGGTGCAGATGAAGCGCAGCGATTACCAGGAATACGATTATATCATCGGCATGGACAGCTGGAATTACCGCAATATGCTTAGAATTGCCGGCAAGGACAACAAAGAGAAAATAAGCCTTCTTCTGGACTACACCGATCATCCACGCGATGTAGCCGATCCCTGGTACACCGGGGATTTTGAAAAAACTTATGATGATGTGCTGGCAGGATGCCAGGGATTTCTGGCATATTTGCGACAGCAGGGTAAATTAGCTTAAAATAGAAAGGGCTTTACCCACCCTTTACACTTAGAACACCGCCGTCTTTGCTTGCGCATAAATTGCGGCTTCCGCTACATAGTGGTCTGCATTCTCCCGATTGTGGGAAATCTCTGCCGGCGTGACATTGCGTTTTATTTTGGCAGGACTTCCCATAACCAGAGAATTATCAGGGATTACTGTATTCTGTGTCACCAAAGCTCCGGCGGCAATAATACAGTTCTTGCCAATAACGGCATTGTTCATGATAATCGCCCCCATACCGATAAGCGTATTATCCCCCACCGCACAGCCATGCACTGTGGCGTTATGCCCAATGGTGACATAGTTTCCGATAGTAACGTCTGCCCCCTGGTCCACATGGATGACACAGCCGTCCTGTATATTGGTACTGTTGCCGATTACCACTGAACCGGCCTCGGCACGGATAACGGCATGGAACCAAACACTAACGTCTTCCTTCAACGTCACGTCCCCACAAACAACCGCCCCAGGGGCAATATAGACATTTTCTTCAATTACCGGAGTTTTTATCATATCCATAAACAATTTCCTTTCTTTACAGCATTTATTTAAACTACATACTTCTTAGCGGCTATTCAAAGATTGTTAAAATATTTCCTTCATAAATTACGATCCTATTTTTTCCACTTCTTCTACAATATTATCCTTGGTGAATTATAACATATATTCCTACATTGTGCCCAAAAATGTTCCAAATTAAGCCTTATGCGGACAAGCCTAGTACCTTCGGCTTATCTATACATAGCTTTGTAAGCTATGTAAGAAATCACACCATCGTCAACTTCAATCATGTGTGCTTTACGAAGTTGCCTTTTGGGGAAAAATCGGATATATTATAGTAAAGCATACAATCTATGGAAACTGCCCTATCTTACTATCAGTACAGTGACCGCAATCTTATAATTTAAGGTGTTTCTCTGGTATTTTTGGAAGATAGGATGTTTTTTTGTGGTTAAATTTACAATGTTATATAATTGTACCAAAATATAAAAAGCTGGAGGTTGACATGAAGTACAATGAAAAACAAATTTTTCGGAAATCAAGTATTGACCGTGTTTCTTCTCCTGAACAGCTAAATGATTATATCCGCGTATCCAATCCGAGTGTATGGATGATACTGGTGGCGGTGATTGTTTTGTTGGCGGGGGTATGCGTCTGGGGGATTTTTGGGCGTCTTGAAAGCAAGATCCTTTCTGCGGGAACGAGCGAAAACGGCATTTTTATCTGTTATGTTACAGAGGAAGACGCCGCTAAGATTAAAACGGGAATGCTGGTAAAGGTAAATGGGAATGATTTCGCTGTTTCTGAAATTGCCGAAAATCCGATCGCTGTAAACACGGATATGGATCCCTATTTGATGCATCTCGGAGGTTTTTCCGAGGATGATTGGATGTATGAGATAATTGCAGATGTGGATATTCCAGACGGTACATACAAGACTGAAATCGTGACAGAAAGCGTATCGCCGATGTCGTTTATATTGAATTGAGAGGAGAGTCTGAAGATGGGTACGAAAAAGATAAAGCAGCCTGTCAGAAACGGTAAGGTGAAAGTTCCTGTGGTAATGCAGATGGAAGCGCTGGAGTGCGGCGCGGCTTCTCTCACGATGATCCTTGCATATTACGGGAAATGGATACCGCTTGAGCAGGTACGCGCTGACTGCGGCGTATCGCGAGACGGTTCCAATGCGAAAAACATCCTAAAAGCAGCGCGCAGCTATGGGTTGGCAGCAAAGGGCTATCGCTATGAGCCGGAGGGTTTAAGAGAGAATGGAAAATTTCCCTGTATCATTCATTGGAATTTCAATCATTTTGTAGTGTTGGACGGCTTCAAGGGCAGCAAGGCGTACCTGAACGACCCTGCAAAAGGGAGTTATTCCGTGCCGATGGAAATATTTGATAAGTCCTTTACGGGGATTTGCCTGATGTTCGAGCCTGCGGAGAGCTTCGAGCCAGGCGGAGCCCCCAAGAGCATACTGACGTTTGCGAAAAAACGGCTGAAAGAGGCCAAAACAGCAATGATGTTTGTGGCGCTGACAACGCTGATTACTGCTCTGTTTGGGATTATCACCCCGGCATTCTCGCGGATTTTCATGGATAGGCTGCTTACCGGTGAAAACCCGGAATGGTTTTTGCCGTTTATTTTCGCGCTTGGAGGAATAAGCGTGATACAGCTCATTGTGGAATGGATTAAGGCTGTTTATTCGCTGAAAATAAACGGTCAGCTTTCGGCAGTCGGAAGTACCGCTTATATGTGGAAGGTTCTTCGTATGCCGATGGAATTTTTCTCCCAGCGCATGGCGGGGGATATTCAGCAGAGGCAGAGGATGAACGCTTCGGTTGCACAGTCATTGGCAGAGACTTTCGCGCCGTTGGCGTTAAACACGGTTATGCTGGTGTTTTATTTTGTTGTAATGCTTCGCTACAGCCTGATTCTCACGCTGGTGGGGGTGGCTTCCATCGTAATCAATCTTGTGGTCTCAAGGATTATATCCAATAAGCGCATTAACATTACCCGAGTACAGTTGCGTGACGCGGGAAAACTCGCTGGAGCTACTGTGACGGGGATTGAAATGGTCGAAACAATCAAGGCCAGCGGCGCAGAGAATGGATTTTTCGAGAAATGGGCGGGCTATCAGGCGAGCGTAAATACCCAGCAGGTGCGTTTTGAACGCCTAAATCAGTATCTTGGCATGATTCCTGAGCTTGTGTCGTCACTGGCGAATATCGCCGTGCTGATACTCGGAGTTTATTTTACAATAAATGGAAAGTTTACAGTGGGCATGATCATGGCGTTTCAGGGCTTTTTAGGTTCTTTTACCGCACCCGCGCAGACGTTGATTTCGGCGGGACAGACGCTCCAGGAAATGCGCACGCAGATGGAGCGCGTTGAAGATGTGATGGAATACCCAACGGATGTGAATTGCAGCAAAGATGGGATTTTAGAGGATGCGGAGTACAGCAAATTATCGGGCAGCGTGGAACTTAAAAACGTCACGTTCGGCTATTCGCGCCTTGCAAAACCTCTGATCAGGGATTTTAATTTAACGCTCAAAACCGGCAGCCGCGTGGCGTTTGTCGGCACATCAGGCTGCGGAAAATCCACGCTGTCAAAGCTGATTTCGGGACTTTACCAGCCCTGGGAAGGCGAAATCTTATTTGATGGAAAGCCCATAGAAAAAATTGACAGAAGTGTTTTTACCGGATCGTTGGCGGTAGTTGATCAGGATATTATTTTATTTGAGGATACAATTGCAAACAATATCAAAATGTGGGATGGTTCAATAGAGGATTTTGAGATAATCATGGCGGCGCGGGATGCGCAGCTCCATGAGGACATTATGCAGCGTGACGGGGGCTACAGTTATAAAATCACCGAGGGTGGCAAGGACTTTTCGGGCGGCCAGCGGCAGAGAATGGAGATTGCCCGTGTTTTAGCCCAGGATCCGACCATCATCATTCTTGACGAGGCCACTTCTGCGCTGGATGCAAAAACGGAATTTGAGGTTGTAAAATCCATAAAAGACCGTGGAATTACTTGTATCGTTGTGGCGCATAGGTTATCGACCATACGCGACTGCGATGAAATCATCGTGCTTGATAACGGGGAAGTTGTAGAGCGCGGAACACATGATGAGCTGTACGCCAGAGGCGGCGTCTACACACAGCTTGTAACAAACGAATAAAGGTGGTGAAGATAGGATAATGGGATGGTTTGACGAACAAATAAAACAGCGGAAACAAAACGATCAGGATGTTTTTACAGATGCCTTTATTAACATTGCCGGCGCAGTGATGGGCAGCCGTGTTTCAACCGCACTCAATGACGAGCGGCAGCAGATGAAAAACGCCTTTGACGAGATATTAAGATTTTATCATATAAATACGAAAGAAATTCCCGACAATATCACGGACAGAAATGAACAGCTTGAATATTTGCTTCGCCCGCATGGAATCATGCGCCGCACGGTAACGCTCTCGAAAGGATGGTACAAAGATGCAATCGGAGCAATGCTGGGAATCCGTAAAAGCGATGGGATGGTTGTTGCGCTTATCCCCACGGGATTTTCAGGTTATCGTTATAGGGATATGGAAACAGGAAAACATGTGAAAATAAACGGCAAAAACCAGGAGCTTTTCGAGGAAGAAGCGATAGCTTTTTACAAGCCGCTGCCGCTGAAAGCGCTCGGAATTTCGGATTTGATGCGGTATATTCTGGGAACGCTTTCCACCGCTGATTTTGTGATGACAGGCGCGTCAGCGCTGGCGGTGGCGTTGATCGGACTGTTATCGCCGAAGCTTAATAACCTGTTGTTTTCACGTGTTATCGAGGACGGCAGCACACAGATTTTGCTTGCGATTACGGTGTTTATGATTTGCGTTACGCTCAGTTCCCTGCTGATAAACGGCGTAAAGTCGCTGATTATAGCGCGGATAAACACCAAAATGAGTATTTCGGTTCAGGCTGCAATCATGTCTCGTTTAATGTCGCTGCCCGCAGGGTTTTTCAAGAATTACAGTTCAGGAGAATTAGCTGCGCGGGCGCAGTGCAGCAATTCGCTGTGTGAGATGTTGGTGTCTGTAGCGCTGACGACAGGGCTTACGTCTGTATTTTCACTTGTATACATATCGCAGATCTTTGTGTACGCGCCCGCGCTGGTGGTACCGTCGCTTATCATTACGCTTGCTACAGTGGCGTTTACAGTCGTATCGGCATTTGTACAGATGAAAGTCAGCAAAAAAAAGATGGAGCTGTCCTCAAAAGAGAGTGGCATGTCCTATGCATTGATATCGGGCGTGCAGAAGATTAAACTTTCGGGAGCAGAAATGCGTGCGTTCGCACGGTGGGGAAACCTTTATGCCGAAGAAGCGCGGCTTGCCTACAACCCTCCGATGTTCCTGAAAATAAACAGCGTTATTTCAAGCGCTATCTCGCTTGCAGGAACGCTTATGATGTATTGGATTGCAGTATCGTCAGGAGTATCCGTAGCGGACTACTATGCATTCAATACCGCTTACGGAATGGTTTCCGGGGCATTTATCTCGCTTGCGGGAATTGCGTTGACTGTGGCGCAGATTAAGCCGATTATGGATATGGTAGAGCCGATTTTGAAGGCAGTTCCCGAAATTTCCGAGGGAAAGCAGATGATTACGCGGCTTTCGGGCAGCATCGAACTGGATAACGTTTCCTTCCGTTACAACGAAAATATGCCGCTTGTGATTGACGATCTGTCGCTGAAAATCCGTCCGGGGCAGTATGTGGCGATCGTGGGCGCAACCGGGTGCGGGAAGTCTACGCTTTTGCGGCTTATGCTGGGCTTTGAATCGCCGCAGAAGGGCGCCGTTTACGTAGATGGCAAGGATATTGCGGCGGTGGACTTAAAGTCTTTAAGGCGCAATATCGGCGTGGTAATGCAAAATGGCAAGCTGTTTACGGGAGATATTTTCTCGAATATTATCATATCTGCACCGTGGCTTACTATGGATGAGGCTTGGCATGCCGCCGAATTGTCAGGCATTGCAGAGGATATTCGCCGTATGCCGATGGGGATGCACACAATGATTTCCGAGGGCAGCGGCGGAATTTCGGGCGGGCAGCGGCAGCGGCTGATGATTGCCCGTGCCATTGCA
This sequence comes from uncultured Lachnospiraceae bacterium, assembly GCA_910588845.1. Lineage (GTDB taxonomy): Bacteria > Bacillota > Clostridia > Lachnospirales > Lachnospiraceae > Petralouisia. The sequence goes on from CAJURU010000025.1 coordinate 6,695, forward strand.
CCAAAACCAAGCGTGCTGATGTTTGACGAGGCGACTTCAGCCCTTGATAATCTCACGCAGAAAACGGTTTCGGAATCGCTGGACAGTCTGAAATGCACAAGGATTGTTATCGCGCACAGGCTTTCTACCATCAAACAGTGCGACAGGATCCTGGTGCTTGATAAGGGAAAGATTATCGAAGACGGGACATATGACGAGTTGATACAAGGGGGAGGTTTTTTTGCAGAACTAGTGGCCAGACAAAGGGTTGACGCTTCCGCAGAATTGAGGGCCTGAAAATTTTTTGAAAATTTTTTGGAAATTTATTGGCTCTCGGCGGTTTTGATTCGTATAAAAGAGCAAAGGCGCATATCACGTCTATGATTATCAGTTTTTATACTGTAATCTGTAACAAAATGTAAAGGTAACTTAATATTAGGAGGAAAGCGCTATGGAAAAAAAAGACCTTATTGCAAAGGCAACACAGACAAAATCTGACGAAGAACTTATTGCAAAGGCAAAACAGGCAAAATCTGTCGAAGAGCTTATGGCTCTCGCAAAGGAAAATGGTTATCCGATGGACGAGAAGAAGGCAGAAGTTTATTTTGAAAAGCTTCACAAGATGGGCGAGCTATCGGATGATGAGCTTGGCAATGTAGCAGGAGGCGGATGCCGTCCCAATCGTTGTCCCTTCTGCGGAGGTGACCTTGACGCTGTCAAATCACACTCTACTTTCAAAACTTTGTGTTGCCCATACTGCGGTAAGTTTGCATGTTGAACAATCATGGTGTGAAGGGAAGAGGCTCTTTTATGGCTTTCCCATACTGCGGTCCGTGGGGGCGGTAGGACAAATAATATCCGTATTTTGCGGCAGTTTCCGCAAATAATTATAAGGAGTGAATTGAGATGAGCCGGTACATATTAAATCCAGACATCGCCCTGCGCTCATGGCGGCTGGTGCCGTATGCGTATTACAGAAAGGGCGTCCGTTACGCGAAAGGATTGAAAAAGGAAGAGTTTGAATTCCTTTTGAAGTGCGACGGTAAAACGGAGCTTGAGGGGGAACTGCCGCTTGCGGAAAAATTTTTGGATATGGGATTTATTGCTCATGCAAAGGATGAGTCTATCCTGTCTGAATGGCAAAAATACCTCGACTGTGACAACCGCTATTTTCCGGCAATGAGCTGGATGATAACAGGGAAATGCAATTATAACTGCCTGCACTGCTTCAACGCTGCCGATAACGCTCCCATAATGAGTGAGTGGACGCTTGAGGAAGCAAATAGGCTGATTGAGCAGGCGCAAAAGTGTGGAATCAATGCTTTTACGATTACCGGCGGCGAGCCTATGCTCCATAAGAATTTTTTTGAGATTGTGGAGAGTATTTACGCACACGGAATGCACCTTGAGGATCTGAACACGAATGGTTCTTTCCTTGACGAGACAGCATTGGAGCAATTTAGGAAAATCGGCTGTAATCCGTTGATTAAAATATCCTTTGATGGAATCGGACATCACGACTGGCTCAGAAACCGCAAGGGGGCGGAGGCGGACGCGCTTCGGGCAATTCGCCTTTGCGTGGAGAAGGGCTTCCGTGTAAAAGTGCAGACGAACGTCCATCGGCTTAATATTGAATCCATGTTACCTACAGCGGAAATGTTAGATGAAATGGGCGTGGATGAAATGAGGGTGATCCGTACTTCAGAATCACCGCGCTGGAAGGAAAATGCAGATGGTTCCTGCTTAGAGGTTGAGGAATATTACGAAAGTATGTTGGAATTTGCCAACAGATATATCAAAAAGAAACACAATATGACAATAGATATCTGGCAGTTTCTCACGGTGTTTCCACAAACAGAATCTTACCGCCTGCGCCCCGTTGAATACGTTGCCGGAGAGTACCGGGACAGTATGCCCGTGTGCCGTGGGAACCGGGGGATGATTGCGGTTGCAGCAGACGGAAATGTCTACCCTTGTATGCAGATGTCAGGGTATTTTAGCGCGAAGAATAATTTCCTTAGCAGCGTTAAAAAAGAGGGATTGCAGCCAATTTTGCAAAAAGGGAGATATCTGAGCGAGGTCTGCACTACGCTGGGGCAATTGTCAGAGAACAATGAAACTTGCGCAGTGTGTCCTTATTTTAAACACTGTGGGGGTGGTTGCCGCGCGCTGGCACTCGCGATTACGGGTGATAAATTTGGCATTGATCCCGCAAAGTGTCTATTTTTCCAAAAAGGTTGGCACAGGAAAATCGAGGAAACGCTGCGGGGTTGGAAAAATGTGGCGCCTATGGAGGGCGAATGATGGAGGAGAAATTACGGCGGCTGTTTGACTTTCAGAAATTTTCGGAAAATCTGCGTCTTGCCGAAATGAAGGATGAAACTGAGAAACGTTACGGCGAGACGCTTTCAGATGAAGAACTGGAACAGGTGAATGCTGCGGGCGAATTTGTCCCGTTTGAAAGCCGGGAGGATAATTCCGATGATTGAACTGCACGAAAACACCGAATTTGAGCAGATTTATGCCAAGTTTAAGGATAAGGTGGCGCGATATATATATGGGAAAATACCGAACGAACACGATGCGGAGGATTTGATATCGGATGTGTTCGTCAAGGTATTTAAGGGACTTTCAGGATTCGATGAGACGAAGGCTTCTCTGTCAACATGGATATATAGGATAACGCAGAATGCTGTTATCGACTATTATCGGACGGCGAAGTCTGTTTACGGGCTGCCGGAGGAACTTTGCTTTGAGGGAAACATTGATGAGGAAATGCTTAACGAGGAAACGCTCAAAAGTCTTGCGGACGCTCTCGAACAACTCTCCCAGCGGGAGCGCGATATCATTATCCTGCACTATTATAGCGGGAAAACATTGAAAAGTATCGCAGAAATAATGGATATTTCATACAGCTATGTAAAGCTGCTTCACACAAAGGCTTTGAAAGTTCTGCGTGAAATAATATATGATCAAACATCTTGACAAACATACTGGAAGTATGTGAAAGAGGAGCTCAAACATAGCAAGGAATAAGCATCCAGAAGAAACCGTTAATTTAATATTGAATGAGCGGGAACATGCAGAGTTTTTTATGAATATCCAAAGGTCAATCCTTTTATCGTTAGAAAAACGCAATCTGTTGACTGTGTCACAGCGACAACGCTGTTTACTTGAGCTTAATAAAAATTATCACCAGTTTACAACTTTTTAATAAAAAATGCCGTACAGGACTTTCTGTTGTATAATGAATTTGACCAAAACATTACAAAGGATAGTGACCCTGTACGACAAACTTATTATACAATGAAAAAACTTTAATTGGTAGACTTTATAAATATTTTTACAAATATTTTGAAACCTGTTCCACCCCCACTGCCCAGACATTAATCCTGCTTTTGCTTTCTATACTGGCACTGGAATCAGCGGATTCTATCCGTTTCCTTTACCGGAACTTCCTGTCAAAGATTACAGATAAATCCCTCAATGCCTTTTACTATGCCTGTTCCTATGCCAAAGTGGATTATTCCAGGTTTATGAATGTCACAGCGTCCATGACATTGCATCTTGTTCCAAAGTCCCTGAAGACACAGCCTGTTTTCCTATGCATTGATGATACTTTAGCCGCAAGAGCAAAATGTGAGAATGAGATTGGCCAACTGCGATCCGTTATACACAGCATAGATAAACAGAGGGAGAGACCCTCAAAACAGCAAGAGCTTGTTGCTGAAATTACAGATGCGATGAATGAGCTTATAAACGGCGTGGAATATGAAGATGATTTTTACAAAGAAATCTTAGATAAAATGGTTGTGAATGACAAAGACCATATTGATGTGTATTTGAACCTGCTCCCCCTCAAATGGAGCTACACGGTTGCAAAAAACGTAAACTGTCCGCAGGGTAAACCGCTCACGGGAAAGCATCCACTGGAAGCTTCCCCGCACACAGAGCGAAAAAAGGCGAGGACCCCTGAGATGGAACATTTCAGGGGCTTCTCTATCCATTTCAGTAAATATCCCATACTGTTTAAGTTTCCCCATTTTGTAAATGCATGGCTATTTGAGCGCGTTTTTCAACCCGTACTCTCCGCCCTGATAAATCTTCCAAGCTGCCTAAAACCCAGTTTACAGACCGTATAAATAAATTCGGATTGCGGAAATTTTTACAAAAGATTAGTTGTGCATACTCTGGTAATATGTTAAGATAATGTCTAAATTATTAACTAGGTAATTGCGAAACACATAAATTTTCAAAATTCCATGTACAATTCAAAAAATTATGAGTAAATATTTTTATATACAGAAACTAAAAAATGCATTTAGCATCATGAAAACGAGACTCAAAAGACGCTGGAAGCCTTTGCTGACAGGGGATTTTGTAGTAAGAGGCTCGTTGGAATGTTTGATGCGCCTAGCATTTTGTGTTTCTGTATTATGAAAATATTTTAAGAGAATTGTTTAAATTGTACATGAAATTTAATTAAGTTTAGAGTTTCGCAATTGCCTACTAAATTATTAACAATGATAAGGAGAATTTTATGACCGAAGAAAAATTTTACCAAAGACATGCGCTGCGTTTATTTGCAGCTCTCATGATGCTCCTTTTCCCACTATTGGGCATAATGCCGGGAGCAACCGCGCAGGCGGCCGCCAGTCAGCAATCGACAATCAATAACCCTGCTTACACTTTGCGGGCCACTGACGGCGCTGCTGTCTCCACCAAGGCCAATCCCAACGAGACAACCGTGCTCATATTTGGCCACACAGGATGCAGTTACACAAGGTCTACACTCAATAGCGTTAGCTCCTGTGACTGGGTAAAACGCTCTGATATCCGGGTGATTTTTGCAGACTGCAACCTGAACTCACTGGAAAATGTTCAGGCATATGAGCAGGGCTACCAGTGCCCAGATATCACATTCTGCTATGATGATGAATCGCAGTCGATTCTCCAGATGATGTATGAATATAAACGGCTCACCGGACTTACCAGCAATAAGCTGCCGATGATTGTACTAATTGATAAGGACAATAAAGTACAAAACATATTGACAAACCAAAAGACTGCGGATGAGATTTTAACTGAAATCAAAAAATTTGCAGATGTCAGCGGAGAAGGAACCACCACGCCGCCTTCCGGCTCAGATTCCGGCATTGAGAATTTTGCATTTGGCCTGAAAACCATAGACGACACTATCGTCTCTACAAAAGCTGACCCCAGCAAGACCACTGTCCTGCTGTTCGGCGATATCAACTGCGCTTTCACAAACGCCACAATGAAAGAAATTCATGAAAGCAGTTGGGCCAGCCGGCAGGATATCCGCATAATGTTTGCCGATGTACAGGGCAATACCTTGGCTGATACTAAAACATTCGCCGAAAAATATTCTGGCAAGGGCATTATATTCTGCCATGATGAATCTATGCTGAATTTTAATTTTGCCCTCTCCTACCTCAAACAATACAACTACACCGGCGGTTCATTTCCATATATTGTATTGATTGATAAAAATAATAGAATCAGGAATCTCACATTGGGATTTCAGACCGCAGGAGATATTTACAGCGAAATAGAAAAAATCTTAAAAGAGGAAACAAGTAATCCAGGAGAAACACAGCAACCGCAGACACCAGCCACAATTTCTGACGTTACCGGACTGAAAATTTCTAAGTACGCTGACACAAGCGTAAAATTGTCCTGGAAAAAAGTTTCCAAGGCAAAGGGATATATCATCTATCAATATAACAGCGCCAAGAAGAAATGGCTGAAGAAAACAACGGTAACTAAGAATACCGCATCGTATACCATCAAAAAACTGACGCCAGGCACGGCTTACCGTTTTGCGGTCAAAGCTTACATCCAGCCTGAAGGCAGCAAACAGATAGTGAGTAAATCCTATTCATCCTTATATGCGGCGACAGCTCCGAAAGCCGTAAACTTTAAGGTAACGCCCGGCAAGAAAAAGGCGACGGTTACATGGACTAAGGTAAAAGGCGCCACCGGCTATACGGTATATTATAAAACAAAATCCCAGAAAGCCTGGAAGAAATTGAAAACTACCAAAAATGCCCGCTACACAAAGACAAAGCTGAAATCAGGCGCAACGTACACTTTTACCGTTAAGGCTTACAAGACCTACAAAGGAAAAACTTATACCAGCAGTTTTAAATCTAAAAAGATAAAAGTCAAATAGCTATAAGACTGTGTACATTAGATTTATATATTGAGAAAGAATGACTTTTAAAGGGGTAAGGCAAATTGGCCCTGCCCCTTTAAAAAACCGTTTTAAACTGCCAAATATCCTTCCTTCACAACGCTCGAAATCACATCACTAGGGATTTCAAATGAGACCGGCCCCATATACCCGGGAGCAACTTCATATTCGTCAAAAACGATTACCAGCTTGCCGGATTGGTTCACGTAAAAGTCCACATCCTCGGATATTTTTTGGAAATTCCATTCTTCGACATCGGAATTTAGATTATAGCTTTTGGAATCGTCCTGTTCCATCTGCGTTTTCATCTGCTCCTTGATATTTTCCGAAATCGGCGTGATATAGTCGGCTCCTTTTGCAAACAAATCCTTCAGCGTAATCATATTTCCCGTTTTCTTATCAATATGATATATTTTCTCGGACTGAGCCGCTCCTGCCATCGTCACAGTCTGATGAAATTGTAAAGAAAACAGGCTGTCATTGTCCGTTACCACTTCATAATCCAAATCCACTGCCTGCACGCCCTCGCCGCCGGAAGCTTTGACATCCGCCTCATAGGCAGCGATAATTTCGTCTGTATAAGCCTTTATGGTGTCGTTCAAAGCATGAGACGCTTCTTCCATTACCTCGCCATCCTGATTCTCGATTCTGGTCTCTGGAATCTCAACATTTACCTCCATTTGCTTATCCTTAGACAAATATACCCGAGACGTAACGACTCTTACAACCGTGCCCAGCACTGGTATCTGCTCCATAGCATAGGCAATCGGCGCGCTGGTACTGACAAGAAGCGTAAGCAAAAGACCGGCCGCCGCCACGCCGACGCATCCCTTGGCGAACCAGGAAAAGGCCACTGCGCGTTTGCTTTTTTCACCGCCAAATCCTCTTGGTATTCTCTCCCTCTCCGAATCAATCTTTGCTTGGCTAATGGAAGATTCTACCCGCTGTTTTAAGGCGTCGGGCACTTTTATGTTCTGGTAATCCTGTTTGATCTGCTCTAAATTATGATTCATAACAAAACTCTCCTTCCGTCAATTTGATTTTCAGTTTCTTCAGACTTCGGTACAAAATACTTTTTGTTGTGCTTAAATTCTCTTCCAGGATATCGGCAACCTCCTGGAGTTTCCTGTCTTCAAAGTAACGCAGGACAACGGCGGCGCGCTCTTTCTCACTTAAAACTTCCAAAGCGTCGATCGTGTCAAAGTCACAATAGACGTCTTCTCTCCCATCCTCCTGCAAAACCTCCTGGGACATTTCCCGCTGTTTATGCCGTAACAGCTCCAGTGAAGTATTAATCACAATGCGGCATAGCCATGTCTTTACATATTCCTTGCCCTTTAACGAGCCGGCATTTTTTACTGCTTTGTAAGCGCTCTCCTGCACGACGTCCATGGCGTCCGCTTCATTTTTCACATAGGTGAATGCCAGACGGTACAAAGAATCATAAGATGCCAGCAACTCCTGCTCCACCAGTTGTTGTTTCTTTGGTGAATTCATAATATTTTCTCCTTTCCGCTTTCTATAGGTTAGACGCGCCAGGCACATAAAAAGTTTCACTCTGTCAAATAATATTTATTTTTACCAAAACGAACACATACTTGCATCTTATTTGGAGCGAAAAACTATAGTTGACATTAGTATGAAATCATACTATACTGTTATGGTATGATTTCATACCAACAGGAGGATGCGCCATGAAAAATACTATATCGAAAGAATTGAAACGCTACAATTATCTATTTGGCGAAACAGGAGCCGCATATCACGAAATGTATTTAAAATTAGGGATGTCAGACAGTGCAATTTCCATTCTCTATGCTGTTTTGGAACAGGGATGCAGCCGGCCGCTGCAACAAATCCGTCACTGCACCGGCCTCAGCAAACAGACCATTAATTCCGCCATCCGCAAATTGGAGGCGGAAGGTATCATCTATTTACAAATGGCAGGCTCAAAAAATAAAACCGTTTACCTCACGGAAAAAGGCAAACTTCTTGCCGAACAAACTGCCGGGAGGGTGCTGGCAGCAGAAAATGAAATCTTTGCTTCCTGGCCGCAGGAAGACGTAGATAAATATCTGGAATTGACCGAAGCTTATCTGCTTGCCTTAAAAGAAAAGATCAAGAGGCTGTCCCACTAACATAAATTGCAACCTTTTGAACGAGTAAATATATTAGTGCGGCAGCCCCAAAGGAGGACATTATGGCAAAGAATAATATTCAACTATCGGACCACTTTCATTATCGGCGATTATTGCGCTTTACCATGCCAGCCATACTGATGCTTATTTTTACATCTGTCTACAGTATCGTAGACGGCTTTTTTGTCTCGAATTTCACAGGGAAAACGCCCTTTGCCGCCGTCAATTTTATTATGCCCCTTTTAATGATTCTGGGGTGCGCAGGCTTCATGTTCGGAACGGGCGGCGGCGCGCTGATTGCCAAGACAATGGGCGTCGGTGATCGAAAAGGGGCAAACGAATTGTTTTCTCTGGTTGTCTACGCCGCTGCTCTTAGCGGCGTTATTCTGGCGGTATTTGGCATCGTGTTCCTGCGCCCGCTGGCCTCGCTGATGGGCGCTGACGGGCAGCTTTTGGAAGACAGCGTCGTATACGGACGTATCATTTTGCTGGCGCTGCCATTTTACGTGCTGCAATATGAGTTTCAATGCCTGTTTGCCGCCGCCGAAAAACCAAAGCTGGGATTATATGTAACCGTTGCCGCAGGCATTATCAACATAGTTTTAGACGCCCTGTTTGTCGCCATACTCCACTGGGGGCTGGCTGGCGCGGCGGCAGCGACCGCTGTCAGCCAGTTTGCCGGCGGTATTGTGCCCATAATCTATTTCGCACGCAGAAATGACAGCCCTCTGCGGCTCGGGAAATGCAGATTTGACGGTTTTGCGCTGGCGAAAACCTGCACCAACGGCTCCTCTGAGCTGATGAGCAATATTTCCATGTCCGTCGTATCCATGCCTTTTAATATACAGCTTATGAAGTACGCAGGTGAAAACGGTATCGCCGCCTACGGTGTATTGATGTATGTGAGCATGATCTTCCAGGCAGTCTTCATCGGTTATTCTGTGGGTGCAGCCCCGGTCATCAGCTATAACTATGGCGCGCAAAACTGTGAGGAATTAAAAAGCCTGCGACAAAAAAGCATGCTGTTAATCGCTGTATTCTCCGTCGCCATGCTCGCCGCAGGGCAGCTATTGGCACAGCCTCTTTCCATGCTGTTTGTCGGTTACGATGAGGCGCTTATGGAACTGACCGTTCATGCCTTTACGATTTTTTCCTTTTCCTTTTTGCTGTCGGGTTTCTCTATCTGGGGCGCGTCCTTTTTCACCGCGCTGAATGATGGGCTGATTTCCGCGCTCATCTCCTTTTTGCGAACCTTCTTATTCCAGTGCGCGGCTGTTTTAATCTTCCCCTTATTTTGGGGACTTGACGGAATCTGGTTCGCAGTGGCGGCAGCGGAATTATTGGCGGCCGCAATGACTGCGCTGTTTTTGCTTGCAAAAAAGAAAAAGTATCGTTACTAACACTGCCGAACTTCATGGAAACATGCCACTTTCCGACTAGAAATTCTAGCGCACAATGGCATATATCACATCAGCAATATAAAGCAAAATGAGGACAATGCCTTCTGTGCGCTTGATTGATTTTTGACTCAAAGCAAAAACATATGTGACAATACTGATAACTGCCAATATCATCATATCATAAACAGACGCCATATTAACCGCAATCGGATGAATTGCCGAAGACGTCCCTAAAATAAACAGAAGATTGAAAAGATTCGAACCCACGACATTGCCCACGGCAAGCCCTGTCTCTCCTTTTTTTGCCGCAACGACGGACGTGACAAGTTCCGGCAGCGAAGTGCCAACTGCAACGACGGTCAGCCCAATCAACGTCTCACTCATTCCCAACGTCCTTGCAATTTCTTTGGCACTGTAAACCACTGCCTGCCCCCCGCCAATGATGAGTGCCAGTCCGACAATGATCAGTAAAAAACATTTCCAGAGCGGAATCATTTCTTCTGCTTCTTCTTTTTCCGGATGCTTCCTTGCATCATATATCAGATAAGCAATATATACTACAAAAATAACAAGAAGCGCCATGCCCGTTACCCTGTTGACATTTCCGGCAATGCCATCCATTCTTTCCCGCAGAAAAGCGCCTGAGCTTATGCTTTTAAAGCTTGTCATCAACAAGACCATGACTGTCACTGCAATTGACAGCGGAAAATCCCTTTTCAAGATGGCCTGGTCTACCGGAACTACATGGATAAACGCGCATATACCAAGCACACACAGCAAATTAAAAAGATTCGAGCCCACAACATTGCTCAGGGCAATTTCATTTGACCCCTGCACAGCCGCGGAAATGCTGACAGCCAGCTCCGGTGCGCTTGTGCCCAACGCAACAATCGTCAGGCCGATAATCACTCCCGGAACTTTAAAATTTTTGGCAAGCGCAGAGCTTCCGTCTACAAACCAATCCGCTCCCTTAATAAGAGCAGCAAATCCTATGAATAGCAGCAATACATTAAGTAGAATCATTTTACATTCCTCCTTTATACTGACATCAAGCTTATCATTTCTGGAAAAAGATAACAAGAAATAAACTGTATTTTTTACGCAGATTTTACATATATCTAAAATATGTTTGTTTTTACTATACTGCTGGGTTCCTCTATTTTTTACATGGATTTTACATATACCTCTCTCTGATTTCACAAGCGCGTGATACAGTGATCCTACATTATTGAAAGCGAGGTACGGAACATGGATTTACTCAGCATATTTACGATGATCGGCGGGCTCGCCCTCTTCCTGTATGGAATGCATCTTTTGGGGGAAGGGCTCGCAAAAGTCTCCGGCGGCAAAATGGAAGCGATTCTTTCTAAATTGACGGACAGCCCCTTAAAAGGCGTGCTGCTCGGTGCAGGCGCTACCGCCGTCATACAATCTTCCTCCGCAACTACCGTGATGGTCGTCGGCTTTGTCAATTCAGGCATCATGCAGCTTAGGCAAGCCGTGGGCATTATCATGGGCGCCAATATCGGAACGACGATTACTTCCTGGATATTAAGCCTCTCCGGCATCGAGAGCGATAATCTTTTTGTCAAACTCCTAAAACCCGATGCGTTCTCGCCCATCCTGGCAATGATCGGCATCATTTTACTAATGTTTTGTAAATCTGAGCGCAAAAAGGACGTGGGAACCATTCTCATAGGATTTGCCATTCTCATGTTCGGCATGGACACCATGAGTTCCGCAGTGGAACCGTTAAGAAATATTCCCGCATTTACCGAATTATTTGTGGCCTTTTCCAACCCGATTGTCGGCATGATTGCCGGAACGATCCTCACTGCCATCATACAGAGCTCCTCGGCGTCGGTCGGAATTCTCCAGGCGCTCTGCATTACCGGAGCAATCCCCTATTCTGCCGTGCTGCCAATCATTGCCGGCCAGAATATCGGTACCTGTATCACGGCTCTCCTGTCATCCATCGGGGCAAGCACCAATGCCAAGCGTGCGGCGTTTATCCATTTGTATTTCAATGTAATTGGCACGGCTGTATTTATGATTGGCTTTTACATCATCCATTATATCTCGCCCTTTGATTTCTTAGAGCAGATCGCCACGCCGTCGGGAATCGCCGTGACACATTCCTTTTTTAATATTTTTGCCACCATTATTTTACTGCCGTTCTCCTATAAACTGGTAACGCTGGCAAGTATCTCCGTGCGCGATAAGGAAGAAAATATTGAACCTGAGCTCCCCGCCAAACTGGCTCCCTTGGCAAACATGGATAAACGCTTTTTAGACAATCCGCCTTTTGCGCTCACACAATGTAAAAAGACGACGGGCGCCATGCTGGCATTGGCAAACGAATCCGCTGAGGAGGCAATTGCGCTGATTACCAATTACAGCGGAAAAAAGGCTTCTTATGTGGAAGATTTGGAAAATTACGTCGATTGTTATGAAGATGAAATCAATGATTATATATTTAAAATAGATTTGGCTCCATTATCTGAAGCCGATTCCCGGGAGTTGTCCGCCATGCAAAACTGTGTCGGCAATATAGAACGCGTGGCCGACTACGCATTGTCTATCGTGCTCAGCGCGAAAAAAATGGAAAAGAAGAAACTCGATTTCTCTAAAGAAACGAAAGAAGACCTTAAATTATATGGCAGCACCGTCCTGTCTTTGATTCAGCATACGGCAGAGTATTGGGAAGCTCCCGACCCTGTGATTGCCAACGATGCCAGCCAGTTAGAAAATGAGCTGAACCGCATTGAGAAAAGAATTATCAAAGGTGAGAAAAAGCGTCTCAAAAAAGATAAATACGGCGTAGATATGGGATTCATCCTCTCAGATATTTTACTGGGCATGAAAAAGGTCACAGAACACAGTGTGCAAGTTATAGAGGCTGTGCAGTCTGTACAGTCGGAGTAACCGCAGCGTTATCCGCAAATACTACGCGAATGGTCGTACCGATGCCCACATCGCTGTCCAGTGAAATATCTGCATGATGAACTTCCGCAATATGCTTGACAATTGCCAGTCCAAGGCCGGTGCCCCCGGTCTTTCTGGAACGGCTTTTGTCCACGCGGAAAAATCGTTCAAATACACGTTTCTGGTATTTGGGGGAAATGCCGATGCCGTCATCCTGCACAATCAGTTGATTCGTGACTGTCACCCACACATGGCCGCCCGCGCGGTTATAGCGGATGGCATTGTCGCACAAATTATAAAGCAATTCTTCCATCAGTCTTTTGTCAGCATGAATGACAAGCGGCGTGCCTTTCAGAGAAAGCGTAACGCCGTGCCGCTCGGCAATTGGCTGCACCATCTCCATACAACGCGCGGCAAGCTCATGTACATCCACCGGCTCAAAAGAAAGGCTGTCATCCGGCGTATCGTCCAGCTCTGACAATTGCAAAATATCATTAATTAACGCCAGTAACCGCTGGGCGTTTCCATGAATTTCTTCCGCAAAGTGCCGCCCTTCCTTTTTGGAAGCCATGCCGGTGGCAATCAGTTCCGCATAGCCGGAGATGGAGGTCAGCGGCGTTTTCAGTTCATGGCTTACGTTGGCGGTAAATTCCTGGCGGATTCTGGCATTTTGCAACGCCTCCTCATGCCGGGAACGTATCAACTCAATAAACGGCATCAGTTCTTTGTAGGTACTGACGTTTTGCAGATGTTCCATATCGGAGGCCATCTGTTCGATTGGCGAAACGAACGCCTTTGTAAGCTGCCTGGCGATCCACACAGATATGAAAAATGATAAAACGGCAACTAACAGGGTGATGGGCAGCGTATTGCGATAAACATTCCAGATACTGCCCGCTTCCTTAGCGATACGCAGAATTGTCCCATCCGCGGCGCGCCTGGCATAGAAAAAAATATTCTGTCCCATCGTCTCAGACTTGCGCACACTCGTACCTTTCCCTGTTTGCATGGCCTTAGCGACCTCCGGCCTCTCTTTATGGTTGTCCAAAGCAGCATTTCCCGAATAGCTGTCATAGAGTACCGCACCATCCTGCGCAATCCAGGTAATCCGCAGCGCATCATGCAAATTTACAACGCCTTCGTCCTCCATGCGCTCCATAAAATCCAGATCCTCCATTATTTCCGCAAAGGAAGAGAGCTCTGCAAAAACCTCTTTTTGAAAGAACCGATACGAGACAATGGTCGTAAACAAGACGCTGAGAAGAATTGATACTGCGATTACCACCATAAAATTGAGATTAATTTTTCTTGCCATTTACATACTCCTTCTTCTGCCAAGGCAATGATTGTCCGATACAAAAACGAAAACTTTTCACTGTAAGAGATAGCCCACATTCCTCACGGTCTTGATATGTTTTCCGGCGTCGCCCAATTTTTTGCGCAGCGTCTTGATATGCACATCTAACGTCCGCGATTCCCCGAGAAAGTCAATGCCCCATATCTTTTCCATCAGGGCGTCCCGCGTCAAGACAATCCCCACATTCTGCATGAGAAGGGATAAAAGTTCAAACTCCTTGTACGTCAGCTCCACTTCTTCTCCTGCCACCAGACAGGAACGCTTGCCCTTAGACAAAACAATGTCCCCTATCGCAAACGCATCTTCTTCCTTCTTAGGCTGTGCCCGCCGAAGAAGCGCTTTGACGCGCGATATCAATTCCATGACGCCAAAAGGTTTGGTAATATAATCATCCGCACCCATATCGAGTCCCTTCACTTTATCAATCTCCGTCGTTTTCGCAGTCACCAAAATAATAGGCAGCTCCTGTGTGTCGGGTTGCTCTCGCAGCTTCTTTAAGACGCCAATACCGTCCTCATCCGGCAGCATTATATCCAGCAGGATTAAAGACGGTTTTTGGCTTTGTATGCATGTTAGAAAATCACCGGCACATTCAAATCCTATGGCCTCATAGCCGCTGTTTTTCAAGGCAAACATTTCTATTTCACGGATGTTAGCGTCATCCTCGACCACATAAATTGTTTTCATACTGTCACCTTATCCATATTACAAATTTCCGGGAAACTGACGCAGACCTTCAGCCTGTCCCCTTCATATTCCGCAGTAACCGTTCCCCCCATCTGCTCTGTCAGCGTGCGAGCAATCGCCAGCCCCAAGCCGGTAGAGTAACTCGCTGTTTCTACTGTATAGAAGCGGTCAAACAATCTGCCCACCTGTACGCTATCCAGCCCGCACACGGTATTGGCAAATAGAATCTCTCCCTTCGCTGTTAATGTGATAAGCAAATCCCCTTCACTGTATTTGACAACATTTTGCAAAAGATTGGAAAACACGCGCGCCAAAGCTGATTGATCAAGCGTCCGCACCACTTTTTCCTGCGGCATCTGAATCTGCGGCACGATACCGCGCGCGCGAAATGCAGAATAAAATGACGCAATACTCTCCTCAAGCACACGGTTTAATACGACAGGCTGCCTATCTGCGACATTCTCTCCCGAGGTTATTACCGAATAACGAAACAGCTCTTCCGTCAGCTCCGTCAAAAGCTCGGCACGGTTGCGGATCACTCCGATATATCTTTGTGACGACGCAGAATGTTCTTCCTGCTCTAACAGCTCCAGATAGCCACAGATTGCCGTCAGCGGCGTACGCAAATCATGTGAAATATTTGCCACCGCTTGTTTCAGTTCCAAATCCCCTTGACTGTAACGGCGCCGCTTGGCGCGAAGATTGCAAAGCTGCCGATTCAGCTCATTTGCCAACCTGCGCATATACCGATCGCGCGAAGAAATATCAAGCAAGGTATTGGTATCGGTTATGAGCCGCTCGGCGAAGCCGTCCGCAATCTCCTTAGCAGATTTACGCAACAGATAAATTTTTACCAGCAGAGCTGCCATGCCTACAGCCATCATGCCGATAACCGCCCATAACCAAATTTCCATGACCTACTCCTTTATTTGAGATTTTTCCTCCTGAATATCACAATGCCACAGACTGTCGGCACGATTGTAAGCGCCACGGAAGACAAGATCATGCGCAAATAATTTGCGATCTGCAACTGCCACATCAATATCCCCTGTCCGGTAGGCAAAAAGTCAAGCATGAATTCGTAAAATACCCGCTTGGCGCCGCTGACATAAGCGGGATTCGGCTGCTGCTCGCCCATTTGCATGCCGCCATCCATCGTCAGTTCTACACTGCTTGCCATTTCCGGCTGCTGCAATCCATTGTACATCATGCTTGCCATAATTAGCAATCCCAAAAACAGAAATATAGAAATGGCGACTGTTACCGTTTTATTGGCGGAAAGCATACTGATAAACGTAAAGATGGAAGAAAACGATGCTACAAAGAAAACAGCCGTCAAAAGATACCCCAGTAAGTGAGGAACGCCCATCTCCCAAAAACCAAGCGCCGGCACGCCCACCAGGGCTGCGACAAGCCATACCGCAATCATAAGCAGCGTCGCCACAAACGTAACCACCAGATTGGCAAGGTAAACACCCGCCCTGGTATGCCCGGTAATCAGCTTATTGCGAATTGTGCCGTCGCTGTATTCCGTGCCGAGAAACATGCTGCAAAACAAGGCGGCAAACATACCGATGGCCAATGCAAACTGAAAGTAATAATCATCCAGACTGCGATGGTATTGCGTTAAACTGACTGTCGCCTGCCGGACGCCGTTTAACATATAGACAAGGGCATAAACCAGCATAGCCCCCATGCACAACCAAAACGTTTTATTCTTCCAGAGACGGGAAAAATTAGCGGATAATAGTTTACGCATTTTTATCACCCCCTACCAGGCTGACATAATAGCTCTCCAGGCTTTCATCGCGCTCCTGCATGGAGATAAGCTCACAGTTTTCTTTCTCCAGCAAAGACGCCAATTGAGAAACATTTAATTTCGCATAGGCATCCGCCGTATCTGAAGAAAGAATTTTATATGCAATGTCCAGCCCGTCGAGCACGCGGGCAAGCGCTTTTGTATCGCTCACTTGCATACGCACACACTTGCGGCAAGCGGCTTCTAACTCGGCTGCACTTATTTCTCTGACCATACAACCATTGTCAATAAACCCATAATGCGTTGCCAGCTTCGACAATTCATCAAGGATATGGCTTGATATGAGCACCGTAATCTGCCGCTCACGGTTGAGCCTTAATATCAGCTCGCGGATCTCAATGATGCCTTGTGGGTCTAAGCCGTTGGCCGGCTCGTCAAGAATCAATAAATCCGGGTCGCCGGCAAGCGCGACGGCAATCCCTAATCTCTGCCTCATACCTAGAGAAAAATGCTTTGCTTTCTTTTTTCCCGTATGCGCCAAACCCACCAATTGTAGAAGATCGCCGATCCCCTCAAACGAGGGCAGTCCCAAAATGCGGTACTGCTGTCTCAGGTTTCCCTCCGCCGTCATATCAAGATAAATTGACGGCGTCTCCACGATCGCTCCCATTCTCCTGCGCGCTTTTACAATCTCCTTTTGCGTATTCTTCCTGCCGTACAGCGTATATTCCCCGGATGTTGGTTCCTGCATTCCGCAAATCAAGCGAATCAGCGTCGTCTTACCGGCGCCATTCTTGCCGACAAAACCATAAATCGCTCCTTGGGGAACATTCATAGATACGCCTTTTAACGCTTGAAAGTTTCTGTAACTTTTACTCAGTGCATTTGTTCTCAGAACATATTCCATATAAATAAGACCTCCTTTTTCTGATACTACCAGTGTATTGTCTCGTTGATATTTGATAAAATCACGCAGGATATTTGTTCATCTGCAAGGCAAATTTTCGACGGCGTAGCGGTTCCTACGGCTAGAAAATTCAACGAAGCAGATGTGCGAATAGACAAGTGAGTTTAACTAATTATCAATGAGACATTACACTAGTGTACTGAGTAACCGTAAAGAAAGCGGTAAAGGAAAGCGTAAAGAAAGTGTAAAGATTTTTGTCGTTCATCAAATTATTCGTCCGCCCGCAAATGAAAGCCAATTCCCCAGACGGCTTCTATATAATCTTTTCCACTTATCTCTCTGAGCTTTCTGCGCAGATTGCTAACATGCATTTTTAGGGAATTTTCCGTGCAGTCCGGCGTGTCTTCGCTTATCCGTTCTAACAGCAGGGACTTGGTAACCACCTGCGTCTGGTTTTGCATCAGCAGCTTTAATATCGCATGTTCTGTTCTCGTAAGCTTGGTCTCATTTGCCCCCACAGAGGCAATATGCAAATCCGTGTCAAGCGCAAGATTGTCAAAAGTCAGTATCGAAGAAGCCGTATCGGCGGCTGCCCTGCGCAATTGTACGGTAATCCGCGCTAGGAGCTCCTTGGTGTGGAAAGGTTTTGTGACGTAATCCGCCGCGCCTCCCAACAACAAATCCACCTTATTGCCCACATCCGCTTTTGCGCTCACGACAATGACTGGAATCCCCTTAATTCGTGGGAGCACCTCTTCGCCATTCAACCCTGGCAGCATCAAGTCCAGCAGCACAAGGTCCGGCGTGGCGGCGGACAGTACCAGCAAGGCTTCCGTCCCGGAATATGCGCGCAAAACCCCATATCCTTCCTTTGTAAGTAATTCCTCAAGCATATTTCCGATATGCATATCGTCGTCAATAATTAAAATATTTTTCAACTTTCTTCTACCATTCCTATATTTCATTAATTGGGAGTACAAAAATCTTTTATGACATAATCTGGATATTCCCGTATTTTTCTTCCTTCTTGCCGACTTATATTATGTCACAATACAGCTGCTTAAACAAGAGCCAACTATCCGCCCGCGCTCCATCTCATACACCTCATCACACAAAATCTCTATATCCTCCTTATTATGGCTTGCAAGTAAGATTGTCTTCCCTTCCGCTTTCAATTCCAACAGGATTTCCCTGACCTTTGCCACACTCTGCTTATCCAGCCCATTCATCGGTTCATCCAAAATCAGGATATGAGGGTCTTCCATAATCGCCTGGGCGATTGCCAGCCTCTGGCGCATCCCCAGAGAATATTTGCCGACCTTCTTCCTGCTGTCCGGCTCTAACCCTACACGGCGCATACTCTCCCTGATTTCCTCTTTGCCAATTATCTTCTTTATCCCGGCAAGATATTCCAGATTTTTATAGCCGTTAAATGCACTGAGAAAACCGGGCGTCTCAATGATAATCCCGATATTGCCTGCGAAATCCTGATCCCAGCCGATTTCCTTTCCTTCTACCACCACCCTGCCGCTGTCAGGTTTTAAAAAGCCAATGATTGTCTTAAATAAAACTGTCTTCCCGGAACCGTTTCTGCCGATAATCCCATAGATCTTTCCTCTCTCAAACTGGAAAGAAACATGATCAAGAACGGTTTCCTCTCCAAACTTTTTCGTCACATTGTCTACTTTTATGATACTTTCCATCATCACTGCACTCCTTCCGCTTCTTTTCTTTTCAGGCAATAAATCCCTAATAAATAGCAGCCTGCAATAATTGCTATTTGCAGCGCAACCATGCATAAAACGGGAAATCCACCTATGCGGTCATAAAAACTGCTCTGCCGGTACATCCCCCATATGCCAAACATGAAAGGGGCCGCTTTTTTATTGCGATACCCATATAAAAATGTCATCCCTTCTAAGATTAGGAGCATGGCTGGGATTATCCTTTTGATTCTTGTCGTGTCCAGGAACAGATACAATGCCAAAAGCGCCATCCCATGGACAATCCACAAAGCAAACACCTCTGCCGTCTCTGGAATGCTGCCCCTCAAATGGCGTAAAACAAGCAGTTCCGCCAACCAGCCTGCTAACGGCAACATACCCGCCGCCAGCCCTCCATAAATCATATTTTTAAAGAAATAATGTTTCCACCACTTCTGCATCCCGCCATAACGGATTACGGCAAAACGCCTGTTTTTTCGATCCATCCCCAGACAAAATCCCACCGCCAATAACCAAACGCCAATCGGCAGCAGCCAACAACCCAGAGGCAGTAATGGAAACGTATCTATTTCCTCCATGGAAATCCCTGCAAAAAAACGATTAAAAATATCCATGCTTACTGACCCTCCGCCATATCTTTAAAATCCACGCGCCCTGCCAGCCACAGGGAAGCCAGCGCCAAAAACGTTATCAAACCCACGAACAGCAACGCTGACTTCCATTCCCCTCCGGCTCCGTCTATGGAATATCCCGGCATTGCCCTTGCCATCAGGGAAACGCCGCCATACCCATCCTGCTGCATTAAATATCCTGACAATTGCACGCCAAATACAATCAGCGCACCGAAAATTTCTTTCAAAAAAAGATTACACACATAGAGGAGAACACCGAGAAACACAAAATAAAGCCACAGGAAAAGAAACGTGAGGGCAAATGCCTGGGGCGCAGCCATCGACTGCATCACAGTTTCCCAGGGAAAGGTAATATTGTATTTCACGCCCAGCTGATTCGTTCTGTCCATTGCCAGATGATAAACCGGGCTGCTCCACATGGCGCCCCAAAATCCCCAAATGCTGCTAACCGCCACGGACACCAGCGCAATGCACGCCGTAAATAGAAACGCCTGCAGCATAATATAAAACAACATCCCCAGATTCCAGCTCTTGCGGCTGCTCCTATATAAAATAAAGTAAATATTTCCCTTGATAAAAGGAGCGTCCGCTATCACCAAAAGCCACCCCAGCACGAGAAACAGCATATTTTTATAGTGATGCCCTATCACAATAAATGTCTCCAGCACATTAACCGGTTCCCCCGTTTCCTGTACATACCTGAGAAAAAAAAACATCCAGTATCCAAATAACGCCACCCCCAAAATAAAGCCCATAATGACCCGCTTATCCCGGCGTTCTTCCCGGAAAATATTGCTCATCATGCAAAAAGACTGCCTAATCCTACCCATTCCGAAACCTCCTTTTCAGTCCCCAGAGGACAACGGCCGCTGCCAACAGGATATAAACACACTCCATAAACGCCGACAGGGGATAATTGTCCAACCCACGCCTAAGCCAGATTGGGTTCAGCAGGGGAAGGTTATAAAATCCCACCCACATGGATTCATACAGCACAAACGGCGCAATCAGCGATACATATTTATTCGGTATCCACACGGCAAACGCCAGTCCCGCCAACGCCCATATACAGCCAAACAAAAAGGTCAGTATCACCTTCCAGACAAAAATAAACCCATCGCCATATGATTCTATATAAGTAAACTCTACTGCCAAATCCAGCATTCCCGCATCGCTTCCCTCTGGTATGCCGGGGATTCCAAACCCATATGCCATACCCAGGGCAAGTGAAACCGGAACCGCCAGCATGCTCCCGCCGGAAAGCGCAGTAGTAATCAGACGCATTACGCCAAATTTTTTATAGGACATTCTCGTTAAAATCATTCTTACATACCCGCTATTATATTCCTCACAAAAAACAGAGGCATAGGCGAGACTTGGAAATACAGCGGCAAACGGCCCGAAACCGGAAGCTGATTCCACATTCGCCAGAATAAAATAACTGCTGCGGCTCCTATCCAAAGGCGCCTGAAACACCGCGTCAACAAGAATCCAGGTTACAGCCAGAAGCCCCGCCAGAAACCCCACATTCAGAAAACTCCGTTTTAAATCCTGCCAAACGACACTCTTCATCTCATTTCATCCTCACATTTCAAATGATTCGCTACTTATTCCATTCTCATTATTTCCCCTGACACAGCGTTCACGCAGATATTAGATGCCGCGCCATTTGTCCCTATCTCTTTTGATAATTTATCATCTTCAATCCATGCAGACATTGGAATATATATCTGCCACACCGGAATTAATGATATTTCATTTTTACTTTCATCAAACAAGGGATAATATAAAAATTCCACTTCTGTCATCACAACCTCGCTGCTGCCATGGATTTTACCGTCATGCAGACTGACCGTAATAATTTCTTCTATCTGCTCCCAGGAAAGCAGCTTTTCACATTCCTCCTTCTGCTTCACCCTGCCAAGACATTCCGCCAGGTCTAGGGCGGCAACTCCATCCGCACATACCCACGCGTAACCAGACGGATATACCTCTCCATCAGAAACAGATCCCACTTCATGCACAATGCCCATGCCCTCATAGGAGGACGTAAATTTCAGTTCATAAAACATAAAGTCCCCGCCTTGGTACATGGCAGCTTCATAAACCATAATTTCTGACAAGTCTATTTTTGACAATTTGGCAAGCAGCATACCTTCTGCTTCCCCTAATGAAAATCCTGCGCTTCCTCCTGCTGTTTCATCTCCAGCATCCGCCAAACCCGCCGCCTCTCCCTGCTTACAAATACTCAATATTGTTTCTTCTCCCGATTTATAAATGGCATCGCATTTTAGTTTTAAATCCATATCTTCATAATAACCGCCCGTGCCGTGCACAAAACCCGCTTCCTTCCTCCCATCTGTTATTGTA
Organism: uncultured Lachnospiraceae bacterium; assembly: GCA_910588845.1. GTDB lineage: Bacteria > Bacillota > Clostridia > Lachnospirales > Lachnospiraceae > Petralouisia. The sequence goes on from CAJURU010000025.1 coordinate 28,790, forward strand.
CATAGAGAGGTATCGCCAAACACTGCATACACTGCTTTTTCTTCACTGTTTTTATTCTCCTTCTCCATCTGCTCTGCTTCCCGCTTCCGCTCATCTGATATATCACGGATTTTACCGGAATCCCCTTCCAGAAAATTCTGTAAAAGTTCTCCTTTCAGGGCGCTGTTTTTTTCCAGTACCATATGGTATACATGCTCTGGAATATGGGGGTAGGACGCTTTCACATTGACGCCGCTTTCTTTTGTTCCAACCAATGTATTGATTTCCTTAGCTTCTCTACTGATTGGTGATCCTGCCCTATCCTTCACAATGTCAGCCACTTTGCTTTCCGCTGAACTCTTTGCATGGCGAATCCCGCCATCTGACGAACTTTCCGGCTCTTTCTGACACCCGCAGAATAATAAAGCCGCAAACGAGGCTGCCAGCGCCATCTTAAAAATCTTCTTATCCATGGTTCCCTCCTTATGCATTTTTCAGATGGCATTCCCATCTGAACTCTCGTAAGTATACCACTTTCAGAAAAGCAAGATAGTCCTTTGCCAAAATCCGCCCCGGAAAATGGCGAAATTGACCGAAAAGAAGCTGCCGCTTTTTATGTTTCACATATTGCGGCAGCTCCTGTTTCCTACAACTCTTTCATATATAACATAATATCCACCTCAAAACGGCTATGTTCACACACAATTTCCATATCTCCATGGTGTTTTTCAACGATTGCCCGCACGTTCCCAAGCCCCATGCCATGGTTTCGCTTATCCTCTTTGGTCGTCTTTCCAACACCCTTCTCTCCTGACACATCATCATTGCAGCTATTACTGACATTGAGAAACAACACGCCCCTGTTTTCCTCCATCTGAATTTTCAATTCTTTTTCCTCTGTCTGCACGGCGGCTTCCAGTGCATTGTCCAAAAGATTTCCTAAAATAACATTTAGATCAAACGAACCTAAATTTAAGTATTCTGGAATTGTAATTTTCGTTTCCACTGTATGCAAAAGCTCTTTTGCCCTGCCGATTTTATAATTGAGCAGGCTGTCTACATCCTCGTTGCCGCTCATAACATGCTCTGACGGATTCACCATAAATTCCTGCATCTTCTGTAAATACTTCTGCACCTCCTCACGGCTGCCATTATTGGACAATGCCTGCAAAGACAATATATGGTTCTTCATGTCATGGCGCAGGGAACGGATACGGCTCCCTGATTCCATAATAATCTCCAACTGATTGCGGTACAGCTGCGTCTGCTGCCTGTATCTGTCTCTTTCCCGCAGATGCCTGTAATTCTTTAACATCTCATGGTACAGGCCGAAAACACCCAAATTGACGGCAAGCAGGCAGATACAGACCAAACATGACGCCCCCCCAGCCCCCGGCTTTGCATACAGCATGGAACACAACGCCAGGATGCTTGCCGCGGGCGTAACGGATAACAACATAGCCTGCTTACGACCCGGCTGCGCATGCCGGAAACCATCCGCACCTCCAATACTACCGGCAATGGTTACACTGATTAGAAACAGCAGGACGCCTACCACCGTTTTCAGATATATGGTTCCGCCGGACATACCGCTGTCCATGAAAAACACTGCGGCTGACAGACAGGATAAGTCAATGCCAAACCATGTAACGATTGTCCAAAGCCTGTTTCTCCACATGCCTGTATAACAGCAGGCAATTCCCAGAATGCCGACAACATTACATGCCTCATACAAGAAAGACATCCCCCAAAAACAATATACTGCGGACGTTGCCATATAATAAATGCCATACACAGACCGCAAAATCCACCCAGCCGCATCCCTCTTTACTAAAAATAATTCGATTGCCTGTTTCATCAAAACAACACGCAGGATATTCACGATAAATTCTATTAATATTCCATGTCCCATCTCAAATTGAAGCATCCATTCTCTCTTTCCTATACTGTTTTATTTTACTGCGGACTTCTTTGCGGTAAGGCTTACTAATATTCAATTCTTCCCCATCCGTCATCTTTACGGTCTCATAAGAGTACTCACTGATAAAATCCTGATTTACGATATAAGATTGGTGAATCATTACAAAATGTCCCGGAAGCTGCTTGGCAGTCTCTTTCAGCTTGCCATAAAACGTTTCCTGCCCGCCCTTGCCCACAATCATAATCTTTTTATCCATGCTTGTAAAATAATATATTTCGCTGAAAGGGACTCTGAAATAAGCGCTTCCTTTACGGTATTCAAAATAAAACACTTTTTTCCGCTTCTGCCTTATGCTCCTGACCATTACTTCCCTGAGCTGTTTTTCCAATATTGGTTTTATCAGAAAATCCAGCGGCTGCACCTGAAATAGCTGCATCGCATAATTCTGCTTAGAAGAAATATATACGATATGGGTCTGTATATCCTCCATATCATTGCGGATAAATTTACCTACCTCAATACCATTCTTCTGCGCCAGTTCAATATCAAGAAAGAGCAAATCAAGCTGTACTCCTTTATGCAAATCACTCTGAATGCTTTCCCCGGAATACCACACCTCCGTCTCTGTTTCCACTTCAAGCTCCTCTGCTATCTGGCAGATCTGTTGCTCAAGTCCCGCGCACAAGGCGTTATCATCATCACAAATCCCTATTCTGTACATGGCAATCCTCCTTACAAATCCCTGCACTTAAATATTTGTACCTTCCGTTTTCCAATCCTTCATCTATCTAGCCCTCCCCCATTTTATGTAATTATTGCACAAAAAACAATTCTATTTTGTTAAAAAACAAACAATTTTCTGTGCAAATTATCCATGTTTTCCCATAATTAAAGTCTCTCAGGGCTTCAATTTTACGAAATACGAAAACTCCGGCGGAATCCATTGACATAATTATAATCTCTCCTTATAATTATGATTAAGCTGCAACATAATTATAAAGAAATGCAAGTTATAATTCAAGCAAATTTACGGAAGATAGGAGGCAATTATGGACATCAATTATGAACTATATAAAGTCTTCTATCAGGTAGCCTCTTCATTAAGTTTTTCAGAGGCCTCCAAGAAACTGTTTATTTCCCAGTCGGCAGTCAGCCAGTCTGTTAAAACACTGGAACGCAAGCTCGGGCAGCCTTTATTTATCCGCAGCACGAAGAAAGTGCAGCTCTCACAGGCGGGTCAGACCTTGCTCAAGCATGTAGAACCTGCCATTCATTTGTTAGAAAAGGGAGAGACACAACTGTTAGACGCCAATGCGCTGGGGCTTGGACAGCTTCATATCGGAGCAAGCGACACGATATGCCGCTATTTCCTCATTCCCTATTTGAAACAGTTCCATCAACAGTTTCCAGACGTCCCCATCAAGGTGACAAACGCGACGTCCATAGGCTGCGTAGATTTATTAACCCAGGGAAAGGCAGATTTGATTATCACCAACTATCCGAACTCACGGCTGAACGATATGTTTATCCGAAAGATCGTTGCCAACTTCCAGGATGTGTTTATTGCCAATCCCGCTTATCTCGATTTGCAGCTGGAAGAATTCTCTCTGGCGGATATAAAAAATTATCCATTATTAATGTTGGAACGCAAAAGCGCCACCAGCGAATTCTTACACAATTTGTTTTTACAGCACCAGTTAGAATTGATTCCTGAAGTAGAGCTTAACAGTAACGATTTCCTCATGGATCTGGCAAGAATTGGTCTGGGTATCGCTTTTGTTCCCGACTATTGCCTCTCCAAAGACGATGAGCTGCGTCCTTTAAAGATGAAAGAGACGATACCTAAGCGACAGATGGCAGCCGCCGTCAATCCGGGACTTTTGCTCTCTCCCGCCGCAGAAGAATTCCTAAAGCTCCTTCCGCAATTGAATGCCGACGCGCAATAGCAAGGATAATAGGATTAATTCTCTTATGTGCGGCAACCAATAACTTAAGGGTACTGGTTGGAAGCTGTCATGAACAGACAGCGTCCACTGACCATACATTTAACTTTTGTATAGAAAGGAGATTTGAATTATGAAACTTTTTAACGTGAAAGACACAGAAGAATTTTTTAAAGTTGTAGACCAGTGCAAAGGCACCGTGGAGCTGGTCTCCTCACAAGGCGACCGCCTGAACCTGAAATCCCAGCTCACCAAATATATTACCATCACCAATCTTTTCAGTGATGAATCTATGATTAAAGAGCTGGAATTGGTAGCTTACGATCCGGATGATATGGAACGCCTGACACAATACATGTTCGGCACAGATAAATTCCCCGGACCGACTGCACCGTAATGGGCGAAATAGGGAGCTGCCGCTTTATCGAACAGAAATTCGTAAAGCGGCAGCTTTATTTTGGTAATTTCTATAAAAGAAACTATTTTTCTTCTATAGAAATTCCTATCTTTCCATTCTCTTCCTCTTTCATTCCCATAGATATATCAATTTCCTCTTTTCCTGTTTCTAATGTAATATCCTCCTCTTTTTCTGATTCTGAAGAATTGATTTCATAAATTTCTTCCGCCTGCAATATATTCTCTTTTTCAACCTCTGGAATGTCGCTTTCATATTCTACAATTGATTTTACGCAAATATCAAAATACTCATCATCTGAATTTGGCCGGCTCAATGCAACCATTCCATTATTACATGAAACAATACTTGGCTTCCCACTCATGCTTTCCTTACCGTCATCCAAAAAGAGGATATATGTCTCTCCCTTTTCAAGAGACGGCGTATCATCCATTGTTTCCTGATAGTATTCACCATCTAATTCATAAATCGCGCAACTTTCCTGTACTTGAAATTCATTCCCCTCAGATAATTCCCCATTATTTTTGTATACTTCCAATACCCGGACAGAACGCACTGCGCAAGAACTAACTACCATTCCATATTCTTCATTATAATTTATTAAACTATTTTCTGAAGACAATTCATCTAAAACTTCTACTTTTGCTACAATTGCCGCTTCATTCTTTAATTCTTCATAGGAAAAAGTTACATATTCTGCATCAGAAGAAATCTTATTCTTCTGAGGAACATCTGCTGATGTAATCTTAGTCTGAATCTCCTGATTTTCCTGATCCGTTTGTTTTCCACATGCGCAAAAAACTAATTGCATACAGATAAATAAAAATATAAAATACTTGTTTACATTATTTCCTTTTTTCATATTATTGCCCCCATTTCTTTTTCAACCATTCTTTATCTTTATCTGATAATTTTATATAATCTTTTACTCCTTGCTTCATAATATCACTTTTTCCCTTCGTATGTGATAATGATAAAGCATGGCCAACTTCATGAGTTATTGTTGCTTGTATAGATTTTGAGTTTTTTGAAAACTTACTACTCGAATATACAATACAAAGTGCTAAATCCCATTTTTTATCATGCGAAACTTTTTTTCCTTTATATGTATAATATGTTTGACCTAAAGCTGTTTTACTTGGTGGGGAAATTTGGCCAATACTAACATTAATTCCTTTATTTCTCATATAATCCCCACCATATGATAATGAAACGTTATTTGATATTTTATTCCATCGTCTAACTGCTTTTTTAGCTGTTATTAAATTAACAAATGATTCATTTAATATGATGTTATATTTCTTCTTTGCTGATGTAAAACCACCGGAAAAATTTCCTGCAAATACATTTGTAGTAGTTAAACATACCATTAAAATAGATAAAATAATAATCTTCATTTTCTTCATCTTCTTCACACCTCTTTCTGTATTTTTGCAGGTTGAACTGCCAGAGACTTTTGTCTTAAACCGCTTTTTTTATGCAGCTTGCAGAAATATAATGCCACTTGCTATTAACTTTAAATTTTGCCCATCCATTACTAATTGACCTTACCCAAACAATATCATTCTTGTACAAAATTCCTAAAGAAGAATATCTTGTTCCTGGTCCGGATCTCATAGTAGCTTTATTCACACTGACCTTATATTTCGTGGTAAAAAATCCTTTCGTCTTGTTTTCCCCCGGAAATATGCTTTCGGAATGATTTTCTGATACATCAAAAAATCCTCCTGCCCTTACATTTTCAATTGCTCTTGCAGGCATGTCAGCAGCGTATGTTGTATTCCCGGATAACCATATGCTCATAGCTAATACCCCACTACAAAAAAGTGCCGTTCTTTTCCTCATTTTTATCCTCCTGTTTCTATAAATTTTAGGCTAATTTTAATATATCACAAACTTCTTAATATACATCTTAAGAAATCTAAAGAAATATAAAGAACGCTTCTTGTCGCTTCGTTCTATGATATGATAAAGCTAATATAAGTGCGAAAACTTGATTTATTCATAGCACAAGCACCTTTTTAATGTTATCATTATGATGATAGACTAAATTAAGCAAACTAAGAAAGCCAGGAAGAGACGATGAATAAAAACATTCTAATTATTGAAGATGATTCCGATATTCGTGAGGGAATAAAAATCTTACTAGAAGGAGAAGGATTTCTTGTAGACGAAGCGGGTAATGGCAAAGAAGGACTGGAAAAACTATCTGCAAAAACAAATTTAGTTATCCTGGATATTATGATGCCAGGTATATCCGGTTTGAAAGTATGTGAAGAAATCAGAAAATTTTCTTATGTGCCAATTTTATTCCTGACTGCCAAATCAGAAGAATCCGATAAGCTCATAGGTTTTATGGCGGGTGCTGACGATTACCTTATAAAACCATTCTCCTATACGGAATTGTTTGTCCGAGTAAAATCTCTGCTTCGCCGGAATCAAATATATGACAATAGTGATACCTGTCAGGATGAGGCAAAAGATGAATGGATCGAAAACCATCAGATACGAATCAACACCTCCCATAATGCAGTATTTTTACATGACATAGAAATACAATTAACGGAGATTGAATATCATATACTTTTGCTTATGATGCGTTATCCAACAAAAACTTTCTCCATACAAAATCTTTATGAAAGTATCTGGGAAGAACCTTTTATGAACAACTCTGCAAATACTATTATGGTGCATATAAGAAATTTGCGCACAAAAGTTGAAGAAAATCCACAAAAACCTAAAATAATTAAGACCATATGGGGAAAGGGGTACCGCCTTGGATAAATTTCATATCAAGACTCTTACTGCGAAACTCATTCTCCTGCTTTTAATTAGTTTCTGCATAGCTACTTCTATCTTTTTGTCACTTTTCTTTATGGGAACCAATCTGCTCGATGAATATTTTCTCTGTTCAGATTTTATTTACAATGCGGAAACTGTATATATTGCGGATTTACAAGATTATGTCCGCAAAAACAATTTATCTGCCTACAATATAGAACAGCTAGGAGAATGGGCGCACAGAAAGGGAATCAGCCATTTTACAGTTTCACGTAACAGAGTCTTAATTTACGACAGCGCCTATTCAGACAGCGTAGTTTTAGGAGAAGCAGAAACAGGCGCTATTCACCTTAATTGGCAATATTTCCATTCTATATCCTTTTCTGATGGTGATGCCGATGTATATATTTACGCAGACTATGAAATAAGATATTATTTGTTATTCTACATAGTCAATATAATTGTCAGTGTATCCATATGGCTCTTACTTTTTGCGCTTGCCATCCGCAAAGAAATCAAATACATTCAGGAGCTCAGCTACAGTATCACTCAAATTGGACTCGGTGAGTTAAACCTTGAAGTTCCTGTAAAAAGAAATGACGAATTGGGCATTCTTGCCCATGGTCTAAATCAGATGCGGATAACCATTATACAAAAAGAGGAAAAAGAACGGACAATGAAATTGTCCCAAGAAAAACTTGTGCTTGGCATGGCTCATGATTTAAGAACCCCCTTGACTGGTCTTATGACGTTTCTTGAGATAGCAAAAAAGCAGACTTCACTCATCGAATGTAATAACTATATTGACAAAGCTTATGTTAAGACCACGCAGATCCGTGATCTTTCCAATCAACTTTTTGAGTTCTTCCTGATTACTTCTGAACAGCCAATAAAGCTTGAGGAACCAGAAAATGTAGAATATTCTCTTGGGGAGTATCTATCCGAACTTTGCGGCCTTCTTCAATTAGATAATTTCTCATTTGCAATAGATGGGCTTTACTGGGAACAGGTACAAATACAAATATGCACTGATTATATGGGAAGGATTATAAATAATATTATCTCAAATATAAAAAAATACGCGGATCAGATGGCGCCGATTCAATTATATACCGAGTATGACACAAAATATGCCGCTATTACGATCCAAAATAAGCCGCTTAAACCAAATCAATATGTACAAGGCACAGGCATAGGCGTAAACAATATCCGCACTATGATGTCACAAATGAATGGAATATGCAATGTCAGCATAAAGCCACATTGCTATTCCATCACATTACGTTTCCCGATTGTTACAATTGAAAACAATACTTGAAAACAGGATTAAGCCTTAGTTACAAATTCTTCTTATTGAACACAACCACAGAAAAAATACTTTGCATTACAATAAGCGCGAGCAAAATCAGTACCGACCACAAGTAATCCCCGACGTCTACATTCCCGGTCAACAAATTGGGCGCCTGCAAAAGATATGACGGCACATACTCTTTTACCGCTGGAAACAGCCCCAGTAAATAGGATGCGCCAAACGCAGCTCCTAACGCGAGCATCACCGAACCAGCAGAATTGCAGAAGACGGAGGCCAATCCAAGGACAGAAATCAACCACAAGCCAAACAGATAAAAGCAGACAGCGGAAAAAAATACATTGTGCACCACACTGTTATCCCAAAAGTAGGCGTTGTAACCGAACGTAATACCGTAACATGTCAGACAACCCAACGTCCAAATTATCATCATAACACTCTCTTTAGAGACAAAAATTTTCCACCGCTTCAGCCCTTTCGTCACGACATTGATGAGTGTTCCCTTTTGATACTCTGTCGTGAAGATTCCACTGAACAAAATAAGAAATACAATCAACGCCATCGGCATATTCTTAAAAAACTGTACCCAGGAGGTCAATGCATCGACATCCACCGTGGTTATTGCCATACCGCTCTCGGCTAGCTGTTCCGACATCATCTCCATCATCCAGGGCGTCATTTTCGCAATCACCGGATTCATAATGCCAAACAGGCAGAAGATAATGATAAGTATGAGCAGCCTGCCTGTCCGTAACTGCTCTAAAATTTCTTTTTTCGTAAATGCTGCAAATTGTTTCAATTTTGAACCACCTCCAGAAACAAATCTTCCAATGTCGGCTCCAACTGCTCGAGACGCTGTACGGAAATATTGTTTTGTAGTAACATTTCCATAACTGAAGCCATCCCTCTCCCACCCGGAGAAATCACAACTTTCGCCGCTTCCGTCTGTATACAGCCCTCATAAAGTCCGGAAAAACGCTGCGCATCCTCCGACCTGAAAAATTCAATTTCAATACGTTCACTTCTGCGGACACCCCTGATTTCATCTAATGTCCCATTGAGCGCAATACTTCCTTCATGTAGAAACGCAATCCTGTCACAGATGCGCTCCACATCCGAAAGGATATGAGTAGAAAACAGAACTGTCGTATGCTCCTTCACGGAATGCAGGATATCGAGAATTTCCTTCCTGCCAACCGGATCAAGCGCGGACGTTGGCTCATCACAGATAAGCAGCTTTGGACTATTCATCAACGCCTGCGCGATTCCAAGTCTCTGCCTCATGCCACGGGAAAATCCACGGATGCGTTTCTTAACGCTCCCCAACCCAACCAGCTCTAATAATTGCCATGATTTCTCTTTCGCATCCTCCCGGTTCATACCCGCTATCTGCCCGCACATTTGAAGATACTCTGCCGGCGTCATAAAGCTATAGAATTCCGGCACGTCCGGCAGGTAGCCGATAAAGCGGTTTGCGGCATTTTCGCCGAAACAAACCTTCTCATTGTTTACTAAAATTTCCCCACTATCAGCTCTCAATAAACCAAGCGCCATCTTCATTGTCGTTGTTTTGCCTGCGCCATTTTGCCCGACAAACCCAAAAACGGAATGCTCCGGCACGGTAAAACACAAATCTTTGATTACTTTGTTGCTCCCAAAGGATTTACTGACATGGGAGATTTCTAAAATATTCACATTTATCACTCTTCCTTCCTGCCCAAAACAAAGTAGAGAATCGGGCCGACAAAATTCATACCGATAAGCGTAACCACAATCCACACCGTACGGTTTCCATATTTGTAATTCTCATGTGTCAGTATATGCCAAAGCGTATATCCCAAAAGTATAAATTGTACAATAATTAATGGGAGCAAAAACGGCAACATTTCTGAAATATTTATATTTGCATTCATCTTTTACGTCCTCCTGACTTTGCATTTTATCCCCGTAAATAATATGGCTTTACTTGATTTCCTTCAATTCTTTCTTTAAGATTTCAAAACCCGTTTCCCCTTTCAGAAACGCGAACAATGGGCTTTCCAGGGAATATTTTACTTCCTCTAAAACGAGCTGCCTGCTCCTTGGCGCGCCAGCGCCGCCCTGCGCCTGGCCAAACCACTCCTCAATCTTATTAAAATACGCGTCCCCATGCAAAAACAATAAATCTGTCGAGAATAATTCCTCAATACACCGGACATACCGCTTAATATGCGCAAGCGATTTTTCCTTCTGCCCATGATGCGCATAACATAGCGCAGCCCGATACTCAAAGCCGGCAATAAGATTGGGATTGAGTTTACCCAGATGATATATTTCCTCCACCTTTCCGATACGCTCTATCGTCGTCTCACAGTCCTTTCGATTATCCATGTGCACCGAGATATACTCTGCCGCGGCGCCCACTAATGACAGCAGGGAATTGTACATACTTATTTGCATAAAACTTTCTGCCTTGTCATTCTCTCCCGCCATCTTGTACGCTTGCACCAAGACAATCCCGCTCTGCCCCATCAACCTGTCCGGCCTCGACATCTCCTCTAAAGCGTCCACGACCTCCGCTGTCCGGCCAAGCTGCAAATGAACCATCGCCTGTAAGACAATCACATCATCTGAAATCCTCACATCACGGCAGTTCTCCTTGATATGCTCGCACAACCCCGTTATGGCGACAAGTATTTCTGACTGCCTCGTCTTGCCTTCTGCCAGCATAAAATGATTCAGCCACAGAATACACACCTGAAAGAGAAAGGGATAGCAGGAATAATATTTCTTTACATAAGTCTGTGTCTCTGCCATCACCGCTTCAAAAGAACCTTCGGCAAATTTGCCGGCAAACTCCTGGTACCATTTTTGAATCTGCTCCTTCGACAACTGCGGGACATACCCTAGCAATTCGTCCACCGTAATATCGAAAAAAGCTGCAAGCCGCGGCAGAATAACAATATCCGGCATACTCTGACCTGTCTCCCATTTGGAGACCGACGCTTTCGTAACGCCGATAAATTCAGCCAGCCGCTCCTGCGTAATCTTCTTCTCATGGCGCAGCCGCACAATATTGCCCGCGATATTCAAACCATCCATATCTGAGCACACCTCCTACTGCAATGGATTGTGGTTCTAATTCCCCACACCGGGTTTATGCATATTACCTCGCGTTTACGGTATCAGTATACTCGCATTGGCAGATAGACACAATGGATTCAAACGATATTTTACAAAATAAAATCAACCATCAGGAAACTTTTCTGTGGTTGATTTCGTAAAAAAATAGAAATTTTATCAAACGCTATCATATAATTTACCCTTCGAGCCAGAACTCCTCCACAACTTCCCGCACTTTGGGCAGAGTCACGGTCTCATACCCTTCCCATTCTCTGGGAAACAATGCCTGGTACTCTTGTTGTAAAAAACGTTCGTCCAAAAGAAGAATCACACCGCGGTCTTCACTCGTGCGGATGACGCGCCCCGCAGCCTGCAACACCTTGTTCATACCCGGATAACGGAACGCATAGGCAAATCCCGCGCCCTCCTGCTTATCGTAAAAATTCTTTAAAATCTCTCGCTCATTGCTGATTTGCGGCAGGCCCGTGCCTACTACAATCACACCAATCAAGGCCTCATGCTTCAAATCAATACCCTCGGCAAAAATACCTCCCATCACACAAAAACCAACTAACGTTTTGTCTCTGTACCCGGTAAAATTGTCCAGAAACTCTTCGCGCTGCTGTTCGCTCATACCGCTCTCCTGGCGAATGCAGTCCAACTCTTCCGATATTCCCTCCCGCTGAATGAAAAACTCCCAGACGTCCGCCATCATCTTATACGAGGGAAAAAAAGCAATATAATTACCGCTCTTGGCCTTAGCCGTCTCATAAATATAGGAAGCAATTTTAGCAAATTCCTGCGGCGTCCTCCTGGTGTATTTGCTGCTCACATCTCTTGCCACCGCAAGCAGTTTCTGCTCCTTATCAAAAACGCTGTGTGCATACACGGCATAATTATCCTCACAAGTACTCAATAATTGCTTATAATACTGAATAGGCAGAAGCGTGGCTGAAAAAAAGACAGCGGACCTCCCCTTGTCCAGACACGACTGCAAATTTACCGCTGGGCTGACGCAGTACAATTTGAGCTTGAACCTGCCGTCCGCCTCATGTTCTGTGTAAATGACATAGTTGTCATCTACCAAATCATACATATTCAGGAAATGACGCAGATTCAAATAGAACTCCTGCACTTCCTTTTTCTCCGGCAAAATGATTTCTTTTTGAAAAAATTCTTCCATAGCAGATCCAAGCTGCATTAAGGCGAAGATTAATCCATCTATAGCGCCCAGCACACAGTACGTCTCACATTCCCGCTTCATTTTGAGCAGATGCTTATTACAGCGTTCCAATGCGGCAGTGCATTTCTTACTATAATTTTTGAAAATTTTCTTGTATTTGAGAAAATCCTCTTTATACAAGACTGCACTGTACATCTCCCTTCCCCGTTCCACAAGATTATGCGCCTCATCCACCAGAAAGAGGTAATCTCCCTTGATCCCTTCCGCAAAAAAACGTTTGAGGTAGACATTGGGATCAAACACATAATTGTAATCGCAGATAATATCATCGACCCACAGTGAAGCATCCAGACACATTTCAAACGGACATACCTGAAATTGCCCGGCCTGTGAAAGCAATACTTCCCTGGTAAAATCACGTTCCCGCAAAAGCATGTCAAATACCGCGTCATTCACCCTGTCATAATGTCCCCTGGCATAAGGGCAATGCACCGGATTGCAGTCCATCTCCTCACAGAGACAGAGCTTCTCTTTCGCTGTAATTGTCAATACGCGCCCCTGATAGCCTTGGCGGCGCAGCAAGTCAAAAGCCTCTTTTGCCACTGTGCGGGTGACAGTGCGCGCTGTCAGATAGAAAATCTTATCTGCAAGTCCCTGCCCTACCGCCTTGACTGCTGGAAATACAGTAGTAATCGTCTTCCCCGTTCCGGTAGGCGCTTGAATAAAGAGATTCTTCCCACGGCTGATGGTGCGGTAAACTCCTGCTGCCAGTTCCTTTTGGCCTTCACGATAAGAAAATGGAAATTCCAATCCTTCAATTGATACATCTCTCTCCTTCTTGGCTTCAAATTGAAAGGCCGCCCACTTATCATAGGACAACACCAGCGACAGAAACCACTGACTAAGCTCTTCAAACGCATAATGTTCTTGGAATCGCTTTATCTCCTCCGTGTCCAGGTTGCAGTAAGTGAGCTGCACAGAAATCTCAGGAAGCCCTTGCTGCTCTGCCAGGATATAGGCATAACATTTCGCCTGCGCAAGATGTACGGGTATAGGCCTTTCCAGCAGATTTACATCCTGGTATATTCCTTTGATCTCATCTATCATTGTCTGCCCATCCCGGACAATCACGCCATCCGCCCTGCCCTCTATCAGCAGCAAATATTTCTCACGGTTCACTTCTATCTTCAAGGGAACTTCTGGCTGATAGTCCGCACCCATTCTCCGCTGTATCTTGCGGTGAATGCGGCTGCCCTCCTGCATAGCCTCTTTCTGAGCTGCTCTGCCGTGTCGGTTGTCGATATCCCCAGAGCGCAAAATAAATTCCACCAGATTGCGCACGGATATTTTAATCTGCTCCATAATTGTAAATATTGTATCCTTCCGTTTGCCGATTTCTAATACCATTATAACGCTGTTTCTTTCAGAACACAAGTTCCTTTATTCTAAAAGCACGAAAACTACTTTGCAAAATATCCTTATAGTTATTAAGATATCTCTATACCCTAACAAATCATAAGGATATTCTGAAAATCAATTTCCTTGCTCAAATAAGACAAAAGAAGCTGCCGCGCTAATCCTAGCGCAACAGCTTCCTCTTTTTGTGTCTATTCTTAAATGTCAGTTTTCTGCTTGATTGTAACATAATAATATTGGTTGTTCAAGGTAACCTAAGGCATCCTCCCAACTACATTTTACTTCGTTGCTTGTTCAAGGTGACCTAAGGCATCCTCCCAACTACGTTGGGTTCCTCCTTAGGTCAAATTATGCCACAGTGTATTTGCTCAATACATTCTCAAAACTCAGATCTTTGCCGCCATACTTTACTGTAAGTTCCTTTTCTACACCAAGACCCATAACTCCTAATATGGACTTGGCATCAATGACCATGCGCTGGTAGGAAACGTCGACATCAAAATCACATTTACCAGCAGCACTTACAAAATCACATACTTCATCTGCATCTGCTAATTTAATAATTCTCTCGTTCATAATTCCTCATCCTTTCTACCTTGCATTTTCATCTGAGTTTTGAAGATTATGCCACCTTTTTCCTATTTTGTCAAATTTGAGGGCTTGTTCTTTTTTCCAAAAAATTTAGAAATCTGACGGTTATTTCCTGTAATTTGCGTATTTTTTCTTCATAAAAAGCGATTCATCTTTTTTGTTTTTTTATTTTCCCGCTTTTATTCTAGTAAAATTTTCTATTTCAATCCAAATATTTAGTAAAAAATTGGCATAATCTCCAATTTTTAATAAGATTGATGCACAGTTAGCGCTATCGTCTGTTGGAGATGCCACTCTATTATATTTACTCGTTCAAAAATAGATTCGTGCGACAGCCCCATCTTACACAAAATGGGGAAACTCGAAATTCTCATTTCTTGACTATTGTGTGGAAAAATCCTATAATTATTCATAGAAATTACGCATTTTTTTGCAGAAAAGAGGTTATGATGGAATCACAGCATATATTATCGGTTTTACGGCAAGTTCAAAATCAAACTTTGGACATCCATAATGCCTACGAACAATTAAAAATCAGCCCATTTGAAGACCTTGGGTATGCTAAAGTAGACCATCACAGGCGCATCCGCCAAGGCGCGCCGGAGGTTATTTATGGCGCCGGTAAGACCGCGGAGCAGATAGAAGGAATCCTTCATTCCATGATATCGCATGATGCCAAAAACATCCTGATTACCCGTCTATCACAGGAAAATGCCGATTTTCTGACTGAACGGTTTGCCTTTACTTACGACAAACTTTCCCATGTTGGAATTATCAACCGCAGTCAGGAGATTACCGCACAGGGAACCATTGTTGTCGCCACCGGTGGCACCAGCGACATCCCAGTTGCAGAGGAAGCTGCCTTGACCGCTGAGACGCTGGGCAATCATGTGGAACGTCTCTACGATGTAGGCGTGGCCGGCATCCACCGTCTGCTCTCACACGTCGACACGCTTTCTCAGGCAACCGTCATCATTGCCGTGGCCGGTATGGAGGGCGCGCTCGCCAGCGTCATCGGCGGGCTAGCCGACTGCCCGGTAATCGCAGTGCCCACGAGCGTCGGCTACGGCGCCAATTTCCAGGGACTTTCCGCCCTGCTTTCCATGCTAAACTCCTGCGCCAGCGGCGTCAGTGTGGTAAATATTGATAATGGCTTTGGCGCTGGCTACCTTGCCAGCATGATTAATCATATAGGACAATATGAAGTGACCCCACATTTGTAGCAACGTGGATTTACCTGTATA
>CAJURU010000026.1 GCA_910588845.1 uncultured Lachnospiraceae bacterium
GAAATTTGGGGATTTACAACTTTAGCAACCGTTTTTCCATTACGAGTAATAAAGATATCTTCCTCGGCAATTAATTCAAGGTACTTTCCGAAATTAGCTTTAAATTCTGTCGCTGTAACAACCATGGATAAATCCTCCTTTTGTTTAGGTTATTCTAATTATATGCGATTTTTTATATAAAATCAATAAAACCATGCGAAACAGGAAGAAATAATATTAAAAATCGCTCAATATGAAAGAAAAATATTATTGTTTTTCTGTATATTTTTATCCCTATCTGGTTTAACCCATTTATTGTAATCCTACACAAAATGAGGAAACTCAAATAAATATCATATTGTGTTTTTCTAAAATTCAATTTATAATATATCAGTAAGACATTTTTACCATGGGAGAAAAGAAATGTTTAAGCTGTTTTATGTGATATTTATGAATTTATTTCGTGCGCCATATATGATCCCTAAAATGAGGTTTCAGGCAAACCATCCTGAGAAATATTCTGAAAAAAAGCGATATGCCTTGGTTTGCCATGCAATATCGTTGATGAAAAAGACGGGGAGGATTCATACAATGATGTACGGCGAAGAAAATCTGCCTAAAGAAGGAGGGTATATTATGTATCCCAACCACCAGGGCAAGTATGATGCCTTGGGGATTATTTCGACACATAGGAAACCCTGTTCTTTTGTGATGGATAAAGTAAAATCAAAGATGATATTGGTGAATGAGATTGTTGATTTGGTACAAGCGAAACGTCTGGATCGCCGTGACGTACGCCAGGCAATAACCGTATTGAATGAGGTTGCAGAAGAAGTGAAAGCGGGGCGGAAATTTATTATATTTCCAGAGGGAGAATATGTTTTTAATAATAAGAATCAAATGTTGCCATTTAAAGCGGGATGTTTTAAATGCGCTTTGAAAGCAAAGGCGCCCATTGTTCCGGTAGCCTTGATTGATTCCTATAAAGTATTTAACAGTTACACACTTGGCAGAGTTACCACTCAGGTACATTACCTAAAACCATTATTTTATGAGGAATATAGGAACTTAAAAACCATAGAAATCGCTAAAATTGTTCAGGCAAGGATATGTGAGGTGATTGAAAATATATGAAATTTTTAATACAACGCGTCAAGCAGGCCTCCGTTTCTACAGAAGCGCAGACGATAGGTAAAATAGGCAAGGGTTTCCTTGTATTTATTGGCGTCAGCCAGGAGGACACGCAGGAAATTGCAGACAAGATGATACGCAAACTGCTGGGAATGCGAATATTTGAGGATGAAAACGGTAAGACAAATCTGTCTCTTGCAGATGTTTCAGGTCAATTGTTATTAATTTCACAATTTACGCTATATGCAGACTGTAAAAAAGGTAATCGCCCTTCATTTATAAAGGCTGGGAATCCAGAACTTGCTGAGAATCTGTATGAGTATATTGTTTCGGAATGCAAAAAGAAAATTCCTATTGTCCAGACAGGTTCCTTTGGTGCAAATATGGAGGTTACTTTATTAAATGATGGACCGTTTACCATTATTCTGGATTCCAGTGAGATTTTCTGATAGATATTTTCAACTGTAATTTATAAATATGTAGTATAATGCCAACTTACAATTTGATAATGTTAGCTGCAACACATAGTTTGTTTAAAGCAGTCTATGGAGAGAGCATTATATAAGCTAAATATATCAGTTCGCGAAATGTTGATTTTACGAACTGATAAGGCGATCTTTACACCTTTACTTGATTTTGTTATAATGATTAAATCTGAAAAGGAGCTGAAATGGATTACGTTGAACAAATTAATTTAGAAAATAAAAGAAAGTTGCAGGTTCTATTAAAAGAGCTTCCCAAATTCTGCAATGAATTTTTTCGTTATCTGGATACTAGAAATACGTCATCCAGGACGAGGCTGTCCTATGCCTATGATATGCGCTTGTTCTTTGAATTTATACGCGAGAATAATCCTGTTTATGGGAAAATGGATATGCATGACATACCCCTAAAGGTTTTGGACGAGCTGACACCGGTAGATATTGAAGAATATCTGGCTTATCTTTCCTACTATGAGAAAAAGTCAGGGCAGGCAGTTACCAATGGTGAAAAGGGAAAGTCCCGTAAACTTTCTGCAATTCGTACAATGTACAATTACTACTTCAAAAAGGAATTTATCAAGACGAATGCGCCTTCTATGATAGAGACGCCGAAAAAGCACAAAGACAATATTATCCGTTTGGACAAAGATGAAGTTGCGGAACTGATTGCCACGGTTGAAAACGGCAGTTCCCTGACGCCGAGGCAGCTCGCAGCCCATCAGAAGACAAAATACCGAGATATTGCCATTCTCACACTATTACTGGGCACTGGAATTCGTGTGTCAGAGTGTGTGGGATTAGACGTTGCGGATGTTAGCTTTAAAAATAATGGTATGCGGGTTGTGCGCAAAGGGGGCAATGAATCTACGGTTTATTTTGGCGAGGAGGTTGCCAGTGCGCTCTGGGACTATCTGGAACTTGAGCGCCCTTTGCTGGCAGAAAAAGCGCCTGCCGAGCAGGAAAATGCTTTTTTTCTTTCGTTGAAATACAGCCGTCTTACTACGCGTGCTGTAGAAAAACTCGTCAAGAAATACACAGGCGCTGCGAATATTACAAAAAAAATAACGCCTCACAAATTGCGCAGCACTTATGGGACGAATCTATATAAAGAAACGGGAGATATTTATCTGGTTGCAGATGCACTTGGGCACAAAAGTGTAGAGACTACCCGCCAACACTATGCTGCCATTGACGATGAACGGCGAAAGTTGGCGGGTAAATTCTCAGGAAGCATCTTTCGGGAAGACTAATATATTGTCGCTAATCTTTAAAGACTATTTTTTTAGATGTTTTAAATCCATATAATGCATAATCATATCGCAGCAGCCCTCAAAACTGAGCTGGCTGCTGTCCAGCGTCAGATGGTAGCTCCTGGAGTCGCCCCATTTTTTGCTGGAATAATAATTATAATAGCTGGCACGTTTCTTATCCGTCTTGCGAATCATATCTGCTGCTTTCTCTTTCGATACCTCAAAATTTTCCATAATATGATTGATTCGGAAATCTAAATCGGCATGGATAAAAACGCTCAGGCAGTTTGGATGGTTTGCCAACGCATAATCCGCACATCTTCCAACGATAATGCAGGATTCTTTATCTGCAAGATTCTTTATTGTCTCAAACTGGGCGAGAAATACCTTGTGGTTCAGCGGCATATCTAAAAATGGAGCTGATGTATAGCCGTTGACAGAGTAAGTATCCATCACCAAGGAATACAGGAAGCTGCTTGTAGGCTTTTCATCATGATTCTCAAATATTTCCTGGCAAAGCCCACTCTCCTTTGCCGCCAAAGATAATAATTCTTTGTCATAACATTTCACTTTTAACCGTTCGGAAAGCATTCGTCCAACATCCATTCCACCGCTGCCAAATTCTCTGCCGATTGTAATAACAAACTTATCCATAAGATTACCACCTTTCCCTTACAATATATTATTATTATAGTATATTTTCTTTAAAATGTATATACAATTTCAACTTGAGTTTCCTCATTTTTTATAACAGTTACTGTTCACAGATTTAATACTTCTATGCTAAAAGGGGCTGTTGCACTTATATAGTTACTCGTTTAAAGGAGCTGCCGCACTTATATAGTTACTCATTCAAAAGGTCTGCCGCTTACGCGGCAAAGACAGAATGCACAAAAATCACTCAGGGAGCTAGCTTCCCAAGATAATTTTTGTGCATATCAAAGTGGCTTTAAAAGCAGAGATTTAAAATATTGAGGAAGTGGAGCTTCTATTTCCAGATACGCCTTACTCGTTGGATGAAGGAAGCCAATGACGGCGGCATGCAGGGTCTGTCCTTGCAGGTTCCAGGGACTTTTGCCATTTCCGTACACTGAATCGCCAAGAAGTGGGTGTCCAATACTTGCCATGTGTACCCGAATTTGGTGTGTCCGCCCTGTCTCCAATGTAAATTCCATCAAAGTATGGTTCTTAAATCGCTCCAATACGCGGTAATGTGTGACTGCCGGTTTCCCGCCGCGCACATTGACAGCCATTTTCTTGCGATCAGTTGGGTGCCTGCCAATGGTGCCCTCAACGACACCACAATCTGTTTTGACGACGCCTTTGGCAATGCCAAGATAACGTCTGGTAACAGAATGTTCCTTGATTTGCTCTGCAATTTTCACATGGGCGCTGTCATTTTTGCAGACAATCAGCGCACCTGTCGTGTCCATATCTATGCGGTGGACAATTCCGGGGCGGATTTCTCCGTTAATTCCGGAAAGGCTGTCTTGACAGTGGTACATAACGGCGTTGACTAATGTACCTGTATAATGTCCAGCCGAAGGATGGACTACCATGCCCTTGGGCTTGTTCACAACTAGCACGTCATCATCTTCATATAAAATGTCCAAAGGAATATTTTCCGGTAATATAGCAATCTCCTGCGCTTTGGGAATCGTAACAGAGAGTAACTCTCCGCCATTTACATGGTAATTCCCCTTTTTAGGAACACCATTCACTAAAATATGCCCGTCTTTAATCAATTTTTGAAAAAAGGACCGCGATAGATCTGGATAAAGGCTGGATAATGCTTTATCCAGCCTCTCTCCCGCTTGTTCTATAGATAACTCAAATTCCTGTGTAATGCTCTGGGAATCCATGATAATTGCCTCCAAATTATATCGCCATTAAACACAATTTTGTTTCGTTCTTTTTATAGAGTGTCAGATTGCTTTTTCCTGAGTTTCTTAAAAGAAATCAACCTTTCTATATCCTCATCTTTGTAATAGAAAAGGAAGAACAGCACCAAAAGTACCACGCCGCAGCTCACGTAGATATCAGCCATATTAAAAATTGGGAAATCAATCAGTTCAAAATAGAAAAAGTCTACAACATAATCTAACGCCAGCCGATCCACAAGGTTCCCGAGAGCTCCGGCTGTCAGCAGGATTAAGATGAATCTTGCCCATCTAAATTTTTTCTCCATAGGTGATTTCCAGTAGATAAAAATCATCAATATAAGCATGAGAAAGGTTCCCACTACAAACCAGGGTTTCATGCCTTGCATCATGCCAAAGGCAGCTCCGCGGTTTTCCAGGTAGTGGAGCTGGAATACCCCTTTCACTAAGATGACGGAATGCCCGCCCTTTAAATAAGTGGACGCAAGATATTTCGTAAATTGATCCAAAACCAGTAAAAGTATGCTGCTTGTGATTCCAATTAAACAACTAATTTTCTTCTCCTTCATAGATAACCTCTTTATTCTTCCATAATATGTGTAATGCCTGCCAAAATATCTTCATCGGATAACTCCTTAGTGATGTATGCTTCCCCAGGCGTTTTCAATACAATAAATTTTATCTTACCGCGTTCCATTTTCTTGTCAAGCTTTGTCGCAGCAAGAATTTCCTTCGGTGTGTACGAAAAATCTTTTAGGGAAGTTGGAAGACCGTAACTCTCTAAGATATGTTCAAGTTCACCTGCCTGCTGCTCTGATAAATTTCCAAGCTGACAGGAAATATATGCCGCGCCTGCAATGCCAAGCGCCACGCATTCTCCATGATGCAGCGTAAAATCAGAAAGTTTCTCGATAGCATGTCCGATGGTGTGTCCAAAGTTCAGAAGTGCGCGTTCTCCCTGCTCTTTGGGATCGTGCTCCACGACCTCTCGTTTAATCTGGCAACTTCTGTAAATCATCTCCTCCATGGCGTCCGGCTGCTGTTGCATAATTTTAGCGCTGTTATCGCGGATAAACTGGGTATAAGAAGCATCTTTGATAAAGCCATGTTTAATTAATTCGGCTGTTCCGGCACAGAACTGACGCTGAGGAAGGGTTTTCAAAGATGAAATGTTCATATATACCAGTTTAGGCATATAAAAAGCCCCTACCATATTCTTATATTGCAAAAAGTCAACGCCCGTCTTCCCACCAATGCTGCTGTCAGTCTGCGCCAACAGTGTAGTCGGCACCTGGACAAAATCAATTCCGCGCAGATACGTGGCTGCGGCAAACCCGGTGAGATCTCCGACTACACCGCCGCCAAGTGCAAGCAATAAATCTTTGCGGTCAAACTTATGTTGGATTAAATGTTCATAAACTTGTCCTACCGTATCGGTGTTTTTACTTTTTTCGCCAGCCTCGAACACAAAGGAGGTACAGAAGGCAAACATCGGTGCAAGGAAATCCTGTATTTCTTCTAAGTATAATGGCGCTACGTTAGAATCGGTAACAATACACACCTTATTGCTGCCATAGCCTAGTGATTTTAATTTGTCTGGCAGCAATGTAAAATCTCTTTGTATTTCAATATCATAATAAGGCGTTCCCTCGTATGATACATGGAGTACTTTTCCCATAATGAAATTCCTTTCTATAATTTTTTGAAATTCTTTTCCACAAAAAATTTAATTCTATCTATAATAGTACAATTATAAGTATTTCTCATACTGTATTTTCAGCCGCCCTTTGCGTGTCTCGCCAAATGAATCCACGAAACGGAATCTTCCAACGGAACGGACTGAGATTAATTCTCCCGGTTTACATTCCACAGTAGTCTGCAATGTCTGGCGATTATTAAGAAAAATCTTGCCGCCCTTTATCCATTGGCTGGCCTGGGAACGGGAGACTTTGCAGACGCAGGCAATAACGCTGTCCAGACGATTGGAAGTGATAATCCCTTCTGCCAACTCTTTTTTCGGTTCTATTGTTAAGGAATCTGGCCGCACCTGTTCACTCTTTACAACCGTATGGCGAATTCTTGTCAGCTCTTCCATCAGATAGCCTGCAATCTTTTCTTCGCAGAATACATAGATTTCTTCTTCGTTTACCAGGATATCTCCTAATTTTGAGCGTTCGATACCAAGATTCATCAGACTTCCCAGGACGTCTCTGTGAGTCAGGGATTCTGCAAATTTCTTATTTACCGGTGTGATTTTAAGACAGGTAATCGGATAATCCCAGGCATAACAAAGAGCATCAGGTATAAATGCTATCATCTGACGCTCGCTCAACTCATATCCGCCAGAGATTTCAAAACCGGAATATAGATTTGGAATCTCCTGCTTAAATATATTTAATTCATTCAGATTCAAAAATTCGCTAAATACAACGATGTCTTTCTGTTCAGCCTGCCTGGACAAATCAAGAAAACGTTTGGCTAAAAGTAATTCTTCCTTTGTCATGTCAGCCACTTAAAACTCCGTACGGATAGGCTGCATATCTAATGAATCCATAATGCTGGCAAAATCGCCGGACACATCAACGCTTGGCGGAGTGATGATAAATATGTAGTTGGATATCTTTTGCAAATTGCCGTTAATGGCGAAACAGGAACCAGAAGTAAAATCAATGATACGTTGAGCAATGTCAACATCCAATCCCTCAACATTCAATACTACCGTTCGATTCAGCAACAAAGTCTCTGTGATCTCTCTCGCGTCCTCCACCGTGACAGGTTTGATGACGCATACCTCCATGCCGGAAGCCGACTTCTTGGCCGTACGCATAGGGGTTACCTTGGAATTACTCTTGATAGGACGAATCTTCTTATCATCTTCTTCTATATCATCCTCTTCCTTATCTTTAGAACGCCCCCGTTTTCTGGGCAGCTCTTCTTCATAATCATCCTCATAGTCGTCATCGTAGAAATCGTCATCGTCCGAATTCAATCTCATAACATCTAAAAATTTATCTAACATTCCCATATTATTCGCCTCGCTTTAACTTATAACCTATGCATAGTTTCTTTCACCAAAAATTCCGGTTCCAACTCGGATCATTGTAGCCCCTTCTTCGATGGCAACTGTATAGTCGCCTGTCATGCCCATGGAAAGAACAGACATAGTTACATTATCAATGTTTTTGTGCTCTATGTCAACAGATAATTCGCGAATTTGGCGAAAATATTCGCGATTGTCTTCTGGATTGCTTACAAATGGGGCTATTGTCATAAGTCCTTTGATATGGATATGAGGAAGAGTCGCTGCTTCTTCTGCCAGTTGTATGGCTTCCTCACGGGCAATACCAAATTTACTCTCCTCTCCGGCAATATTGACTTCCAGGAGGATGTCAATATCCACCTGCTTTTTGACTGCCTGGCTGCTGATTTCCTGCGCAAGACGCAAAGAATCTACAGAATGGATGAGAGAAACTTTATCTATAATATATTTTACTTTGTTCCGTTGAAGATGTCCAATCATATGCCAGCGGATATCTTCTGGAAGCTGTGGGTACTTGTCCATGATTTCTTGCACTTTATTCTCGCCAAAGTCCCGGCAGTCTGCCGCATATGCTTCCTCAAGCATAGATATCGGTTTCGTCTTGCTGACGGAGATCAGCGTTACCTCCTCTGGATCTCTCCCAGCACGTTCGCATGCCTTTTTGATATTCTCGCGAACATTTGCAAGATTTTCTTTTATCATCTCAATTCCTCCTATTTGGTAATTATGCCTGTTGCACGCCTCATTGTATTATTTCTGTATGATTTCATTTTCTGTTATCCTGGAAGCGTCGAGTGCGATGTGGTCATACAGGGAAATACCATATTTTGTGCCAGTACCCACGATGGAATACTCTTCATTCTGAAACAATACTTCCACCCTGCGGAACACGGCATATCCACGGTTAATATTGTATACGCCTTGTAATGGCTCCTGCTTATTTAACGTATATGTCTCATTGGAATCCGGTTTAAGGACAATCTCCTCGCCTAATAACTCTTCTGCGGCAATGTAATAGGAGTTGCCCTTCTCTTGCGCCACCGCGACAGCGATAAACTTCGTTACAAATTCACCGTCTTCATCCTCATAACGGCACATGATGCCATTGGAATTGTCTTCTCCGCCTTTGGTGAGGTAGTCTTTGGGCAATAAAAAGAAATTTTTCTCTGTCAGGGCAGTGTTGGGAATCTTTAGGCCGCTGGTATCAGACAGCAGCAACTCAACTTCCAGGTATCGTTCTGTTGCAAAACGAAGCCCGGCGCTCTGGAACGTCAGAGCCAGATAAGATGCTCCGTTGCGATTGAGAATTTTGCAACTTCCCCAGGCGGTAGAATTATCTTTTTTAAATTCAACTTTAACGGAAGTCTCTTCCGCCAAATCAGCCGCCAATTTATCGTCTATGGGAATGAGTAAGTTCCAAATTTCACTGGTAATCAACTTAAATGCCGGTTCCCCTGCGCTTACCTGTTCGCGGGTTATCAAGTTATTCTTTACATGGGCGGATTTATCGAAGATATCATCGGTAAAGTTATCCAGAGTAGTGTTTTCCAGTCCGTCTGTATTATAAACCACAATTCCCGGCTCTGGTGCACGAAATGCATGGAGATTTTTAGTACTGGATTCATCCATGCCGGACAGAGCATTCGCACTGATTGCTTCCATCAACTCTGCTTCCATATCGTATTTAAAGGAATATACTTGATAAAAATTATCATCTGAATAATTGAGGACATATTCCTGCGCTGTTTTTTCCAGATTATGGTAAGCGCCTTTTCCTGAAAACAACCTTCCATTATTTTTTGCCAGCATTTCCTGGTAGAAATTGCCATTTTCGTCCACGGAATATACATAACTATTGACGCCTACTTTTGTGGCGTCTTTGTTGTAATAACTAATATACCCAGGAGATTCTGTGTTGTATATCTTCTCCTCCCGCAGAGCTACTCCCGTGAATGTATTATTCTGCGCAATTGTTCCCTGGGAAACCTCATACACCGCTACTCGTTCCGTTGTAAAATATTGAAAAATATTGTATAGCATGTACACAAGAATAATCAAGAAAATAATAACGCCTATATTGAATTGGGAAGTTTTATGAAATTTAATTACTTTTTTATTGTTGTTTGCCATAGATTGAAGTCCTGTTTCTATTTTATGCTTACTAATATTTTACCATTTCATCCATCAATTTCCAACATGATTTTTTTATTATAGGTAATAATAAACTCATGTAAAAGGAGGAAATGCATATGAATACCAAAGGTTTAGATTACACGTTATTAGCACTTGTAATCATTGGTGCGATTAACTGGGGCTTAATTGGATTGTTCCGTTTCGACCTGGTTTCCTTTTTATTCGGCAATATGAGCTGGCTCAGCCGGATTGTCTATGGAATTGTAGGAATTGGAGGTCTATATTTGTGTAGTGTATTTGGACGCATCCGTTCCATGAATGAAGCCTGAAAACAAAAAGCTCGCTTGTGAATATCCCACGCGGGGCGCGTTTGCGGAGTAATATCTTCCTCTTCCGTGCCCCCTGCGGGTAATCGCAAGCGAACTTTTCTTATGTAAAAAGTGGCAATCTACAGTGATACGATAACTTTGCCTTTCGTACACTCCGGTAAATCCTTTTCATTCTTGGAAATACTCACTATAAAATTGACATGGAATTTGCTGCTTATTTCTTCTAACTTTACAATGGAATGCTCAAGATCTTTATCCTCTAACTTTGCAATTGTGAGAAAACTGTCTAAATACATTTCTTCCAAGTCATGATCCTGCGAGATAATTCCGCACAGGAAGCCCAAGAATTCGTCACAATTTGCAATCAGATATTCAGAAGCGTTGATTAATCGAACCTTGTTGCTCAATTCATACATATGTTTTTGGCTCTTATCCAGATATACGATATTGCCGGTAGCTGATTTCACCGATTCATTTACCTTATCTAACAGATGCTTTGTCTTACCTTTACCCTTTTCGCCAGCTATAATTTGTACCATGTCCATTTCCTCCTAGTCTCAACCGCTTTGTACAAAATAGATAATTAACGCGTAATTTGTCAACGATTCTTTATCTAATCTGTAAACAACAGTTTCTTTTTATACGACAATTATAGTATATATTTACAAAGAATTCAACAGCTATTTTTTGAGTTTCACTATTTGGCGCTTTCCAGTAACAATTCTGTCATTTCATAATAGAGATTTTCGCGGCTGTCAGATTTATAGACGATCGAAATATGAGGAACGCCACTGTTGTTCTTGCTGTATAGCACCAGGCAGTATCCGGCGTCATTGGTCGTCCCGGTCTTCCCGCCCAGAACTTCGACGCCTTCCGGCGTCTCCGCCTCGCCATTCATATATTTATTTGTATTTTCCCAGTTCAGGGATGCAGATTCCCCTGTGGATTTAGTGATAGCTGCTGTGTGAAGCTGGGAATTGATAATTGCAGCAAATTTCTCTTCCTTTAATGCAGCCTGAAAAATCAGGTACATATCGTATACAGTAGTATAATGTTCCTCGCTGTGCAGTCCATGCGGGTTGATAAAATGGGAATTCGTGGCGCCCAGCGCTAATGCTTCCTGATTCATCATGTCAGCAAACTTCTCTGTGCTGCCGGCTACCAAATCAGCAATCACATTTGCCGCATCATTACCACTGCACAAAAGCAATCCATATAACAATTCTTCTAAACTGACTGTATCTCCTACGGAAAGTCCACAAACGGAGGAGCCTGCCTCCAATTGAAGTTCCTGTTCCGTGACAGTTGCAGTTGCTGCAAGATCTCCATGTTTCAAGGCCACATATGCCGTAAGTATCTTGGTGGTACTTGCCGGGTAGACGCGCCCATAAATATTCTTGCCGAACTTAAGCGTATGATTCTTGACATCGAACAGCCCCGCAGCTTCCGAGAGAGACGCCGTAACATTCTGGCTGAGTAAATCTTCCGTTCCGGCAACACAGAGGTCTTTGGCAAAAAACGTCTGGTCGCTCTCGGTAGTAACTGTGACATTCAACCCATAAGCCCTCGGGCTTTCATATACGTCATAAGGATTCTTGACGGTTATCTGTTGACTGCAGCCCGTAAACAGCACGGATACCAACAAAACTGCCGCTAGAATCTGTTTTATTCTATCTATACATTTCACGCCACTCTAAATCTCCTCTGTCTAATGATTTAATCAATAACTCTGCCGTAGCAAGATTTGTTGCCAGCGGTATATTGTACATATCACATAAGTGTACGGCATTATTTACATCCGGTTCATGTGACTTGGGGGTAATCGGGTCTCTGAGGAAGATTACCAAATCAATTTCATTATGCTCAATCTGTGCGGCAAGCTGCTGTGCACCCCCCAGATGCCCCGCCAGAAATTTGTGGACTGATAAATTGGTGACTTCCTCTATCAGCCTGCCGGTTGTTCCCGTTGCACATAGCTCATGCTTACATAAAATTCCCCGATAAGCTATACAAAAATTCTGCATCAGTTTCTTTTTTGAATCGTGTGCAATCAATCCAATATTCACGTTAAAAATCCCCCTTTCGGTATTTTAAAGGCTGTAGCCCCACATTTAACACAAGCCCAATCCCAATGAACAAACTCACCAGAGAAGTGAGACCATAGCTCACAAATGGCAGGGGAAGTCCGGTATTGGGCATCATTCCGGTTACCACACAGATGTTTACAA
The DNA here is from genome assembly GCA_910588845.1 of uncultured Lachnospiraceae bacterium. Lineage (GTDB taxonomy): Bacteria > Bacillota > Clostridia > Lachnospirales > Lachnospiraceae > Petralouisia. The sequence continues at coordinate 12,453 of CAJURU010000026.1, forward strand.
AAGTCTGAAATCCAATCCACACAGCAACACCGCCGCAAATCAGCTGTCCAGGCAAATCCTTCGCTTTTCTGCCTATGAGAATACATTCAATTACAATCAACAAGAGCAGGACCAAGGTCGCCGCACTGCCTACAAATCCAAGTTCCTCTCCCACAACGGCAAAGATGAAGTCAGTCTGTGGTTCCGGGATAAAATTACCATTTTTGACAGAAAATACTGTATCATTGTTCAGCCCCTTTCCCCATAACATTCCGGAGCCGATGGCCATAATAGAATTCTGCTGCTGGTATGCGTCCGTCGCATATTTTTCCGGTTGAAGCCATGCCATGATGCGCTTCCACTGGTACGGATCTAAAATCGTCTGCCCTGGCTGTAGAATCAAATAGACGAACAGTGAACCGGCGGGAATCAGCACGGCGAAAACACCTGCTATTATTTTATAACTTAGCCCGCTTAAAAACAAGAGCGCGAGAAAAATAATTGCCACCACAATACTGGTAGATAAATCAGGCTGGTGTTCAATCATGAACCAGGGAATAAAAATCAGAACTCCCGTTATGGCAAGAAAATAGATTTTATTTACCTTCTCATAATATTTTCCAAAATACCAGGAAAAAAACAAAATTAAAAGTACTTTTGCTAACTCTGAAGGCTGAAAACGAAATCCCCCGATTTCGATCCAGCGCACGGCTCCACCAGCTTTGTCTCCAAAGACGTGGAACGTTATCAGGGAAAGCAACCCTATGTTGAATGCATAAATCAGCCAATTAAACTTGAGGATAAAGGAGTAGTCTATGAGCGAGACAACCGCCATGGCAAACAGACCCAGGCATAATCCCATGATCTGCTTATTCTGCACAGATTTCTGCGCGCTTCCAATGACACTGATTCCTATTAGGGTCAATGCTGTCACATAGATAACCAAACGAAAATTATAATCTTTAATCTGATATTGTTTAAACATAATATAACTTCCTTACTTCCTCTGTCATTAAAGCATAATACAACTCAACAAACTTATATTTTAACAATAACAATTGTCCTACTCCGAAGTGCCTGAATGCCTCATGTCCTTAATCGGAATATTGGCAAACAACGCGGGGACATTTCCATTATTTCCCTCCGATTCAGTCTGGGTAATCTGTATATCCAGACCTTCCGCATCAATCTCCATATACTTGGAAATCACCTGGATAATGTCGTTCTTAATCTTCTCCATAATTTCAGGAGAACAATTTGCACGGTCGGAAACCAATAACAGCTTTAGCCGATCTTTGGCAATATCACCGGAACTCTTCTTTTTAAACAGATCCATCAATCCCATTTCGGTTTCCTCCTAATTTTTCTTAAACATTCCTTTGAGTTTGTTCCACATACCGTCCTTTTCCTCTAAATTCAGAAATGGCACGTCTTCGCCTAAGACTCTGTGGCAGATATTTGCATATGCAATTCCCGCTTTGCAGTCTGTGCCGACCAACGGCTCGCCCTGATTAGTAGAAATAACAATCTGCTCATCATCCGGCACGGCGCCAATGAGGTTGATTGCCAAAATATCTGTGACATCCCCGATATTCATCATATCACCGCGCTTTACCATGTCCATACGCAGACGGTTTACGATCAGATCCACACGAGCAATTTCATTTGCAGTCAATAGACCGATAATGCGGTCTGCATCACGGATCGCAGATACTTCAGGAGTTGTGACAACCAGGGCACGGTCTGCCCCCGCAATAGCATTTTTAAACCCTTGCTCAATGCCCGCCGGGCAATCCAACAATATGTAATCAAACTCATCTCTCAGCTCGTCAATCACCTTTACCATCTGTTCCGGTGAGACAGCCGACTTGTCTTTCGTCTGTGCAGAGGGCAGCAACGACAGGTTAGGATAACGCTTGTCCTTAATCAAGGCTTGTTTCATGCGGCAGTTTCCCTCCACCACATCAACCAGATTATATACGATCCTGTTTTCAAGCCCCATGACTACATCGAGGTTGCGCAATCCGATATCCGTATCAATCAACACAACTTTTTTGTCTAACTGCGCAAGTCCTGTACCTACATTTGCAGTGGTGGTCGTCTTGCCAACACCGCCTTTCCCTGATGTTATAACAATTACTTCGCTCATTTCACTAAATCCTCCTGATATTTATATATTATTCAAAAGTCCTTTTGTAATCGGTTCAATATAAATATTACCATCTTTTACAATCGCAACCTGCGGGTCAACTTCCACATCAGCGGAATGCTTCTTTTTGCGTTTTTTTCCTTCCTGTACCTTATCGGCGCTGCGGGCAATCACATCCCCGATCTTAATCTGGATGGGGTCCATCACAAGCGCCGCTACAAAAGCCTGTTCGTTGCCGTTTGCCCCTGCATAGGCGTTGCCTTTCAATGCACCCAGGACAACAATATTGCCTTTTGAGATTACTTTGGCGCCCGGGTTAATATCACCCAATATGATAATGCTGCTCTCGCAGTCAAGTACCTGGCCGGAGCGGAGCGTTCCCTTATAGAACTCTCCGGTCTTCCCAGCCTGCTCTTCCTCAAAACGTTCTACTTTCTGACGAATCAATTCCTCCTTGAGCGCATCATTGTCAAGAATGCAGATGATGTTCACAGATGTGTTGTCCGTAATCGTCTCAATAATCCGGAATTCTTCTTCCTGTGTCAGCTTTCTTCCCTCAAAGGAAATAGCCATCTTCGCGTTTTTAAAAAATCCTTCCGATTCCTTAAATTTATCTAAAATGCATTTCAATAATTCCTCAAAGTCCATGTGCTCATCTAAAATCAGGTTGATTCCATATTTATTGCTTTTTAACATCACCGGCTTTGACACTTTCATCCCTCCAAACTTTAATCTGTAAATCCATTGGCGCTTCTCTCGATGTCTTCTGCCTGCCCGTCTAACAGCGACTGGCCATCCGCAGGATTGAAATAGTACTTTAAGATATTTTTGGATACTTCCACAGCATTGGCAGACGTATATCCATAAGCAATACGGGTGGTAATAGCAATTTCGGGGTTTTCATAAGGCGCATAACCAATGAAAAGCGCGTGGTTCGCGCGGGTCTCCATCTGCTGTGCCGTACCCGTCTTGCCGGCAACTGCAACGGGAAAATCCTTAAAAGATTTATTATTTTCCACAACCATGCGCATGCCGCTCTGAATGGCATTCCAGGAAACAGGTGAAACTTCTGTAATTTTACGGATGATTTCTGGCTTAAATTCTTTGACCGTACTGCCATCCGCAGTCGTCTCTTTATCCAGGAGTGTAAGCTGATAAACATTGCCGCTGCTCGCCACTGCGGTAAGGTATCTGGCAAGCTGCGTCGTCGTATAGTTATGGTTTCCTTGCCCAATCGCCGAGGTAATCGGATACTCGTCGGAAATCTGCGGATCATTTTCAGGGATTTCAATACCAGTCTTTTCATCCAGCCCGAACAACGCCGCATATTTTCTCAGAGCTGCGATACCTTTGTTTTCATTATACCCTCCGCCTTCGGAACTTAAACGATAACCCATTTCATAAAAGAAGTAGTTACAGGAGTCTCGGATTGCCTCCGAGATATTGTCCTTGCCATGGGTACTTCCCGGATAAATCCAGCATTTGGGCGACGGCGTGATGTTAGTATATTCTCCCTCGTCCTTAATCTGTTCCCCGACGCTGACAATTCCCTCCGTCAAAGCTGCCGCCGCGGTAATCGGCTTAAAAGTGGAGCCGGGAGCTGTTCGCTGCTGGGTAGCGTTATTGTACTGAGGTACGGATAAATCTTTCTGTAAGCTTTCAAAGTATGCCGAATCTACGGTATTGGCAAGACGATTCGTATCATATCCGGGATATGTTACGCAGGCAAGCAGTTCGCCGGTATTCACATTGACCATAACGCAGCTCGCCGTGCAGGGGTCAAGCGCAAGCTGCGCAGGGGTAATTTCTATATTCTTAATCTTGTCCCGGAGAAAATCAAATGCACTGAGACTGCCATTCGCAAGCGCTGCCTGCTCCCCATTTTTATCTTTAAGAATGCCCTGTTCATAAAGAATCTGGCAAATCTGGTTTCCTGAAATAAGGTTATCCCGAATCATATATTGGTAAATCTTTTTGGAGAATTCTGTGTCCGTCTGTAATTCTTCCATAACATAAGAAATCAAAGCGTCATAAATTTCTGTAGAATCTGAATATTTTGATTCCGTATCAAAGCCGGTTATATCAATCCAATCCATGGCAATGGCACGGTGGAGATACTCTGCAAGGCTTGCTGTGTCGCTTTTCCAGGAAAGATATACTTCATCATCCGTGTCTACTTTGTCTGAGAGAAAAATTTTCTCTTCTCCAAGCATGGAAAGAATATAGCTCATATATACCTGATATTCCTTGTCCAAATCTCCATATTTTGCCGGGGATGGAGACGTGAACTGCTGGCGCAGGCTTTCAATGACGTTTTCCTGCTTATTTTTAAAAATCGCATATATCTGCTGTTCTACCGGCTGCGCGTCTTCCTTTTCAAAATGTGTGATGTCTATGACGCTGTTGTTGAGCAAAGCAAAATATACATCGTCGATCGGAATTTTAATATCGGAAGCCGTACCTGTACTGGTATCATATTCCTTAATATTTTCAATATTAGCGTATACAATTCCGGCAAGCTCCTGTTCCAACATACGGTAAACTGCCTCTTGCAGTTCGGCGTCTATCGAGAGGTAAATATCATTTCCAGAAGATGCGTCCACTTGCGCAATCATCTCCGTAATTCGCCCCATGTTGTCTGTATAGAAAGATTCCTTGCCCTTGCTGCCCTGAAGCTGCTGGTCCATCACCTGTTCAATGCCTGATTTGCCAACTACATCATTGAGCGTGTATTCGTCGCTCTCTGCCGAGAGCGTGTCGTATTCTTCCTGAGAAATCTTACCCGTGTAACCGATAATATGGGAAAAATATACGCTGTCTACATATTTGCGAATGCTGTCTTCTGTGATGTCTATGCCTTGAAGAATATCGGAATTTTCCTTGATAACGGCAACCGTCTCCTCACTGACATTCTGGGCAATCGTCGTTAAAACATATTTCTGGTAATTATTCTGAGAAATTGCATAGCGCAACAGCATAATTTTGTAGGCTTCCTCTTCGGAATATAAGGAGTCTTCCTCAGAAAGCTCTTGGGAATCCGTCTTGCCTTCCACATAGATATCAAATTTGTTCTGTAAATATTCAATGACCTGGTCCGGGGTTGCCTCACCCTCGTCATAGCCAAGTTTCTTGTTATATTTTAGCTTATCAACGCTTGTGTAGCCATAGACGTCTGCCAGAAAACGCTTCAATGCACGGTCTGATAAAGTAAACGCATAATTGCCATTCTCATCTCTCTGGACGTCAAAATTATTGGTGATTGCGTCCCCTTTTTCCTCAATCATATGAATGACGGTATTCAACTCTTCATTCAGCAGGCGGTTCTTAGCTTGGGTACTGTTATATACGCCGTTATCCTCGATTGTGACAGAATAAGACAGCTCATTGTATGCAAGCAGTTTGCCGTTTCTGTCAAAAATATTGCCTCTCGTGCCGGAAGTAACGCGTTCTTTTCGGATTAAAAGCGTATAATTGTCAAGATATTCCTGCCCTTTGATAATTTGCAGCATAAAAATTCGCTGTAACAGTATGCCAAACAACACTATCACTGCTACGCTGAGTGCAAATAGCCTGGAGGTCAGTATTTTTTTGCCATAATCTTTTATTATTTCAAACAAACTTGCTTGCTCTCCTTTTTTCGATCTTTTCTAATTTCTTATTAATCTTGAGTATTATAAAGTATAAAACGATTGTCACAAGGATGGTATACACCAGTTCCGGCAGCATGATATTTAAAAGATAATAATCAATGCGAAATCTTCCTCTCAGGAAAAACAGGAACAGATATACCAGTATATTATAAGAAAAATCGCTCGCGGCAATCAGAATTAATGGAAGTTTAATGTCATCTGGGAAAAACCGCTTGCGGAAGAATCCGTTGACATAACCGATATAGGCATAAATCAACGCATAGAATCCAATTACACTCCCAAAAAATATATCAAGAATAAGTCCGCTGAAAAATCCAATCCACATACCCTCTTTGCGTCCCCGCATAAATCCAAAAGAGGACGTAACAACAATCAGCAAGTTGGGTGATATGGATGCAATGGAAAGCATCTGGAATAAAGTACTCTGCAAAAGAAAGCACACCGTTATAATTAAAAATACAGCCAATTTACGTCTCATCTGCTCTGCTCCTTTAATCAGCCGGGGTCTTTTTCTTATCTTTAATTACCAATACTTCCTGTAAATGCTGAAAATCAACGGCAGGGATGATGGTTCCTGAATAAGTAAGGTTGTTGGAATTGCGCTCGATCGTATTTACATATCCTATGAGAATTCCCTCTAAATACTTATCACTGATATGTGAAGTTACAATCTGTTCCCCTGTCTTAACCGTATCCTCGTCACATTTCAAATCGGTGAAACCAATGACCCGCTGTTCATTCATAGATACCAGATTACCGTTGACAATACAGCGGTCAGACGTTGACAACGCCATACCGCTGACATTGCTGGCATCATCTATAATGGAACGCACCTTGGCATAATTGGGCCCTGTATCAATCACGATACCGACAAGTCCGCTGCCAGCAATCACATTCATATCTTTCTCTATACCATCCTTCTCTCCTTTATCAATGAGAAACGTTGAGAACCAATTACCGCCGTCATTGCCAATTACACGGGCAGCAACCTTCTCATAGCTGGGGTATTTCTGATCCAGTTCCATCAGCTCTCTGAGATTATCCAGCTCATATTGTTCGAGTTTGATTGTATTTAATTCCTGCGTAAGCTCGTCCACCTTCGCTTGCAGTTCTTTGTTCTTCTGCTGCACATTCTGCAGCGATACTACATCATCCGCGCGGTTAATCACCCAGGCAGCTACCTGATTAATTCCATTCTGCATGGGAACAAACACATACCCGGCAACCGTATTCAACGGCCCGCCGGACAAATTTAGAGTAAAGCTCGCAAACATTACCAGTACACAGAGCACAGTAACTGCCAGAAGCGTATATTTGGTTGGGATAGAGCGTTTTGTTCTTCGTTTCATAAATACTTGCAACCTCTATTTATAAATTCTGGTTTTCATGCTAAAGGCAAGCTTCCGGTATTTTTCGTCTGAAACAATTTTGTCCAGGCCGCGCACTGCGCTTTCTTCCGGGTACTCGCAGGTATTTACCCGGATATTGGTTATCTGGGTAAACAATTCGTCCAGCCTCTGGATTTTGGAGGAACCGCCGGTGATGTAGATGCCGGCGTGAATGATGTCCCTTGCCAGCTCCGGAGGAGTTTTCTCTAAAATCATCTTGATGGAATTGCAGATTGTATTCAACGGGTCTTTGACAGCTTCATACACAATGGAGGAGTTAATCTGCATTTCAATGGGCAGGCCGCTGACAACGTCTCTTCCCACAATTGTCTCCACAGTCTCCTCTTCCTGCGCGATGGCGCAGCCTAACGTCTCCTTCAGGTGCATCGCCGTCTTCTGTCCAATAACCAAGCTGAAATTGCGCTTGAGGTGATTGATAATAGATTCATCAATGCGTTTACCGCCAAAATGAAGGAGATCGCTCAACACCAAGCCGCCAAGAGAAATCACGGAAATCTCCGTTGTATCGGCTCCAATATTCACAATCATGAAGCCCGTCGGGGAATTTACGTCCAGATCCAGCCCTACCGCGTCCGCGATCGGTTTTTCACACAGCAGCACGCTCCGCGGTTTAAAACGGCTCTTGTAGAACAAATCGAAAAACGCCTTTTTCTCCACTTCTGTAATATCTGTTGGTACCGCAACGATGAATTCAGCTCCCTTGATATGGCTCTTGGCATATTTCTCCAATAATTCGCCAATCATCATCTGCATGTTATTGTAATCTGCGATAACGCCGTTGACTACGGGAAAAGTTACCTGAATACTGTCCGGCGCCTTCTCATACATAGCATATGCGTCATCGCCGAAAGCATAGAGCTGGTTCTTGTTGACGATGGCAATGGTATTTTTCTCATTGATTACATTTCCGGTTCCCTTACAGAAAATCTTCAGATTGCAGGTTCCCAAATCAATTCCATATACATTTGCTGACATAACTTATGTTCCTTTCCTCTGGCCAAGCAGGCCGTTTTCTCTAAAGCTCATATATCTGTTGTCGCCAATAATAATATGATCTGCCAGGGCGATTCCAAGAATCCTCCCACTTTCCATGACCCTGTACGTCACCTGTATATCCGCATCACTGGGCGTCGGGTCGCCGCTTGGATGGTTATGGAGAAGTACGATATGCACTGCGTGGCATTCCAGTGCGCTTATGAAAATTTCCCTGGGCGATACCAGAGAGTAATTTACTGTGCCGACAGAGACGACTTCATCTCCCAGCAGATTGCTTTTCGCATCAAACATTGCCAATAGCAGCCGTTCCTTGGGTTCATGCCGGAGCGTTTCCATATAGTAATAGGCAATGCTCGCAGGTTCGTTCAGTCTTACATCCCCAAGCCTGTTGCACTTGGCGATGCGCCCGGCAAGTTCGGCGATACATTTTAACTGCGCCGCTTTGACCTGCCCGATGCCCGGAATCTCTTTCATTTCCTGCGGGTTCATATAGACAAGGTTCATAAGGCCCTTATCCTTCTGCGCAAGCAATGTCTGCGCAAGCTGCAATGCTGTCATGTCCTTTGTGCCGCTCCTCAAAATCAAAGCGAGAAGTTCTGCATCCGAAAGAGCCTGCGCCCCATAGCGCAGAAACTTCTCCCGCGGTTGTTCTGATTCCGGCATTTCTTTCATAGTTATGTGTAAATTCATGCGCTCCCTTCCACTCTCTCAAAAGCAAAGGAAAAAATAGTACATTTTATTTTAGCACAAAAGGTCTTTGATGTATACTAATTATTATTAAAAATTTATTAATCCCTCTTCATATAATTTCTGTAAAGACATCAGAATGCCCAATTTTGCATGGTACCAGGTCAGCCCTCCCTGAAAATACACCGCATATGGCTCCCGCAGGGGACCGTCCGCGCTCAATTCAATGGAAGAGCCCTGCACAAAGGCTCCCGCCGCCATAATCACATCATCGTCATACCCGGGCATTGCCCATGGCTCCGGGGTCACATGGCTGTCCACGGGCGCTGCCGCCTGAATCCCCTTACAAAAAGCAATTAAAGCTTCCGGGGATTGCAGGGTTACCGCCTGGATAATATCGTGGCGGCTTTCGCTGCCATTCGGCACAACCGGAAATCCCAGGCTTTCATAAATATTCGCTGCGAAAATGGCGCCTTTGAGGGCTCCGGCTACCACGGTAGGAGACAAAAACAACCCTTGGTAGAATGACTGGATAACGCCCAGGGAAGCCCCGACTTCTTTGCCGAGACCAGGAGAAGTCAAACGGTACGCCGCATTGTCTACACATTCCTTCTTGCCGACAATGTAGCCGCCTATCGGCGCAAGTCCGCCGCCCGGATTCTTGATCAAGGAGCCTACAATCATATCCGCACCGGCTTCCAGCGGTTCGCGCCGTTCGACAAATTCGCCGTAACAGTTATCCACCATGCAGATAACATCCGGTTTGATTTCTTTGATAAACGAAATCAGCTCGCCTATTCGCGCTACCGATAACGTCGGTCTCGTCTGGTAGCCCTTGGAACGTTGAATGGTTACCAGCTTCGTCTTATTGTTGACGGCTTTCTTAATATTTTCAAAATCAAAACTGCCATCCGCTAAAAGATCAACCTGCCGGTAAGTAACGCCATACTCCGCGAGCGAGCCCTGCGAGGGGCGGATACCGATAACTTCCTCCAGCGTGTCATACGGCTTGCCCACTGGCGATAAAAGTTCATCCCCCGGGCGGAGGTTAGACATCAGCGCCAGCGCCAGCGCATGTGTGCCGCAGGTGATTTGCGGGCGTACCAGCGCCGCTTCTCCATGAAAACAGGAAGCATAGACTTCTTCTAAGGTATCTCTTCCTAAATCATTATACCCATATCCGCTGCTTCCCATAAAACATTCTGCACTGACTCTGTGTTTTTGTAACGCTTTGATTACTTTTAACTGGTTGTACTCTGCCGTCTCGTCAATTTCGCGGAAACGCTTTTCTAATTTGCGCTCAAATTTCCTGCCGAAAGCAAATACCTTTTCGTCAATCCCCAGCTCTCTATAAATATCTTTCATTGGTCTTTCCTCTCTATCTGCTATTATTACAAAATTATCCCTTTTTCTATCAAAAGTTTCTGCATGTAAGATACTATTTTATCATTGTCATAATCAAACGTCGGCTTGTCCACCCAAATGACTTCACGCTCACGGCGAAACCAGGTTAGCTGCCGCTTGGCAAAATGTCTGGTGTCGCGTTTTATTTGGTAAATGGCGTCTTCCAAGGCCAGTTCTCCCTCAAGGTAAGCAAGGATTTCCTTGTAACCCAGTCCTTGCATAGATACCATAGAACGATTGCAGCCAAGTTCCTGCAACTTTTTTACTTCTTCTACAAGCCCGTTCGCTATCATCTGTTCCACACGGTCGTTAATTCGTTCGTAGAGCTTTTGCCGGTCATCGTTGAGGACAAAATATGCGAAATTGTAGGGTGAATCTTTCTGCCGTTCCGCCTCATTGTGTTCAGAAATCTTCCCACCGCAGGCGTGGTGGAATTCCAGCGCACGCACCATACGTTTGATATTGTTTTCATGAATCTGTTCTGCGGCCTCAGGATCTGCTTCTCTCAACATCTCATGTAAAACGCCGCCTCCCCGTTCTCTTGCCAGCTTTTCCAGGGCTGCCCGATAGCCGGTATCCCCTTGCTCCTTTGTAAAATCTATGTCATACAAAAGCGCCTGGATGTAAAAACCCGTGCCGCCGACGATGATGGGAATCCTGCCCTGGGTATAGACTTCCTGCATATATTTTTTGGCATACTCTTGAAAACGAACGACATGGAACTCTTCATCCGGTTCAAACTCATCAATGAGATAATGGGGAATTTCCTGCATTTTTTCTCTGGTTATTTTCGCAGAGCCAATATCCATATGGCGGTAAACCTGCATGGAATCCGCCGAGATGACAGAACCGTTTATCAGCCTTGCCAGGCGGATGGAAAGTTCCGTTTTGCCCACTGCCGTAGGGCCTGTCAGTATTATCAGTGGTTTTTTCATCATAACACCCGCTTAAATTTCTTTTCTAATTCATATTTCGTCATGGAGATAATCGTCGGACGCCCATGCGGACAGTGATAGGGATTATCCAATGTCAGAAGTTCACCAATCAAGGCTTCCACTTCCCGCCTTGATAATTTCTGGTTCCCCTTGACTGCCGCTTTACAGGACATGGAAGCAATCTTTTCCGTAATCATTTGCGGCGTCTCCCTGCCATGGAACCCGGACAATCCATCCAGCATTTCCACCAGTATATTTTTGCCCTCCAAACCGAAAAGATTTGCCGGCACAGACGTCACCGAATACTCCTTGCCGCCAAAATGCTCAAAGACAAAGCCTAATTTCTCAAAATAGTCCCTGTACGTCTTTAGAAGCGCTTCCTCCTGCATATTTAGGGTCAATAAAATGGGCGGATAAATTGCCTGCGACGTATAGTCCTTAGTTGCCATAGATTTCATTGTACGCTCATACAACACTTTTTCATGCGCCGCATGCTGGTCAATGATATATAATTGGTTATCAAATTCCACAAGCCAGTATGTCTCGAAGAGCTGGCCGATAATCCGGTGCTCCTTTTGGGAAGATATATCGAGCAGCTTGCGCGTGATTTGCTCACCCATTTTCTCAGGCGAAATCGCAAAATCTGAAGTTTCTGCTGCTAAATCCGGCTGCTGTCCTGAAATAGAGTAATCCGCTAATTGTTGCGGCTGTTTTTCTACGGTATGTATCTCATCTGATTGCTGGGGTTGCTTTTCCAACACGGAACGTTCTGTTGCCTGCGGATATTTTTCAAACTTCTTCTCATAAGGGCTGTCCTTACGGATGCCCTCTTTGATTGCCTGCAAACGTTTTGTCTCAAAGGGCTCCGGCGCCTGTCGGCCGGATTTTAACTGTTCTCTTTTTTGCTGCTCCTGCCGCTTTTTTACCTCCCGCTCATTTTCCAGGCTTACCTGATAGACGAGCTCGCTTTGGTTGATGGCTTTTCTCACCAAATCCGTGAGAAATTGATAAATCGCCTCTCCGTTGGAGAAACGCAGTTCCATTTTTGTGGGATGGACATTGACGTCTAACAATTCCCCCTTGACCGAGATATGCAGCACGGTAAACGGGTACTTATGCTGCATAACAAACGACTTATAGCCTTCTTCAATGCTTTTGGCAATCAGCGCGCTTTTTATGTATCTTCCGTTAATAAAGTAATTCTCATAATTGCGGTTTCCCCGGGAAATCAAGGGCTTGCCGATAAATCCATTGACGGAAAAAAGCTCGTTTTCCTCCTGAACTTCGAGCAGATTTCCCGCAATATCCCGCCCATAAATATGGTAAATGATTTCCTTTAAATTGGAATTACCGGAGGTATGCAGCTTAAGCTGGTTATTGGCAATGAATTTAAAAGAAGTCTCTGGATGCGACAAGGCGAGCTTTTCCATCAGATTGGCGATATATCCCGCCTCTGTCTGTGCGGTTTTTAAGAATTTCCTCCTTGCCGGGGTATTGTAGAATAGATTGCGCACCAGAAATGTCGTTCCTTCCGGGGCGCCAATCTCTTCCGATGACTGCTCTTTGCCGCCTTCTATCACATACCGGACGCCGCTGATGCCCAGGGAGGTCTTCGTAATCAGCTCCACCTGGGAAACGGCGGCGATGCTGGATAATGCCTCGCCGCGGAATCCTAAGGAGGAGACGGTAAAGAGGTCTTCCACACTTTTAATCTTGCTGGTGGAATAACGCAAAAATGCAAGCGGGACTTGTTCCTTTTCAATGCCGCAGCCATTATCGGTAATACGTATAAACGAAATACCGCCCTCTTTGATTTCTACAGTTACCGCGCTGGCCTGTGCGTCTATGGCATTTTCTACCAATTCCTTAACGACTGAGGAAGGACGCTCAATCACTTCCCCGGCGGCAATCTTATCAATTGTCTGCTGGTCTAATATCTGTATATTTGGCATATGTGCTCCTCTGTTTCAGATGCTATTAGAAATTTTTCTTAAATCCGTAAAAATGTTTTGTACCGCCTTAAAGTTTACATAACTTTTTTATGTAAACCTACCAGCGATTATTAATTTTATTTTGTAACTGGTACAATTTATTGAGGGCGTCAATGGGCGTTAAATTGCCCAAATCCAAATCCTTCAATTCATCAATAATATCATCGTCTTTTACTGTATCAAACAATGACATCTGCGTCAAATCAACTTCATCAAGTTTCTTATTGCGTTTCTTTGCCGGCGTCCCTTCCACCGTAATGCGTCCGGTAAATTCCGCAATATCATGCGCCGACAACTCCTCGGCAATCACCTTGGCGCGCGCGATCACAGAATCCGGCACGCCGGCGATCTTCGCTACCTGAATGCCGTAGCTCTTGTCTGCGCCTCCGGGGACAATCTTGCGCAGGAATACAATATCGTCCCCTTTTTCTTTGACGGCAATACAGTAATTATTCACGTTATCCAGTTTGCCTTCCAGTTCCGTGAGTTCATGGTAATGGGTGGCGAACAAGGTCTTTGCCCCCAGTAATTTGGGATTGCTGATATGTTCCACGACTGCCCAGGCAATGCTCAACCCGTCAAAGGTACTGGTGCCGCGCCCAATTTCGTCAAGCACAAGCAGGCTGTTATGCGTGGCGTTCCTTAAAATATTGGCGACCTCCGTCATCTCCACCATAAAAGTACTCTGCCCGCTTGCCAGGTCGTCGGACGCCCCTACTCTTGTAAAAATGCGGTCCACAATGCCTATTTTAGCGCTCTCCGCCGGTACAAAACTGCCAATCTGCGCCATCAGCACAATCAAGGCCGTCTGACGCATATAGGTGGATTTTCCGGCCATATTAGGCCCGGTAATGATGGAAATCCGTTGCTTTTTGTTATCCAGGTAAGTATCGTTCGCGATGAACATATCATTGTTTATCATTTTCTCAACGACCGGATGACGCCCATTTTTGATGTCGATAACGCCTTTTTCGTTGAGAGAAGGCCGGCAGTAATTTCCATGCTCCGCCACCAGCGCAAGCGCAGAAAACACATCTATGCCTGCTACCGCTTTGGCTGTCTTCTGAATTCTTTGCACTTCTCCGGCAATTTTATCACGGATGTCCCGGAAAATCTCATATTCCAAGGCTACCAGCTTGTCCTCTGCGCCCAGGATAATATCTTCCAGTTCTTTTAAATCCGCGGTGATGAAACGTTCGGCATTTGTAAGCGTCTGCTTACGGACATAGTCATCCGGCACCATGTCACGGTAAGAATTCGTTACTTCCAAATAATAGCCGAACACTTTGTTATATTTGATGCGCAGATTTTTGATGCCGGTGCGCTCACGCTCCTTTGCCTCCAACTCCATCAGCCAGCCTTTGCCCTCCGTCTTTGCATGGCGCAGCTTATCAATTTCCTCATCATAACCTTCTTTGAGAATTCCGCCGTCGCGGATGGAAATAGGAGGCTCCTCGGCAATCGAGGCGTCAATCAGCGCAAAAATATCTTCCAGAGGATCTAAATCCGCCTGAATATCCCTAAGCAAAGGGGCTTTGAATTCCTCCAAAAGATGTTTTAGGAAGGGAAGCATTTCTAAGGAAGACTTAAAGGCAATCAAATCGCGGGGATTTGCCGTCTGGTAAGTCACTCTGCCAATCAGCCGCTCCAAGTCATAGATAGGATTTAAATACTCCCTGATTTCTTCTCTTGTCATGGCATGTTCTTTCAATACTTCGATTGCGTCCAGCCGCCGCTCAATCTCCGCCTTTTCAATCAAGGGCTGTTCTACAAAGCTTCTAATCATTCTCGCGCCCATAGCCGTTTTCGTCTTGTCCAGTACCCACAGCAGGGAACCGCGTTTTTGTTTTTCACGCAACGTCTCCACCAGTTCCAGATTGCGTCGCGTGGAGCTGTCAATAATCATGTATTTTCCAGTACTGTAAAGCTGTAAGGAGGTCATATTTCCCAAACTGTTTTTCTGGGTCTCATAAAGATATTTTAACAATGCGCCTGCCGCCACAGTGCCGGAGCCGTAATCTTCCAGGCCCAAGCCCTGGACGTCCGCAACTTTAAAATGGGAAAGCAAGGTGTTTTTCGCCGTCTCATCGCTGAAATACCAACTATCCAGTGAATAAATGGCAATGTTCAGCCTGTGTTTTAAATCTTCAAAATCCATACCCGTCATATAAAATGCTTCATTGCAGATAATCTCTGAGGGTGTAAATTTATGTATCTCATCCAAAAGCTTGCGCTCTGTGTCCAATTCTGTCACAAAGTAATCTCCCGTCGTAACGTCCGCGATAGAAACGCCATAGCGGTCCGCAATATAGACAATACACATAATATAATTATTTTTCGTCTCATCCAATGCCTGTGTGTCTAAATTCGTTCCAGGGGTCACAACGCGCACAACCTCCCGCTTCACCAGTCCCTTTGCCATTTTGGGGTCTTCCACCTGCTCGCAGATTGCCACCTTATAGCCCTTCGCCACCAGCTTATTCAGATACCCTTCCACAGCATGAAACGGCACGCCGCACATAGGCGCGCGCTCCTTGAGCCCGCAATTTTTGCCTGTCAGCGTGATTTCTAACTCTTTAGACGCCGTCAGGGCATCCTCAAAAAACATTTCATAGAAATCTCCCAATCGGTAAAAAAGAATACAATCCGGGTATTCCTTCTTTGTCTCCAAATATTTCTGCATCATTGGCGTCATTTCTGCCACAATGAATCCCCTCCTTTGTACTTTTGTGCAATCGCTTCCGCAATTTTCATACCGTCCATGGCGGCTGACATAATGCCCCCGGCATACCCGGCGCCTTCCCCGCAGGGATAGACGCCATTTCGATTACTCTCAAACGCTTCATCCCTGACAATGCGCACAGGCGAGGAGGTCCGGCTCTCCACCCCCGACAAAATGGCGTCTTCCCGGTCAAATCCCTTGAGCTTTCGCGCAAATTGGTGCATTCCCTGGCAGAAGGATTCCTTAATTTCCTCCGAAAAAAGTTCATGCAGAGCGCCAAACGTATGTTGCCCTTTAATTTCCGATGTAAAACTACCGTATCTTTCTGAAAGTTTTCCCAGCTCAAAATCGCCGAAAAGCTGCTGGGGAACTTTGCCGCTGCCAAGTTCATAAGCCTTCCTCTCAAGATTTCGCTGGAACCTCACACCAGCCAGCGCGCCATCCCCAGGGAAATCCTCGGGCGTCACGGTAACGATAATCGCACTGTTGGCATTTTTACCGTCCCTTTTGCTGTAACTCATGCCATTGACGGCAATTTGTCCCTCCTCGGAAGAAGCGTTCACCACATAACCGCCTGGACACATACAAAAGGAATAGACGCCTCTGCCATTTTCCAGATTGGCCGTGACTTTATAAGGCGCAGCCTCTAGCACCAAGGCCGCCTCCTTCCCATACTGCGCGTCGTTTATCATAGTCTGGGGATGCTCCACGCGCAGCCCTACGGCAAAAGATTTGGCCTCCATCTGAAATCCACGGTTTTCCAACATGGCAAATGTATCTCTTGCGCTGTGCCCAATGGCAAGTACTGCTAACGTCGTCTCTATGTTATAACATTTTCCTGTCGTTTGGTTACGGCACGCCAAGGACTGAAGATTTTCATTAGAAAAGTGTAAATCTGTCACACAGGTGTCGAACAGATAGGAACCGCCCCACGCTTCTATCTGTCTGCGCATATTCCGTATCACCTGCTTTAAAATATCCGTCCCAATATGCGGTTTGGCTTGATAGGAAATAGCCTCCGGCGCGCCATGGCGGATAAAAATGTCCAGGACCTTCTGGTTCCTGCCCTTTACATCTTTGACAAGGGTATTCAGTTTTCCATCCGAAAAAGTTCCGGCGCCGCCCTCGCCAAATTGTACGTTCGTGTCAGGATTCAGCACGTTTTCCTGCCAGAAGTTTTCCACTTCCTTCGTGCGTACTTCTACCGGTTTTCCACGTTCTATTATCAGTGGACGAAATCCATGTTCCGCAAGCAGATACGCGCAAAAGAGCCCTGCGGGTCCGCTGCCAATTACCACCGGAGGATGCGGCAACAACTGTTCTCCCGTCTGCGGAAATTGGTAGCGTATATCTACGGCTTGAGAAATCTGTTTCCCCTTTGCACGATGCAATACATCTTTCTCATTTCTAACAGAAACGTCTACCGTATATACAAAAGAAACGTCACTTTTCCTACGGGCATCTACGGACTGCCTGCGAATCTTATATTTTGTAATCTCATTCGTTCTCACCCGCAATGCTTTGGCAATCTTTTGCACGAATTGTTCTTGCGTGTGGGTTATTGGCAGCGCAAGCTGCTGAATCCTTATCATACGTTCCTCCTCTATTACTCGCCGCGTTCTAAAATATCGTGTAAACTGCGCTCGTTATGTATTCCAGCCGTACAGCAGGAAGCCGCCTCTTTTCCCGCTACATAGCCGCTGCTCCAGGCCCATTGCAAATTGTAGCCGCCGCACATACCGTCAACATCTAATACCTCCCCGGCAAAATAAAGCCCCGGCGCCAGCCTGGATTCCATTGTCATGGGATTTACTTCACTTGTATCTACGCCGCCTGCGCTGACCTGGGCATAGTCAAAGCCTTTTGTTCCTGTGACGTCTATGCGCAGGGCTTTCGCTTTGCCAGCTAATCGTGCCAAATCTTCTGGCGAACATTCTCCGGCCGGTTTGCGAATGGGGATTTGCGCCTCTTTTAAAAGTACTGCATTCAACTTATCCGGGAACAATCCCAGCAACGCCTGCGCCGCATTCTTTCCTTCTGCGAAACATAAGAAACGCTTTCGCATCAAATCTCGCGTCTCTTCCACCGTCAACTCCGGCAAAAAATCTAACATTGCAAAAACATGTTTCCCCTTGGACAATGCGAAAGAAGCATAGCGGCTGACCTGAAAGGTAGGAATTCCGGAAATGCCGAATTCCGTCAATTGTAGTTCGCCGGCATCTTCTGCAATTTTTTCCTTTTCTATGTAGATACTGACCTTCCCATCTGCACGTATTCCTGCAATTTCTTTTAAAAACAACTGTTTTCCCTGCAATTGAACAAGCGCAGGCACAATATCTGTCAATTTATGGCCTAACTTCTCAATATATAGAAAACCGCTTCCGTCACTTCCTGTTTTTTTAGCAGCTTTGCCGCCAGTGGCAATGATACAGCAATTGCTAAAAAAATCCCCTTGTTTGGTATGGAAGGAAAATCCTTTTGCCGTCTGTTTTATTTCACGGATACCTATATTACAGGCAATGCGCACGTTGAGCCGTTTGCATTCAAGCAACAGACTTTGGGCTATGGATGACGCCTGTCCGCTTGCCGGGTAATAATATGCGTCCCATTTCTTTTTGGGATAAATTCCGAGTTCTTCAAAGAACTGTAATGTCTCGCTGACGCCAAACTGACGAAGCGCAGGCAATACAAAGGCAGGGTTCTTGCCATGGTAATAAGCAATTCCCTGCTTCTCGTTGGTAAAATTACATTTTCCATTTCCGGTTACTAAAATCTTCTTTGCAGCCTTGTCCATATGTTCCAAAATCAGTACATGCGCTCCCGCTCTCGCCGCATGGATGCCGGCCATAAGTCCGGAAGCTCCGGCTCCCACGATGATGATATCAAATTGTCTGCTCATTACAACTCCTTGTGCTGGTTTTTGGCTTTTCCTATATGTTAGCCATTTTCTATATAGCAGTATATCATCAAACAAAAAATATATCAATTGACTTTTTCCGAGAAGCTTATGGGAATTCAGAATAGAATATGCTCGCCGGTTGTCTGGAAATACCCCTCACCAACATAGAGCCCATGTACATACAAACGCGCAATCATTTCCCTTATAAATGGAGTAAGTCTGTGGTACATACGCATTTTTTCCCATAAAATATCCTGTAAATATTCCTGCTGTCGCTGTCCGAGTACACGAAAGCACTCCTCCGTTTTCTTGCGGTCAAGTCCAAAATCGCAGGATATGTAAGAGGATTCCAACCCATTTTCCTCTGTTTTTCTTTCCAGGAAATCAAGCAGATTTCCGTCACAATCCTGCCCATACGCATGTTCCTGCCAATGAACTGACGGTATTTTTGTTTCCTGTACCACAACTTGGCGAAAACTTGCCCGGCCATAGTTGTCATATTCTCTGACAAATGTTTTCTTCGCAGGAATGATATGATCCGGCTTTCCGGTAAGCAACACGCCTGTTCTTTGCAGATGTTCATTTACCGTCTTTTGCACCCTCCCATATGGTACGGAAATATCAAGCGCTTCCAAGATTTGATTTATCGTGTAACCAAGGTCGGCAAAATGCCGAATCTGCGCGCCGCACGCCATATCGTAAGCGAAATCAGATAGCGCTTTTTTAAAATAATTATTATTTTCTTCTCGCATAGTAAGCAAATCATTAACTGGAATAATTCTCTAAAAAACTGTAAAGCTGTTCTTCATTATCAATTACTTTCCCCTCCTGAATTTCCTGCTGTAGGTTTTCCGGGAGGCTGTCCATAAGAATCCCCGTCGTGGCATATAAAGTCTCGCGGTCTGCCTGGTAAACAGCCACAAAGCCGTCCTCCGCCAAAAGCACGTACGCATACGGTGCAATTACATTGAGGCTCTCCGCAGTATTTTCTTTTTTTCGCTCTTCCTGCTGTTGTCTGCTCAAAAGCATCTCATTTTCCTCTCGCAGCAAATTTATGCGCTGTTCGTAGGCCTTCCAGCTTTTTTGAGTTCCTGCGAAAAATCCCAGGCACAGAGATAATGCTGCTGTTATAATGATTCCTAATATAAATAAGCGGATACTACACGTCTTTTTCATTTCATACTCCTTTTTATGGTAGTATCTGCTAATTTTACTATTTTATTCAAAAATAACTACAAATTACGGACAATGTTTCTGATAACTTTTCAACTTCACAACACCGATAACTTTACATCAAGTGCAGCTTCTTGGAAATCTTTATAATCAGATTCCCCATTGGAAAACTTCTAAGCTCTTTCTCACGCAGCCCGCGCAGAAGCAGAAGCAACACACCGTAAACACATACACCGATTACAATGGAAACAGAAACTGCAACTGCATTGATACCCAAAAACTTCATCAGCAGATAGTATATACCATAGACCGCTCCGCCCATGATTGCCGCACAGATACAGGGGACAATAAATGTCCGTGGAATTTCCTGCCGGTAACGGAGGTGTTTGCGGATCGCCCTTCCATTGAGTACGCACATCAGGAAAGAAAAAAATGTGTTTGCCCACACAACAGCATAAATATTCATGTCCAGACCATACATCAATGCTACCAGAACGCCCATATGTAATACCAAGGTGATGATTGCATTCCTTACGGGGACATTCATGCGGTTGATACCCTGTAAGATACCGTTGCTCAATGTTGACAAAGAATAAAATATAATGGAGACGGCGCCTATCTGCATCATTCGTTCCGGCATTTCACGGTCGTCCTGAAACAGAAGCTGTAAAATAGGCGAGGCCAGCACAGCCATACCCACCGCGCAGGGAATGGCAATTACCATCACAAAGCGAATAGAGTATCCAACCTTCCGCCGCACTTCCCGCATATCCTTTGACGTATATGCCGCCGATAAACTTGGTACGCTGGAGGCGGCAACTGCCGAGGCTATGGCAATAGGCACGTTGACTAATACCTTGTATTCCCCTACATAGATTCCCCACATCGTGCTGTAATCCAACGATTTGTAGCCCTGTTGTCCTGCAATCTGCTTGAATACGCTGGTATCCAAAAAAGACGTAATATTGTAAATCGTAGTACTCAGCAGCACCGGCAGGATTGTCATGATAAGCACGCTGAAAATCCGTCCATAACTCTCTGTTTTTCCGGTGCGGTTAGTTTTGGCCGACTTTATAAATCTTGTACGGTAGAGGATAAACACTACAATTGTAAACAACAGCGCGACAAAAGCGCCAGCGCCCGTTCCCAATGTACCGCCCGCCGCACCGTAGGCTTCCGCGTAGGTGGCGGGGTTTCCAAGAACTGCGCCAATCTTTGTACCATATTGAAACAGCATATAGGCCGTCCACACACTGATTACCGCATTTATAATCTGCTCAATTAACTGCGACATGGCGCTTGGCATCATAGTTCCCATCCCTTGGAAAAAGCCTCTGACGACACCAAGCAGCGCCACAATCAAAAGCGTTGGCGCCAATACCTTCAAAGCAAAAATACTCAGTGGTGTATTTACAATATAGGTCGTAATGAATCCCGCCCCAAAATATACAGCCAGGCCTGCCGCACTTCCAGAAATCAGCGCAAATAGAAGCGCGCCTTTGAAAATTCGGTATGCATTTTTCTGCTGTCCCTTCGCCATCCTTGCCGAAACCAGCTTAGAAACGGCTACCGGCAGACTGTAGGAGGAGATCAACAGCAAAATACTGTAGATCTCCATAGCTGTTCCATAATAGTCATTTCCAATATCGCCGATAATGGATTTTAAAGGAATCCGATACAACAACCCTATAATTCGGCTGATAATAGACGCAACTGCCAAAATCGAGCCCTGCACAAGGAAATTGGATTCACGTTTTCTAGTTCTGCTCATAGAAATTCCTCAATAAAACTTCCTACTGTTCTGTTGCCCTTGCCTCTGATAATTCTTCTTCTGTTGCATAAACGCCAAATCGGTCTTTGTAATCATTACGCGCGATGCAGACCCAGGTCTTGCCCTGGTTGATGGTAATCTCATTCCCGCTTTCGTCAAAATAACGTGCTGGAGAATCTTCATTGTCTTTGGTCCAGGTAACCTTTTCCATCTTACCATTCGTAAAATAGTAGCCATCCCCGCCGGAAAGTGTGTCAATGTCCATATAGCCGTTCTCGTCCTTGTAAGACCAGTTGCAATACTGGATGATGATGTTCTTTACGGCAAGCTGCGCATCGGTTGCGCCGTCAATTTGCTTATCTTTGAATTCATAACGGTAATACAATCCGTCCTCGCTGTTATAGACAAACCAAGGTTTATTTACAAAATACCCGGGGCTTACAACTAATGCGTCTTCTCCGCTAAGCTGTACCTGTGCGTCATCGTCTGCAAACTTGTAATGACCGCTGTAGTTGTCGGAAAGCTCTGTTCGATAACCCATCTTCTCAATGCCGGCGTTGACGCCCTCTCCGCTGGTAAATGCATTGTGCGGCGATTTTCGTTCCGGGTCACGGTAGAACATAATAGGCTCAATAGAAGAATCCATACCGCTCAGGTTGTGCACGTCCTCTCTCGCAAGAATTGGCTCCGCATAGACCGCTTGTCCATAATGCGCATAAATGGCGTCAAATTCTCTTGCATAGAAAATGAAGTAATGGCGGCAGCTGCGCACAGAACCAATCTTTTCAAGTCCGCTGTAATCCTGGAAAATTGCCATTAAACGAGTATAGGAACCCTCCACGGGTACTTCATAAATAACATCTGCGGAAGAAATCCCATATTGCGGCAGTGCGTCGGAAGTATTGCCGATCATGACTGCCAACGGCCTTTTCTTTGCCAGTTCTTCATCAATCCACTCTCCGGTAAGATAACTTTTGGCCATTCCTTCATGGGTATCTGCCGGCTCGGGCTCCGGTTCGGGCTCGGGCTCCGGTTCCTCGGCTTCCTGTACCGGTTCGGGTTCCGGCTCTGGTTGTTTCTTCTTTCCGCACCCAACAATTGTGCAAAGTACACAGATTGCCAAGAGCAGATAAATCATACGTTTCTTCATAGTGATTCCTCCAAAATTTTTATTTTTAATTCTGTAATGTATCATCAGCATTCGCCGTTTGCCGAATGCGTGAAAGCAAGCTTCCTGCAAGTAACTTATATTATCTTAAAATTCCCATTTGACACAGTATTTTATTCTGTTTTGCTTCCATTATCTGAGCATCCTCCTGCGTCATATGATCATATCCCAATAAATGTAAGAGACTGTGCAAAATAAGAAACGCGTATTCTCGCTTTTCACTGTGTCCAAATTGCACCGCCTGTTCTTTGACTTTGTCAATGCACAGTACAATGTCTCCCAAGAGCGCTTCTCCCGTATCAGGGTTAAAATTATCTTCATCCTCCTCAAGATTAACAAAATCCCCTGGCGCAGAATAGCTGATTAAGGGAAACGAAAGAACATCCGTGGGGCCGTCTATCTGACGCTGTTCCTTATTAATTTGCCAGATTTCTTCTAATGACACCAACAACAAATTCACCTCTGCCTCATAAGGAAAATTCTCTGATGTTAAAGCCGCCAGCACCACCTCCTCAGCAAGCAGTCTATAATCAAATGCAAAGGGGACTTTCACTTCCTCTTCCAATGTCAACGTCATAGCAGCTTCGCCTCCTTTATAAGATAATCCCTGATTTTGAGATACATATTCATACCCAGGCCGGATTTATCATAAAGGCCCGCCGCAGAGTTCTCATTTAATGTCTGGTATACAATGATATCCTGATTCCAGGAACTTGAGAGCGTACCCTTATCCAAAACATCGAACTTCGCAACCACGCTGTCCACAATGTGTACAATCGCAGATTCCACGGTCGATGGAAGCTTTTTCTCCCCATTGTACTCTTTTAAGATTTCGATAATCTCCCCGGGAAGATAATTGATACGCGCCAATGCCACGCCGTTTTCCACATACGGTTTGCCGTCCATTCTGCCAAGCCGGTAATAAAAACCGCCCGCCGCCGCAACGTAGGGGTCTGCTGCAACGATCCTTGCACATTTCTCGGAAATCTGCGATACTTTCTTCGCATGTTCATAATCTGCGCTGGAAAAACGCTGCATTTCACGCACCAGACCAAAGTTCTCTGATAAAATCTTCTTTAACGCCTGTTCCCTGGTCTCTCCCGGTTTAGACGAACAGATATGGTAAAGCCAGATCGCTCCGGCCGCCGAGAGAACGCCGTTGCAAAGCGCATATATCATTAAATCTTTTTCTAACCTTCCTGAGGATAGATATGAAAACACCATAACAACAGCAAATGTAAAGAGGAACAGAAAGGCCATGCCCCATCGAGAATATTCGTTCTTATCCAAAAAGGATGACGCAAAACATCCGCAAAGCAACAGCAGCAAAAAGAACAGCAAGATATATATATCTTGAGAACCGCATAACATATAGACTGTACAGTGAAACACTCCTGATACCATGCCGAAAACAGGGCTTACTACCATAGAAATAGCCATGCTTAAAAGTAACGCCGGGCGCACAAATTCCGGCAGGTATAAAAATAATACTGCCACCACGCAAGTCATGAGGTAAAATACTGCCAGTTTCCTGTAATCACCCAATTTTTCAAACAACCATTCCTGTTTTAACCTTTGGATTTCCAAGGCCGTGACAAACAGTATCGCATAAAGTAACCCTACAAATAATAGCACAATCTGCCGTTCCTGAGACTGCTCGCTGATTATCCCGGCAAACCCGCCTTCTAACACGGTGCAGGCTGCAATCAGCAGGATCAAAAATTTACGGTATCTGAAATCATGTTCCCCTGTCCATCTATCTTTTACGTTTTCTGTCTGTTTATCTTTTGCAGTTTCTGTCACTGTCTGTTTATTTTTTGCGGCTTCTGCCCCTGTCTCGGTTTTTGTCTTTGCTTCCTCTTCTCTCTTGTTTCTCATATTCCTCGTAAGCCTTTACTATTTTTTGTACCAGAGGATGCCGCACAACATCACTGCTTGTCAACTGGCAAATGCCAATATCCTCCACACGCTTTAGAACTTTAAGCGCCACATCCATGCCTGAAACGCTGCCCGGCGCCAGGTCTTTCTGTGTGGCGTCGCCTGTCACAACCACCTTAGAGCCAAAACCGATACGCGTCAGGAACATTTTCATTTGGGCAGGCGTAGTGTTCTGAGCCTCATCCAAAATGATAAATGCATTATCCAACGTCCTTCCACGCATGTATGCAAGCGGTGCAACCTCTATCAGCCCCTTTTCCATATTCTTCTGGAAACTTTCCACGCCCATAATTTGATACAAAGCATCGTACAATGGACGTAAATAGGGGTCTACTTTGCTCTGCAAATCTCCCGGCAAAAAGCCCAATTTCTCTCCTGCCTCTATGGCCGGACGCGTTAAGATAATCCGGCTGACCTCTTCACTTTTAAATGCCGTTATCGCCATGGCCATGGCAAGGTACGTCTTCCCAGTCCCTGCCGGCCCTAAGCCAAAGACAATCATCTTATCACGGATTTCATCTACATAACGCTTCTGTCCTAAAGTCTTAGGTTTAATGGGCTTGCCATTAATCGTATGGCAAATTAATTCTTTATCAATCTCCACAATCGCCGATTCCTTCTCCTCAAACGTCAAAGAAATCGCATAATCCACATTCTGTTCCGTAATGCGGTTGCCTCGTTTTGACAATTCAAACAACTGCTTAAAAACGCGCGACGCTTTGCTGACATCAGCGTCTTTGCCTAAAAGTTTCAAACTGCCCTCGCGCAAAACTACGGTAATCCCAAATGCGCGTTCAATCTTTTTCATATATACGTCAAACTGTCCGAACACATTGGCTATATGCTCTGCCGGTATATCAATCGCTGTCTCCATCAGACTCATCTTCCATCTGCCCTTCCTGCGGTAGGTCTGTCATACTGGTTGCCTTCCGTGAGCCTATCGGTTCAATAACTTTTAAGCTGCCGGAAGCAGTACAGTTTTTCCCATCCGTTACTATCATAACATTATTTTCTATAATTTGTACCCCTTTTTCTGATAATTCCTTACAAAATTCTTTTAATTTTTCATTTGCAAGCGTCTCAGCTTCCTCTTTGGTGTATTGCTTTGTCTCTACCTGATACTCTCTGCGCGTCTCTCGAAGAAGTATCAGCGGCAGATAAAATGTATCGCCGATTTTCAGATCGTACTCATCTGTAATAGTATCATATTTTTTTAATTTATGCAAAAAATGGGGAAAAGTAAATTGGCTGTTTAAAATACGAATCCCATAGGCCGTGCTTTTTTTGTCCGTATAAACTTTATCTTCATACTGAAGCGGAAAGCTGTCATGGTAAGAATATTGTGTAATACCAAGGATATCTGCATCTGATACGCAATACTGATAGTTAGCGACTTCCCCGGCATCATTCAATACCGGATTCTTTCCCTCCACCAGCAAGTCTCCCGGCTTGACCCTCGCGCCTTTTTCTACCTTTGGCGTGCCCGCACGGGTAAGGATGCTGTGGATTTGCGCTTCCTTGTCAGCCACTAAATCGCTTGGCGTAGCAGTTTCTGACTGCTGCTCTTGTGCTTGCTGGTTCGTGGCAAGATTTTCCTGGATATCAATAATCAACATTGTACCATTCAATTTGGCCGATGCCCAGATAATGTCTTCATATCCGGCACGCAATTCTTCCTCTATCTTTTCACAGTCTATTTTGCTTTTTAAGAGCCCATGATATACCTTTTTTTCCTCCAAAAATTTAATAATGCTGCTATCCGTCTCGTGAAGATTTCCATTGACTTCAATTCGCCAGACAAACAGGGACATCACATACAAAAGTGCGCAGCAGAGTACGATACCTGCAAAAAATAGTTTGCGCTTGCGGTAACGGCGCATGACAAACGGCAGTCCTGTCCGCTCTATAATGATGAGTTTTGTCCTTGTTTTCCTTAAAATAGGCTTTAACTGCCGAAATCCTTGAAGGCTGATGCAGAACTCATACTGCTCCTCATGGTATTCCAGATTCCAAATCAGGATATTGCGGCTGCTGCAAAGATTTAAAAAACGCTCCGGCGCATAACCGTAAAGCCTGACCCGCACATAACCCTGCATATACTTTACTTTATCAATCAACAATGCGCTTACCCCTCATGAATCATATAATATTCCCTGAATGAACCCGGTAATCTTCATCTCCTCATTGGTATAGTACTCGACTACGAGACGTTTTCCTATCACGCTTACCTGGCAGTTCTTGGTCTGTAAGCGTATTTTCTCCCGCGTGTAGTCAATAATGCCTTTGTAATTTTCTATCAGCACCTGATTACGCCCCATAGCCGTTATAATCACCGCGCCGTATACGATATCCCGGGGCAGCTCTAAGGACTCAACGATATTCGATTTTACCTGTGTCAGTTTCTTTTTCTTCCATACTCCCATAATTAAACATATGCAGCCAACCGTTCAGCCATGCATACCAAATAGAAGCTTTGCATGCGTGCATGTAAAAGATTCTATTTGTATATGCATGAGCGGAGCGCCATCTCATAAGCGAAGTTAGCAGTTGGCATGAGGAGGGACCCACAAAGCGGGAGGAGCCCTGATGCCTTTTACCTATTCCGAAAGCGTAGTCAGCGAAAAAACGCCATCTCTAATAACTCCTTTGACCATAGGAATCGCCCCCACCGGCCCTGAGCTGATTTCATAAGCGCGCACGATTCTAGCGTAAGCCTCTTTTGCCTTTGCCATATCATTGGCATAAATTGTTGCAAGTGCATCACCAGGGCGTACCCGATCCCCACGTTTTTTGTGAATTAAAATTCCCACGGACAAGTCCACCTCACTCTCCTTGGTGAGACGACCGCCTCCTAGCACAAGGCTAGCCAGTCCAATATCCTCGGCAAGAATCCGGGAAACATACCCCTCTTCTGTATTCATAACCTGAAGTTGAATGCCGCCAACTGGCAAAAGCTCTGGCTGGTACACAAAACATTTGTCCCCGCCCTGCGCCTCCACAAATTCTGCAAACTTATCCAGCGCAGTCTTATCTTTGATTGTCTGTTCCAACAACTTTCTCGCCTCTTTTGGCGTTTCGGCTTTTTTAGCCGCCAATACCATCTCCGTCCCCAAAGCATATACAACCTCCATGAAATCCTGGGGTCCAAGGCCGTTTAAAGATAAGATTGCCTCCTTCACTTCCAGGGAATTGCCCACCGCATTTCCCAACGGTTGATCCATGTCCGTAATTACCGCTGATATTTGTTTGCCGACGCTCATACCAATTTGCACCATTTCTTTTGCCAGTGCAAAAGAATCTTCCTCCGTTTTCATAAACGCGCCATTGCCAGTCTTTACGTCCAATACGATAGCGTCGGCATTTGCCGCCAGTTTCTTACTCATGATACTTGCAGCAATCAGTGAAAGCTGGTCTACGGTTGCCGTCACATCCCTGAGCGCGTACAGTTTCTTATCTGCCGGGGCAAGGTTTGCAGTCTGTCCCATAATCGCTACCTTAATTCGATTGACATTTTCATAAAATTGTTCTCTGGACAACGCAGTAGAAAATCCTGGAAAACATTCAAGCTTGTCAATGGTTCCTCCGGTATGTCCAAGCCCTCTGCCCGACATTTTTGCCACCGGTATGCCAAGCGCCGCCACCATAGGCGTCAGGACCAAGGAGGTCTTATCCCCCACACCCCCGGTACTGTGCTTATCTACTTTTATGCCTTCTATTGCCGATAAATCCAACACTTCCCCGCTGTCTCTCATTGCCAACGTGAGATTAAGCGTCTCTTTATCATCCATGCCCTGAAAACAGATAGCCATCATTAACGCTGACACCTGATAATCGGGAATTTCCCCATTCGTATATCCCTCCACCATAAAATCAATTTCTTCTTTCGATAAATGACCGCCGCGCTTCTTTTTATTGATAATATCATACATTCTCATGTGTAATCCCTCCTCCGCTTACATCCTCTTGCTCAGTTCTATAACATTTTAATAACCTTTGCAGACATCCACCCATTCCATATATGAAGAGTATTTTTCAAGTTCCTCTATTGTGAGCTCTATTGCACTGTTAGAACTGCCGCAAGCTGGAAAGACAGTGTCAAAGCGTTTTAATGATATATCAAGATACACCTTCACTCCCTCATTTACCGCAAACGGACAGACCCCGCCCACTGCATGGCCAACCAGGATTTCCACTTCATCCGGTGAAAGCATTTTGGCCTTTTTCCCGAATTTAGTCTTATATTTCGGATTATCAATTTTCGCATCTCCGGCCGCCACAATCAGCACCGCCTGTCCTTCCACCAAAAAAGAAAGCGTCTTGGCTATCCTCTGCGGCTCGCAGTGTAATGCGCTGGCGGCCAACTCCACCGTTGCACTTGAAACATCAAATTCCTGTATTCTCTCCTCGATTCCATGCGTTCTAAAATAATCCTTTACACTTTTTAATGACATTTCTTTTCCTCCTAAATGTTTAACTCTTTTGTGCTTCCTAATCCAGCATACCATTTGATTTTGCTATCTTTATATTCATCTGGCAAAGCAAATAATTGCTGAAAACAAATTTCACATTGCAATTTATTCATGCTGTTACGCTCATAATCATACCTAAACTTTTGAATTGTAGCACATCCCCTGCATAATATAACTTGTCTTCTTCTGGTTTTCCATATTTATCTATGAGCGGCTTTTCATATTTTTATTTTTTCAGAAAATCACTAAACCCGAATTATTCACGGCACTGTGCTTTTAATATTTAGCACATGCCCATAGC
>CAJURU010000027.1 GCA_910588845.1 uncultured Lachnospiraceae bacterium
CTACTGATCGTCGCCTTGGTGGGCCGTTGCCCCACCAACCAGCTAATCAGACGCGGGCCCATCCCGCACCACCGGAGTTTTCCACACTGCTTCATGCAAAGCTGTGCGCATATGCGGTATTAGCAGCCGTTTCCGGCTGTTGTCCCCCAGTGCGGGGCAGGTTGCCCACGCGTTACTCACCCGTCCGCCACTCAGTCACATGCCCTTCCCCCCGGAGGGTTCCAGGCATGTGCTTCGTTCGACTTGCATGTGTTAGGCACGCCGCCAGCGTTCATCCTGAGCCAGGATCAAACTCTCATTATAAGTTCTGTCCTGCCAGTTTTATTTCTGGCTTACTGTTTTTCCAGGTTGCATTCTTGCCTGAATGCCGTTCTTGAAATCCCGCCGGTTCCCCGGCTTCGTCTGCCTCTTTGGCAGATACTCTTTTGAATCTTTCAAGGTCATTCCACTGTTCAGTTGTCAAGGTAGTGTGCTGTTCGTTTCCGTGACAGCTTATGTAGTTTATCATAACTGTTTGTTATTGTCAAGCACTTTTTTAATTTTTAAATTTATAAGTGTTGCTCTCAACAACGAACATTATAATATCATGTTTATTTTCCCTTGTCAACAAAAAATTACAAAAAAATAAACTTTTTTTAATTTCAGATCACACCATTGATTTGCCTCTATCCAAATCTTCTGCTTTGCCTGGCAAATACTACTCGCACTGAGCAAATCGGGCACCTTCATTAATTATATGCTGTATTGCTCTTGTTTCATTTTACAATTTTTTTGTAATTATCTGTTGACATCTTTTCATAAATATGATTTAATATTCATATGAACATTTATTCATGTGTAAAATTTATTTTTCTTGAAATGATAAGGAACACATGCTTTATTTCATAATTTTAATTTGGTTTCCCCATTTTGTATATGCATAGTACCAAAAGGGGGCTGTCGCTCTAATATATTTACTCGTTCAAAAGGTCTTGCCGCTCTAGCGGCAAAGACAGAATGCACAAAAATCACTCTGGGAAGCTAGCCTTCCAGACACTTCCCCCGTAAGATGTCTATGCTGCCAAAGGCGGCAAGACCTTTTGGAACTGAAATATAGGTTTTTACAAAAAATGAGGAAACTGAAAATAATTTTAATCATTTAATTATTTAATTATTATAAGGAGGACCTATGAACGAAATAGAAAACAAAAAGCATGAGGAAAGCTGTTGCTGCGGACATCAACATAAACATGAACACAACCACGAACATAATCATGAACACAATCATGAACACAACCACGAACATAATCACGAGCAGGAACATTTGTACCGTCCAGATGCATTTAAAGCTGATGGTGTAAAATTAATTTATATTGTGGAAAACTTAGGATGCGCCAACTGCGCTGCCAAAATGGAAAGCCGCATCAATGAGCTGCCAGAGGTAAATGCTGCTACTCTTACATTCGCCACGAAACAGCTGCGCGTTTTCGTAACGCCAAAAGCCGCCCAAAAAGAAGACCAACTTATTACTAAATTTCAGGAAATCTGCTCTTCCATTGAATCAGAAGTGACTGTGAGAAAACAACTAAGCGGTCAAAAAGGAAAAAAGGCTCTGCAAAACCACGAACATGCCGACAAAAAGCACTGGCTAAATGAACAGAAAGCGGATCTTATTTCTATTATTACTGGAGCGTTGCTCTTTGCTTTTGGAGAAGTGTTAGAACAAGCAGCTCTCGGAAGTCCTTGGATTGCTTCAACCGCTTTCCTCATAGCTTACGTAATCCTCGGAGGACGGATTGTGTTTACCGCTCTTAAAAATCTCGTCAAAGGCCAAATTTTTGATGAAAACTTTTTAATGAGCCTTGCAACTTTGGGAGCCTTTGCTATCGGAGATTTTGCCGAAGCTGTAGGCGTTATGCTGTTTTACCGAATTGGCGAATATTTTGAGGAAGTTGCTGTCTCCCGTAGCCGGTCTCAGATAATGGACGCCGTTGATTTACGTCCAGATGCCGTAAACCTCCTGGTAAAGGATTCTATAAAAGTTATCCCTGCAGAGAATGCGCAGTTGGACGATATTTTACTTGTCCGTCCCGGCGACCGCATTCCTCTGGACGGTATTATTATAGAGGGGGAAAGCAGACTGGACACCTCACCCATCACAGGGGAACCCGTTCCAGTGAAAGCCGCTTCCGGCGACGTTGTAACCTCTGGCTGCATCAACACTTCCGGCCAATTAAAAATCCGTGTACAAAAAACACTGGAAAATTCTATGGTGACAAGAATCCTTGACTCCGTTGAGAACGCCGCCGCAAGCAAACCCAAAATTGACCGTTTTATCACAAGATTTTCCAGAATATATACACCCTTTGTTGTGGCAGTAGCGCTTGCCACCGCCATTCTTCCTTCTCTGTTTACCGGTAACTGGGAGCATTGGATTTATACAGCCTTAACCTTTCTTGTTATCAGCTGTCCCTGCGCTTTAGTACTCAGCGTACCGCTTGCCTTTTTCTCGGGCATCGGCGCAGGCTCCAAGAAAGGAATTCTATTTAAAGGCGGTGTTTCCATTGAGGCGTTAAAAGGCGTCACTACTGTTGTTATGGATAAAACCGGAACCATCACAAAAGGGGACTTTACCGTTCAGCAAATCGTACCTGCGGACAATGCCGTCAACTACAGCCAACAAGAATTACTAACATTATGTGCGAGCTGCGAACAGTTTTCCACCCACCCCATTGCCGCCAGCATAACTATGGCAGCAAAAAAGCAAGCGCTCACGCTTGAATCCCCTCTTGAATTAAATGAAATTGCCGGGCACGGCATCCAGGCAGAGCTCTCTGCGGGAACAGTCCTTGCGGGCAACTATAAGCTGATGAAAAAATTTGAGGTAGATGTTCCTGAAAACATACAGTCATCCTACGGAACGCAGGTTCTTATGGCTGTAAATGGCAATTTTGCCGGATATTTGCTTATTTCTGACACGCTCAAACCTGAGTCTGCAAACGCGATAATTTCCTTAAAGCGTCTCAATATCAGAACTGTCATGTTGACAGGCGATTCTGCCAAAAGCGCCCAGGCGGTAGCAAAAGAAACTGGTATTGACGAAGTTCATGCCCGCTTGCTGCCGGAAGAAAAGCTGTCCAAACTCCAACAGATCCGCAGCAAAAATGGTTCTGTTATGTTTGTGGGCGATGGTATCAACGATGCCCCAGTACTTGCTGGAGCAGATGTCGGCGCAGCTATGGGCAGCGGCGCTGACGCTGCCATCGAAGCCGCAGACGTTGTGTTTATGACTTCCAATATGCAGGCCGTCCCTCAATCCATCTCCATTGCAAAGGTGACTACACGCATTGCTTGGCAAAATGTTATATTTGCGCTGGCCGTCAAAGCTCTCGTCATGGCACTCGGACTGACCGGTCACGCATCCATGTGGATGGCCGTCTTTGCAGACAGCGGAGTTGCCATGCTATGCGTACTCAATGCCATACGTGCGCTATACAAAAAATAAAACAAGCCCTTTACTCACTCTTCGCCATTGTTACAAGCCGGCTGGTTCCCAGCCGGTCCGCCCCCAGGCGGATAAATTCTTCAGCATCGTCAAAACCAGCAATTCCCCCCGCAGCTTTTATCTTCACATCTTTTCCCACATGGTCTGCAAAAAGCTTTATATCCGCAAACGTGGCCCCAGACGTGGAAAATCCCGTGGAGGTCTTGATAAAGTCTGCACCTGCACTCGTCACGATTTCACACATCTTAATCTTTTCTTCCTCTGTCAACAAACAAGTCTCAATGATGACTTTTAAAATTTTATCTCCACACACGTTCTTTAATAGACTTATTTCCTTCTCAATATTAACAAACTGTCTCTCTTTGACCCAGCCTAAATTGATTACCATATCAATTTCGTCAGCTCCATTTGCAATAGCGTCCATGGCCTCAAATTCTTTTGCGGCTGTCGTATGATAACCATTGGGGAAACCGATCACCGTACAGACTTTCACTTTCCCTGCAAGATACTCTGCTGCGCGCTTTACATAGGCGGGTGGAATGCACACGGATGCCGTAGCAAAGGTCACCGCGTCGTCACAAATCTGTCTGATTTCCTCCCAGGTCGCTGTCTGTGCCAGCAAGGTATGATCTACTTTTGCAAAAATCTCTTTTCTGTCCATCTTCTTTCCTCCATGTCTAAATATTTTCAATAATAAAATCTTTCCTACTATTCGATTAGTGCCAATTCCATGATTATGCCTTCAGCCAATCATCCATCCGATCGCTTCACGAATATTGTCTACACCAATCACCTTAATTCCTTTCACATCTGTCAGTCCTGGAATACTGACCTTCGGCAAAACGCAGGAAGTAAACCCCAGCTTTTTCGCCTCAGAAACACGCTGCTGCGCCATATTTACTGCACGTACCTCTCCGCTCAACCCCACTTCGCCAAAGCAGATCATTTTCTCATCAATCGCATGATCTTTATAGCTGGAGGCGAGCGCCATGACGATTCCCAAATCAATCGCCGGCTCATGCATACGGATTCCCCCGGCAATATTGACATAAGCGTCACTGCCTGACAAAGACAGCCCTCCTCTCTTTTCCAGTACCGCCATCAAGAGGTTGACCCTGTTTAAATCTGTACCCGCGGCCGTCCTTCTCGGTATTCCGAAATTACTGTGACAAACAAGCGCCTGGATTTCCACAAGAATCGGCCGCGTCCCTTCCATAGAGCAGGCAACGATAGAACCCGAAGCTCCCCGCGGCTTTCCGTTGAGCATAAACTCAGAAGGATTTTCCACCTCCAAAAGCCCGGCCTCCTGCATTTCAAATACGCCAATCTCATTGGTGGAACCGAAACGGTTTTTCACTCCCCGCAAAATCCGGTAGGAAGCATGACGGTCTCCCTCAAAATAAAGAACCGTATCTACCATATGCTCCAGAACTCTTGGACCTGCTACCACGCCTTCCTTTGTCACATGTCCCACAATGAAAACGGTTATATCTGTACCCTTGGCGATCTGCAACAGACGCGCTGTCGTCTCCCTCACCTGAGACACGCTTCCCGGCGCCGAGCCCACCTCCTCACTGTACATAGTTTGAATGGAGTCAATTACCACAATCTGCGGCTTCCCACGCTCAATGACCTGTTCAATACGCTCTAAGCTGGTATCGCAGAACAATTGCAAATGATCTGAAAACTGCCCGATACGCTGTGCCCTCATCTTGATTTGCTGCAACGATTCTTCTCCGGAAATGTATAAAATCTCTTTTGTCTCCGCCAAATTCCGACACACCTGCAAGAGCAACGTCGATTTGCCGATTCCCGGATCTCCGCCCACCAATACAAGAGAGCCGGGAACAATCCCACCGCCAAGCACACGATCCAGCTCCCGAAATCCTGTCTGTAACCGTTCCTTCGCCTGCATATCAATTTCTGAAATTTTAGTAGGTTTTAACTCTTCGTTGCCGCCAGCAACACTTTTCACCTTTCCCGCAGCCTTTTTTTCTACAACCTCTTCCACAAATGTATTCCATTCGCGACAGCCTGGGCATTGCCCCATCCACTTTGAGGATTCGTATCCACAGGATTGGCAAAAATACACGTTTACTTTTTTGCCCTTTGCCATAATTACTCCTTTCCAAAACTACATGAAATCTCATATCGTAAGAAGATATTTCATTTTAAAGGAATCCCTCTCACGCTTTCGCATGATAGGGTCTTTCCCATAGAATGAGAAAAGGATATCCCGCAAGCCTGCCTGTTCCCGGCTCTTGGGATACCCTTGAATCGACTTCATATTGTCACTTATCCGATTTTCTCTATCTTGACTGCGACTGGATTGTCTTCACTTAATTCCACGGAGAGGCTCAGTTTCCCTCCCAGATTTGTTTTCATCTGCCCAGCATCTACATTGTCTACCAGCACCTTATATTCGGTCTGCTCTTCCAATTCCAATGTAATCTGTGCATCCTCCGGTCCTTCCACCTGAAATGCTACACCGTTATCTGTCACCATAAGCCGACTCACCGCGGTTCCCGGTACGGATTCATATACGAACATACCATTGCGCTCAAGTTTGGTAATCTCTTTAAAAGTCTTGACCTTATACAGATCTCCGCCAAATTCAAAATTATCCAGCTTTGATTTAGAATTCAGCTTATAGTTTCCAAAGCTAAGTGTCTCATTATTATCAGTACGGATCAATTCTTCTACTACAGCCATTTTACTTTCCTCCTGTTGCCAACTGTGCCTTTCGTAGATCAAACATATTTGCCCGATACAAAGCATCAGGTCTCCTCCCAGCTTCGCTGGGTTCCTCCTCATGCTATATTATAACATACCCCTCCCCTTTCGGCTAGTCCAATCTTTGTCTTATTTCCATTTAATTGTGGTATCTTTTTTAATTTTCTTCGAGAAATCAAAATCCCATTTGCCAGATTTTTCAGGCTTTAATATCGGCTTCTTAGCACATTTGCCACTCTTTACCGTCTGTGTCGCAAATACCTCCCCCTCGTACATAAACTTTACTGTATACTCCTTGGGTTTGACATTTATCGGATCGTCGCTCGGCGTCGTGCCTGGATTACCCGGGGTTGTTTCCGGATTGCCTGGGGTTGTGCCTGGATTACTTGGTGTTGTATTCGGATTGCCCGGGCTATTCGGTGTTGTATTCGGATTGCTCGGGGTTGCGCCTGGATTATTTGGTGTTGTATTTGGATTGCTCGGGGTTGTTCCCCGATTATTACCTGACGCTGTGCTTCCCTGAGTTCTCGTTCCGCTGGAAGTTCCTGTACTTCCATAACTGTCGCCCGCTGACGATGATGAGCGGTCGCTCTCGCTGTCCGTGTCTTCTGAGGCGTCTTCCCCATCGTCCCCATCCGCAGACTCTGCATCATCTACATCTTCGGCATCGTCTTCACTGTCTGTATCGTCCATGTCATCCTCGTCGTCAGCATCTTCTTCCTCCCAGGATTGTGCTTCCTCAACCAGTCCGCTCAAATCATCCTGTGATACTCCGGTAATCGGCGCATTGCGCTGTGAAAGTTCCAACAGGAAATTCAAAGCCTGCAAAGGAAGCATCTCATAATCAATTTCAGCGGGCTCTGACAAAAACGCACCGGAGGTAACACTGCCTGTACAATCTGCCTCTTCTCCAGCATTAATCAAAATCTCTTCCCCGACAGA
Organism: uncultured Lachnospiraceae bacterium; assembly: GCA_910588845.1. GTDB lineage: Bacteria > Bacillota > Clostridia > Lachnospirales > Lachnospiraceae > Petralouisia. The sequence goes on from CAJURU010000027.1 coordinate 7,160, forward strand.
GCCGTCTTCACGCAGCGCCCCCATAGCAACTTTACCTGAAAAAACAGAGACTTTCGTGTAAACTTCTTCGTCTTCATCAGTCTCCGCCTCAACACGGAAAATTGTTCCACGCACAGCCATAACCGAGTTTGGCGAATTAACCTCATACGTGGAATCCGTACTCAGTGGATTCTGAATCTCGCTTGTTACAGCGCCCTGTTCTAATTGAATCCTTGTCTTGGAATCCGCCTCGTTTCCAGCCGCTTCAATGGCAAGCACACTGTTTTCCTCAACCATCACATACTTATCATCATCCAGCTTCAGACGCATAGAACTACCGTCAGCTACCGTCAACCTGTCGCCAGACTCCAAATAAAGGTCTTCTGCGGCTTTGATGTTTCCTGCGCCTTCACGCTCAATGTCTGCGCTTCCCTGTAATTCATAAATTAGAATAGAGCGATAAAATTCCTGCCCTTTCATGAAATGAGTTGCTGCCAGCGCAATTCCTGCAATAGCCACAGTTGCTCCGCAAAGGAGTGCAGCTATCTTCATTCCTTTTGATTTCTGCATGATAATCCCCCTATCCTATTGTTTCCGAAAATCATAGTCACCGCTGTCAGGTACATAAATAACAGTTCCGCCTTTATAGATCGTACCGTCTCCTACGACTTTCCATTTTCCTTTGCCCAGTTTATAAGCCGTTCCTTTTTTCAGTGAATAAACTCCATTTTTCTCAATCCCGTCACGCACCCAGGTCTCATTTACTGTTATTTTATAAGAAATTTTATTCCCCGCCAGATCTGTAGCCACAATCTTATGTACTGCATTATCCGGCTGAATCGCATATTGACCCTTTTGGGACTTTACTTTTTTACCATCAATGGTTACCGTATCAAGATTATCGTCCTTGACTGTAAACTTCACCGTACCATAATAATCGCGTCCATCCTTAACGCCAGAAATTGTCGGTGCTGTGGTATCAATGACAATTCCCTGAGAGTTCGCGTATGTGGTGTTGCCCGCGCTGTCGCTTGCCTTTGCGTACAAGACATACCTTCCGTCAGATTTCAAGGCCACTGCGGACGCGCCATTTTTCCATTTTCCGCCAATCTTCTCTTCAATCTCCTGAGGCGTATAATTCCTATTCTGTGAGAAAAGGTCTTTATCTGCAAGATAATAGCTAACTGCAATTTCTCCTGCGCCGCCCTGCGCATCCAACGCTTTGAGATTAAATTGCTGCGCTTTGTTAAAGAGCAAATCAAATGAAACTTTGCCTGCAAAAGATTGCCAGTTATAATCTGTACCGTCTAAAGATATTTCCATCTTAGGAGGCTGTACCGGCGTCTCCTCCGAAGATTCTTTCTGGAAACTCACTACAAGGGTAATATCGTATTCAGGCATGACAAAACACCCATTGCCATCGCCGCCCATCGGTACTATAATTAACTCGCCATTTGTATCGTCTGTCTTGCGATAAGTAATAACTTGGGTTTTATATCCAGCTGAAGGATAAGTCTCCACCGTAACTGTCTGCCCTGACACAGCCTTCTCTATTTCTTTTCCATTCACCTTAGCAGCATAAGTTCCGTTCCTTGACTCAGCGCTATTAATCGCATACTCATGCGTCTTATCGCCCCCCGGCTCATTCCCTCCGGGTTCATTTCCGCCCGGCTCGTTTCCTCCCGGCTCATTCCCACCTGGTTCGTTTCCTCCAGGTTCATTCCCTCCGGGTTCGTTTCCTCCAGGCTCATTTTTCTTAATTGTAACGGCGTTTGTAAAAAACGAAATAGTATTGCCGCCTTTAATGTAACTAACCTTACAGCAATAAGTTCCATCCTCACCACTGTATGTCATCTTACCTACTTCCCCGTCTTCCCCTTCAAACCGGCTCACGGTGACAGATACCTGCAAGCTGTTCGGATTCAGATTGTTCTGCATATGAAGAATGCACTCCCCGCTTGCCAGCGAAGTTGCATAAAATACATTGTTATTGCGATCAAACGTCTCCAGATAATGGGAACCGTTCGGTGTTTTAAGATAGCCGCTAAAATACTGCTGCGGATTCGTTCCACCGTCTATATTCTTTACTGCTACCACATCGCCTCTCTGCAAAGGAAGGCTCAACTCCATATAGGACTGCTCGCTTGCGGCTATCCATTTGCAGCTCTCACTATTATAAACAGCATTTACACTGGAAGAAACTTTGATTTGCTCAGACTCGTCATGATAATTTCCAATGTCCACTGCCTTACGCTCATGAAGCCATTGGTAATAGAAATCCCCTCTATCCTGCGCACTGCCATCGCCGATGACTACTGTAGGATTCTCAGCTGTTATGGGTTCAGCTGCGTATTCCGGCACCCAATTCGGAGCCAGGATAATATTCTCGGCTGCAAAATACCCTGTCATATATGCAGGCCATTCCGCCTGATTCTCGCTTACCCATCTACTGGCGACTGTATAATTTGATTCATCCAGCCTCCACAGCCTGTAGCCGTCTCTCTTGTAACCGATTGGACAGTTCTCATTGACGTCTTCTGCATACTTTCCCGTGTCATCGGACACATACATGTTTGACGTCACCCTCGCGGAACCCGTATACAGCTTGAGATTTGCAAGCTCGTCATCCGCACTAACCGCAGCGGGTACAATAGCAAGGCCTAGCACAAATGCTAGGCAAAGAGAAAGCCATCCTTTCCATTTCTTTTTCATGTTACTCATACCTCCTTTTTCAATGCCTCAGAAAGCCATTCGACAATCTGGCCATCCACCTTTCCTTCTTCTGCCATGTTTCTCAGCATAGTAATGGATTTATTGTCTGGAATCGCATTTTTATAGGGGCGAATCGCCGTCAGGGCATCATAGATATCAGCCACAGTCAGGATTCGTGTCTCCAAATCCAGTTCCTTTGCAGTCAAATGCTTTGGATAACCGGTTCCATTCAGAAATTCGTGGTGGGATGCCGCCCACTTGGGCACAATGGCAAAATTCTTATTAAACCGAACCTTGCTGAGAATCTTTTCCGTCACCACTACATGATTCTTCATTACCTCCCGCTCTTCTACCGTCAGGGTTCCCTGGCGTATGCTCAGGCAATTTTTCTCCTTATCTGTTATATATTTCGTCACTTTTCCATTTTCTTTTATATGTTTCTTTAAAGAAATACGGCTAACTCGATCATAACTTTCATTATCCAGATACCCCACCGCATCAATTTTATGTATAAAGGCAAGGTCTGCTTTTAAATCTGCGATTTGCTCCCTGTATTCCTCCTCCGTAATCCGGCCTCTAAGCATATCAACTTCATAGAGAGATTCCAGCAGTTCAAACCGCTCTTCCACCTTCGCAAGCTCATCGCCGAGGCGGGTTGCCTTGTCCATTACTCCAAGCGGCACCACTATCTTACCGATATCATGGAGAAGCGCTGCAAGCAATAACTTCTCCTTTCTATTCTGATCAAAGAATTCTTCGCTCTGTCCCTTTTGATGCAGTTCAGAAATGTAGTCTGCTAAAATCTGCGAGTATTTCGCAACGTTGCGCGTATGGGAAGCATTATAGGGCGAACGTTCATCCAGAACTGTCGTCAACGCCTCTACAAATGAATAGAGCTGCGCTTTTAACTCCTCCATATATGTAAGATTCGTCAGCTCAATCGCCGCCATCGAACCTAAGGAACGGATAATTATATCAAACTGCTTGTCAAAAGGTATGACATTACCTTCCTTATCCATGGCATTGATTAACTGCAACACGCCTATTAACTCATTTTCATTGTTCTCCAAAGGAATGACAAGCTGGGATTTCGTATGGTAACCAGTCAATGAATCGTACTGTTTCGGGCCGGAAAAGTCAAAGCGATCGCTGTCATAGACATCCGGTATATTGACAATCTCTCTGTGAATCGCTGTGTAGGCGCAGACATTTTCTTCTTTCATGGCAACCGGCGGCATATCAATCGCTTCCCCGCCCACGCCTCTGCTGATTCCCATAGAAAGCGTCTTCATGATTTTAAATGTCAGCTTATCATTCTCATATAGATATAAGGTGCTGGCATCACAATTAGTGACCTCCATCCCACTCTCGAGAATAGACGCCAGGATTTCATTCCTGTCCCTGCCTGTGGACAGATTGATGCCAATATTTAATATTTTTTTAAAATCTTCATATTCCAGACGCATCTAATCTCTCCTTATCTTTGCTGGTGAAAGGGATATATCTTATGCTGCTCCATATATTCCAGCGACATCCGCTGCCCTTCACAGCCACTCACTTCCACCAATACGCTTGTCTCTATACCATACTCCTCCATCAATCTGCTGTATTCATTCCAGTCAATCTTACCCTGCCCTACCGGCTGATGCAAGTCATTTTTCCAATTATTGTCATTTATATGCATATGCCTGATATAAGGCGCCAGCGCTCTCACCCACTCCTGCTGTGGGCAATCGGTCAGCGCCGCATGCGCATAATCCAGGCAGATACCGAAATTCTCCACCCCTTTCATAGCCTCTGCCAAGTCTGCCATTACATCCGGGGCTTCATCAAACATATTTTCCATATAAATCTGCTGCCTAGGGTAAGCCTCCGCCAACTCTGAGAAAAAACGCAGGTTCGCCTCATGCCAAAGCCTGAGATAGTTCTCGGCACGAAATCTCCCCAATCTCCCTGTATGGAAAACCACGCCCCTAAGCCCCATACGGCTGGCAATCTCCATGGATTGGCGCAGCCGCAGCATGGACGCGTCCCGGATTAAGGGATCGCTGCTATGAATCGTTACATCCAGGAACGCCCCATGCATCGTATCCTGTGAAAAATCACTGCGGTACTTGGCGTAAAACTCAATAATTTCTTCCTGTCTCCCCTGGTCACCGAGGACTTCCGGTATAAAAAAATCATTATATTCAAACGCACATCCATATTCTTCTGCCAGACGGATCGACGCTTGCATATCCGCCCGGTCAGGAATAACGTATCTTCTGCTCATTTACTTTTTCACCTCGTCTAACTGATATACAAATACTCCATTGCTCTTTCCTTTCAATGGAATCTCGCCAATCGGCGTTACGCTTATTCGGTCTTTCACCGCTTCGTATACATCCTCGCTAATCAAAATCTGTCCCCGTTTAGCGTTACTCTCCAAGCGCGCAGCCGTGTTGACAGTATCGCCAATTGCCGTGTAATCCATACGGAACTCACAGCCGATATTGCCAACGACTGCATTTCCGCAGTTGACGCCGATGCCAAAAGCAACGCTCTTACCGAAACGCTTCTCAAATTTATCTGCAAGCGCGTCTGCGCCCGCCCTCATATCCCAAGCCGTACAGACTGCACGGAAAATATAATCGTCCAGCTCAAACGGCGCGTTGAACACCGCCATTGTAGCGTCTCCCACAAACTTATCAAGTGTGCCGCCATTATCAAAAATAGACCTGGTCGTAAGGCTTAAATACTCATTTAAGATTTCCACAACCTCCTCGGGCTGCATACTCTCCGACATTGTTGTAAAGCCGCGGATATCCACAAACAGTACGGCAACATGGCGGTTTTCTCCGCCAAGTACCAGTTCAAAATCCTTGTCTTTGCTAATTTTATCGACTACCTGCGGAGCCACATACTGTTTAAACACATTGACTACCCGCCGCCTGCGCATAATCTCTGTAAGATACCCCTGAATGACCCGTGCAAGAAAAATAAGCGCAAGCACAAGCGGAAACAGTATCACAGGCACAATACTGCCTCGCTGGTACATAATCTTGACAAATACAATATCAAGCACGGTCAATGCAAGCAGCATGATACCAGAAGGCATCATCCCCAGCTTGTGCGCCGCCAAGAAAAACAATCCGCACAATATTCCTGCTACAATTGCATAGACAAGTGGAGAAAACGGTATCTGTGTCTTCCCCTCCAACAGAGCCTCAATGATATTGGCATGGATTTCCACCCCATACATCTGGCTGTTATGTGAAATTGCCGGCGTGTAGGAGTCCTGCATTCCTACGGCATAAGCGCCTACCAGCACGACCGCCCCCTGGAAAATGTTAGCATCAACACTGCCGTCCAAAACATCTGCCATAGATACTACGCTGTAACCGCCCGGCTTCCCTGAATATGTGAAATAAAATCGGTTGCTTTTGCCATATGTAACCGGAAAAGACACCTCTTTCCCCTGACTTTCCTGATATATTTTATATATCTGGGAGGACAGGCTGTATGCCCGCTCCCCCTCATAATCAATGTAAGCCATCGCCTGGCGCACGTAACCGTCCGCATCCACTGTCGTGTTGGCATATCCGCTGACTGCACTGTCACGGAGGCTCTGATAAGGCTCAATCACATAATCTACATGGTATGGATTATAGGTGACTTGACCATTTTCATCTTTTTCCGGCATTTCCTTGAAAGAAAAGCTCCGCGCCACTACAACATTACCCGCCGCTTTACATGCCTTGGCAAAGTGGTTGTCTGCGGTCTCATCCGCCTCCTCACTGTAAATCACATCGAATCCGATAACTGCCGGCTTTGCCGACGCGTCTGCATTCAACATTTCCACCAATTGAGCCGGGATGTCCCTGCTCCATGTATTGACCGGACCATACTGTTCTAAAGTCTTATCGTCGATGCCTATGATATAAATCTTCTTATTTGTCACAGATTCCCGCTGATTCAGCCGATCAGAAATGCCCATGTCCCAAAAACCTGCTGCGCCGAAATATTGGAAAACCACGGTTACCAGGATAATTGCTATCGTGATCGCCGCCGTCTTTACTCTGCCTGAACTTTTCATATGAACTCTCTCCACATCCAATTATTTACACAACTGTAAACTGCACTTCTTTCTTGCTCATCGTAACTTCCACCTGATCCCCGCGTTTCACCCTGCCTGCTAATACTTCCTCAGCAAGACCGTCTTCCAACTCATTCTGAATTTTCCTGCGCAGGGGACGCGCGCCGTACTTGGGTTCATAAGCTGTCTCCACAATATGGCTTTTGACACTGCCTGTAATTTGCAGCGTAATCCCCATCTGATCCTTACAACGCGCGATCAGGGACTTCGCCATCAATGTGACAATCTTCTTCATGTCTTCCTTCGTCAATGCATGGAAGACAATCGTCTCATCAATACGGTTTAAAAACTCCGGTTTAAAAATCCGTCGTACCTCCTCCATAACGCTTCCTTTCATGCGTTCATAATCGTGCTTTGCATCCTCCACGGAAGCAAAACCAAGCGCCTTGGGCTCGATAATCGACTGCGCCCCGGCATTGGAGGTCATGATAATAATAGTGTTTTTAAAATCTACTTTCCTGCCCTGGGCGTCAGTGATATGCCCATCGTCCAATACTTGCAGCAAAATATTAAATACATCCGGGTGCGCTTTCTCAATTTCATCGAAAAGAATCACAGAATATGGATTGCGTCTTACCTTTTCACTGAGCTGCCCGCCTTCGTCATACCCTACATAGCCGGGAGGCGAACCAATCATCTTCGACACGCTGTGTTTCTCCATATACTCTGACATATCCACGCGTATCATGGAGTCCTCGCTGCCAAACATAGCTTCCGCTAACGCTTTGGAAATCTCCGTCTTGCCGACGCCCGTTGGCCCCAGAAACAAAAACGAACCGATGGGGCGATTGGGGTCTTTGAGCCCAACTCTACCGCGACGCACTGCTTTCGCCACGGCGCTGACGGCTTCCTCCTGTCCAATCACGCGCTTGTGCAGCACGCTTTCCAGTCTACGCAGTTTAGCGCCCTCTTCCTCGGCAAGCTTCTTCACCGGAATCTTTGTCCACTGCGCAATTACTTCCGCGATTTCGTTCTCACCCACTTGTGCCTTTTTCTGTTTTAACGATTTCCTGGTCTTTTTTTGCAGCTTTTGTGACTCACTCTGCAATTCTTCCTTTTCTCTGCGCAGTTCAGAGGCCAAATCTAAGTCTAAATTACGGATTGCCTCTTCCTGCTCCTCCGTAATGCGGTTGATTTCGGCGGCAATCTCCTGCATTCTCTCAGATGATTTCACACCCTGCAAACGTACGCGGGCCGCCGCTTCATCCATGAGATCAATCGCCTTATCCGGCAGGAATCGGTCTGAAATGTACCGTTCGGACAACCTCGCCGCAGCCTCTAAACTCTCATCCGTAATTACAACTTGGTGGTGCTTTTCATAAAACCTGCGCAGCCCTTTCAAAATCTCAATCGTATCTTCCACGGACGGCTCCTCCACCATCACCGGCTGGAACCGCCGCTCCAAAGCTGCGTCCCGCTCAATATACTTGCGGTACTCTTCCACCGTAGTTGCGCCAATCATTTGCATTTCGCCTCTGGCCAGATAGGGCTTTAGGATGTTGGAGGCGTCCATGGCTCCCTCCGCACCCCCGGCGCCGATAATCGTATGCAGTTCATCCATAAACAGCAAAATATTCCCCGCCCCTATCACCTCACGGATCACCTTCTTGATGCGCTCCTCAAACTCTCCTCTGTATTTCGATCCGGCAATCATGCTTGATAAGTCCAGCGTTATCACACGTTTATCCGCCACTGAATCGGGCACAAGCCCCAAAGAAATTTGCTGCGCCAAGCCTTCTGCAATTGCCGTCTTACCTACGCCTGGCTCTCCAATCAGGCAAGGATTATTCTTTCCACGGCGGCTCAAAATCTGAATTACACGCCGGATTTCCTCTTTCCTGCCAATGACGGGATCAAGTCGTCCTTCCTGTGCCAGACGGGTCAAATCCCTGGAATATTGATCCAGCACCGGCGTCGCCTGCAAATTCTTCTTCCTGATCTTTGCTGATTTTAACTCCTCCTTAGAAAAGCTTCCCTCCTGGCCCATTGCCACCAAAAGCTCTACATAGAGCTTTTGCAAATTAATCCCCATGGTATTTAATAGCCGTACGGAGGCCGATTCATTTTCTTTTAAGAGCGCAAGAAGCAAATGCTCTGTGCCGACCTGCTCACTTTCAAAACGCGCGGCTTCCTTTTCTGCGGTATCGAGTACATGCTGAGTTCTCGGTGAATACCCATCCCTGTCTAACAACACTGCTCCCTCTCCCGGTGCAATCAACTCCTCAATCATCTCTAAGAGTTTCTCTTCCTCCACCTGGTTATCCAAAAGTACCTGCGCTGCCACGCCATGTTTTTCCTGAATCAGTCCTGCCAGAATATGCTCTGTTCCCACATAATTATGTCCAAGCTTTTTGGATAGCTTGCCTGCAAGCTCCAACGCCCTTTTGGCCTGACCTGTATACTGTCTATGCATTGATTCCTCCTGTCAACCTATGAATTTCCTTTATTATTAATCTTCGTTACAGTTCAGCTCATAAATTTGGCGATGGCTGAAATGTTACAAATCTTCCAGATCTATTACTTCAAAATCTTCGTCCAGAGCCGTCCTTGGCTCCGGTCTCGTCTCTACTCTTGTCTGAATTCTCCTATCTGGCTTCTGCTCCGCTCTCGGCTGCTTTCTGTCTGCTTTTGGTTCAGTCCCCGGCTGTTTCATGTCCGCTCTTAACTCTGCTCCTAACTGCTTACTGTCTGGCTTCTGCTCTGCACGCGGCTGCCTTCGTTCTGGCTTCTGCTCCGTCCGCGGCTGCTTACGTCCCATATTCTTCTCTGCTTTGGCTGACTTCACGCCTGCGCCTTTCGCCTGCGACACGTCTGCGCCAAGTTCCGGTATGATCTTTGTCCGCTGTTTGAGAACTGTCCCTGACTCAGTATCGTCCTCCCACGGATCACTTTCAACATCGTCTGTCACTCTCCCCCCGCGTCCCTCTTGTTCACGGCGGGACTTCCTTGCACTCTTCACCTGCTGCCTGACTTTCTCGCTCAAGTCATCGTAATCGACATCCTCTTCTAATAAATCCTCCTCGCCCTTCCTGCCGCGGAGCAACAGATTTACCACCACCACAAGCAGCACTGCTATAATAAATATCAGTACCGCTATTGTCTTTCTGGATGAATCTTTCTGATTGTTATATTGCTCTTCCATATCTGTATACGCTTTCTGTAAACTCTGCATCTCCGCACCCGGTTCTAAGGAATCCTCCGGCTGAGTTACCGGAACGATCGGCGATACGGACGCCTCCGTGGAATTATAACGCTGGATGGTGGACTCCTTAGCATCATACTGGTACCATCCTTTATTTCCATAACTGCTGGCGCCATAAATCAAGGAAAAACCCTCTCCGCCGGAATCTCCTTTTGCTTCGTTTCCCTCTTGCTCCTGCGCATCTTCTGCCTGTGAAGAATTTCCTCCCTTGGCATACGCCGGCACATTGGCGAATTCTCCCACGGTCTGTTCGATCTGCGCATACTCCGAAGAGAGCCCCGTCTCTTTTGGGGGATTGAGGATTATCAGATAATTGGCCTCGTCAAGCTGAACTTTGCGGAACGGATAAAATTCTTCGCCCTCGTATACGGCGAGTGTATTCTTAACTTCTGTGCTCGGCGTCGTCAGATAAACCAGCGTCAATTCTGCTTTATCAAACGTAAGCCCTTCCACTTGCTGTCCCTGGCAAGTTACCGTTGTCTTCGTGAAATCCTGCGGCACAACATCCGCCGGAATTGTAGGCGCTAAATTAAATGGATGGCCATCTAAGGTAATTCCCCCTTCTGTTCCATCTGTCTGCGGCTCCTGCGCCGTCGTATCTGCCGCATCCCCGGCTGCGCCTTCCTGCGTTCCCCCTCTGGTTACGACAATCTTATAAGTGGCCGTCGTGCCATTCTGCGCTTTTACCACGATACTTATGGTATTCTCCCCGGCCTGCAAATCTGTATTGCCGGACACCGACTCAATGGCGGCCGTCTCATTGGACGGCTGGGCATTGACCTCCACACTGGTAACGTCTTCTCCTACCGTTGCCGTATAGTCGACAACGTTATACTGAAATGCCGGCGATAATGTACCTGGCGATATACTTAGAGAAGACAAACTGTTATCTCCTGATTGTTCTGCTGCGTAAACCCTGCCCTCATCTATATAAATCGGCATAAATTGGAAAATACCCATCAATACTATCCATGATAACAGTATGCCCATAATCTTCCTTGTTTTTCTCATATGTGCCACCTTTCTCTTTATCCGTTTCTTACCATTTCTATTATAATTTTCCAACTCACTGATTGTCAAGCATCATTCCCGGACGACCCATTCAAATTAACGTTTTCCTGTAAAGCCGCATTGGTAAACCTCAGTTCCTCGTCACCACTTCAAAATATCTGCCAATCTCTCTCCATGCCCGCTTCGATTCAGGCATCATCATCATACCCATCTGGAATACGTGAAACATGCCTTCATAAATGCTCAGGCGAACTTTCACGCCCTGCTGTTTCGCTCTGTGCGCAACACCGATAGAATCGCTCAATAACATTTCTATGGAACCTGCCTGAATGAGCATTGGAGGAAATCCCCAGTATTCCCCGAACATCGGTGAAATATAAGGGTCTTTCACATCATGCACGCCGACGTAATCCCGATTATAAATCAGACTGTCGGTTGTGTTGCCAAACAGCGGGTCATTCTCATAATTATCTATATACGACGGCCCGCTTGCCGTCAAATCTGCCCAGGGCGACATCAATACCAGGCCGCCGGGCAGCCGTTTATTATGATCCTTCAGATACATACAGAGGGCAAGGGCAAGGCCTCCGCCTGCCGAATCGCCCACCACAATAATCTGCCTGCTGCGCCAACCTGCATCTTGCAGCCATTTATAAGCCTCCACAGCATCCTCTAACGCCGCAGGATAAGGATCTTCGGGAGCCACACGGTAATCAATGGTCAGCACATCCATACCTTTGCTGACCTCACAGTACAGACCTGCAAAAGAGCGATAGGCGTTGCGCATGGCGCCGATATAGCCGCCGCCATGGAGCTGCAAAATCACATAATCTGTCCTTGGCTTCTCCCTTCGGCAGAGATACTCCATTTGGAACTTAGGCATGATAATCTCTGTCATCCTGAAGCATTCCGGGCATCTCCACTTAGGCTCCACCAATTTCTTACGCAGTTCCCCCGTCTTAATTTTCCTGCCTATCAGATTGTCGTTTGTCACATGTGCAATCATGTCCCGGATAACTCTTCCGCGTACGCTGACTTCCTGCATGTTTTTCTCCTTTCCGTAACTTCGGCATCCTTTATACATGGAAACGCCGTTTCAGCTCCGTCTTAGCCCTGCGCTCACCAAAAATCAATGTCCCGAGGATCATACAGAGGGAGACAGCCAATGCTGTCAGTGTCAGAACCGGGCTTGTGATTACGCCAAATCTCCACAGCAGCACACAGCCGCCCGATAAAAGAACCGTAAAAATCTGCAACAGGAGATAACTCTGCCAGTTAGACATATTGACAATCATTAATATACCAATCGTAGCATTCAATAACAAGATCGCGCTCGGCAGTACATAATTAACCGACCAGCCCTGATACCCTACAATATTGTCCGCAGCGATTACTAAAAGCACTCCCCCGATGAGCTGTACGAGAATCACCGATTTATAGCCGTTATTTTTCTGCAAGGAATATTTCAAAGTTATGAAAAAATAAAGAATAGTAATTCCGCTGATGGCAGACCACCAGATTCCACGATAAGTCAGATAATTGATGATAATCAGGGATGCTTCAATGATAATCGCCAGAAAACTGTACAGGCGTACCACAAAACCCAGCTTTTTGGAAACTGCTTTCACATCTGGATAACCATTATGCCACTCTTCTTGCCCCGACACCTCCAGCACACTGTTGCAAAGAGGGCATACGCTGGTTTCATCTAATATTTCTACATGACACTTCTTACAAACTCTCATTCGTCATACACTCCATTCGTTTCAATCCGCACTGGGATGCCGTCTTGGGAAAGCCGCCGGAAAAATCCCCGCTGTACAGATACATCTGCAAGATTACTGCTAATCGTAAAAACCATTGTGTCCCGATAGGAACAGATCGTGCCCTTGATGTTCTGTCCCTCAGACATGGACAACATGGCGCTGAAATCCCTGATATAATCCTGATACTCCTCCTTGACTTGAATGTTTCCAATATTGGTAACGGTCGTCGTATTGGCAAGCGCACTGGTCCTGTATATCCAACGGATGGCAATGTTTTTTATAAACAGCGGCACTGCACGCAAAACAAAATTTTTCTCATTCGACACATTATATGCAAAAAGGTTCTCTAAATGTTCCCTGTTAATCTGGCTGCGCAGACTTTCGGCCACAATCTGCACAACCTCCGCAAATGTATAGCTTTCTTCTTTCGGATGGAACACCGCGGACACAATGACAAAAAAGTTCTTCATGGTTATAGAATTAAAATATGGACGCAGATTCACCGGCACACAGGAACTGAGCGGACGTTTGGAGGGCGCCCCCTGTAAACATTCCTGGTAAATGCTCCATAAAAATGACGCTGCCAGATATTCGTTGATAGAAACGTCGTATTTCCGACAAGCCTTTTTCAATTCGGGAATCGGCATATACCCATGCATCACGCCAAGTTCCAACGGACGCAGCTTTTCCCCTTTGACCTGAAAAGCACGCGCCGTCTTATAACCTTTCTTATGGCTCTTTTTATAATTCTTCAGGTAACTGTCTTCGCGGTTTAAGGACGTGTCGCTGCAAAGGCCGTCGCCCATCTTCTCCCTCAGTTCTGGATGTGCAAGACGCAGATATTGGTAAGTCAATTCCCGCAAAAAAGTAATGCCTCCCATGCCATCCGTCAGCGCATGGAAGACCTCTAAATTAATCCGGTTTTTGTAATAATTTACCCGGAACAGGTAATTACGGTTCCGATTAGGTGAAATATACTGACAAGGGTATCGGTACTCCATTTTCACCTCCGGGGCGGGTTTCTGGTTCGTCTCAAAATAATACCAGAACACGCCGTAACGAATGCGCACGCGGAATATGTCAAACCAGGGCAATACACGCTGTAAGGCTTCCTGCAAAAGCTCCTGCTGCACTTCCTCCTGCAAGGTTACGGAAATCCGGTAAACATTCGTCATGCTCTCCCCAGCAATCACCGGAAAAACATTTGCCGTATTATCAAGTTTATCCCACTTAATTTCTTTCTTACGATTTCCTTCTGTCATTTTATTACCTCATAAATGGAACATCCTTTGTCCACCATACATACAATCCATCCTTCTAAACATGTGGGCGGAACAGGGATCAGCGGAAACATATGGCGCAGGATGATATTGCGCTCACGCTTGCTGAGAGTAAAATCTGCATCTGCATTTCTTAATGCAGTAAAGGGATGGCGAAACCCGTGAAGGTTATGGCTTTTGTCTTTCTCATGCCAGTCGTACAGAAAATAATCGTGCAGCAAAGCCCCGCGCACCAGCTCCTGCCTGTTTCTGTGCAGATGCAAAAAATCTGCCATACCCAGGCTGTAGTATGCCACGCGGATGCTGTGCTCATACACAGAAGTATTTCCATGTTGTATGAAATTCCGGGAGCGCTGCATCCTCCCATTGCGTGAGAACTCCCGCACATGTTTTGCAATCAGGCGTTTTCTGTCTGATGGAGTCATGAAAACCTTCCTCCTTAGGCCAATTTACTTCTTTGGCTGTTCCAAGAGGCCTAAGGCATCCTCCCAGCTTCGCTGGGTCCCTCCTTAGGCCAATTGCGTCTCCACAAAGATATCGTAGATGGCGCGGATTGCCGTCTCGAAGTCACAGCTCTTAACGCCGATAATGATATTCAGCTCACTCGAACCCTGGTCAATCATCTTGACATTGACATTCGCATGGGCGAGCGCAGAAAAAATCCTCCCGGCTGTTCCCCGCGTGGAGCGCATACCGCGTCCCACCACTGCAACTAAAGCGATGTCGCTTTCCAGCTCTATACTGTCAGGCTGCGCCAGACGATGAATGGCGGACAATACCTGCTGTTCTTTGCCCTCAAATTCCTCCTGGTGTACAAAGACAGTCATTGTATCAATCCCGGAGGGCAAATGTTCAAAGGAAATGCCATATTTCTCAAACGCCTCAAGTACTTTGCGCCCGAAGCCCACCTCAGAATTCATCATATCTTTGTCGACATTTACGGCCACGAACCCTTTCTTTCCCGCAATTCCAGTAATCGTATAATCAGGCATACGGCAGGTGCTTTCCACAATCAGCGTACCCTCGTCCTCCGGCGCATTTGTATTGCGGATGTTGATGGGAATTCCTGCTTTGCGCACCGGAAATACCGCATCTTCATGCAAAACCGTAGCCCCCATATAGGAAAGCTCGCGAAGCTCGCGGTAAGTAATCACTTTAATCCCCTTAGGATTGTCAATGATACGCGGGTCTGCAATCAAAAAACCTGAAACATCGGTCCAATTCTCATAGATATCCGCCTGAACCGCTTTGGCGACAATAGAGCCCGTGATATCGGAGCCACCCCGGGAAAACGTCTTAACCGTGCCGTCTGCTTTGGCGCCATAAAATCCGGGAATCACGGCACGCTCACATCCCTTAAGGCGTGCCGCTAATATCTCGTTCGTCTTATCAGCATCAAATTCTCCTTTGTCGTCAAAGCGGATGACCTGTGCAGCGTCAATGAATTCATACCCCAGATAATTTGCCATGATAATTCCATTCAAATACTCCCCGCGGGAAGCGGCATAATCTTCGCCCGCCTTGTTCTTAAAGTTCTCCGCAATCTCCTCAAATTCCTTGACCAAAGATAATTTGAGGTGAAGCCCATTGATAATTGCCTCATAACGCTCCCTGATTTTGCGCAAAGCAGTTGAAAAATTCTCTTCTGCCTCCGCCAGCGCATAACACTGATACAGCATATCTGTCACTTTCGTGTCTTTGGCATTGCGTTTCCCAGGCGCGCTGGGAACCACATATCTGCGGCTTTCTTCCGCACGGATAATCTTTCCTACCTTTGAAAACTGCCCGGCGCTTGCCAGGGAACTTCCGCCAAATTTTACTACTTTTATCATATCCTCCATTACTATAAGGCAGATTCTGCCTTATATACCTTCCTTTCTTACAGTCTTCTTTTCCTGCCGAAACCCGGCGTTTATGGGCTTTTCCATATACAGGACTGCCTAAAAACCTATAATCAGATGGTATTTTACCACAAAATCTGCCTTATTGGAACTAATTCTTTAAACTTTTTTTATCTTAACTTTTCTGCTTACGCCGCGCGAACGCAAAATACTCTTGTAAGATTTTAACTTGCTCTTAGGTACTTTGATCGTCGCTTTCGTGCTGATTCCCTTAAACGCACTGCTGCCAACGGAAGATTTCTTGAGCTTTTTCGTCTTAATTGTAATGGTTTTTAACTTCTTACAACCTGCAAACGATTGCTTACCAATCTTCTTCACTTTGGCCGGAATTGTCATCTTCGTCAGCGCCGTACATTTGCTAAAAGCGCTGTTGCCGATAGTTTCCACTTTCTTGCCAATCGTTACGGTTTTGAGCTTCTTGCAATTATAAAATGCTTTTACTCCAATTTTTGTGACATTATTGCCGATAATTACTTTCGTTAATTTTTTATGGTTACAAAACGCTTTGTCCGCAATGGCTGTGACCTTGTATGTCCCGCCGTTTACCGTAATCTGGGCCGGAATCTTCACTGTCTTCGCCGTCTTATTCTGCGGTTTAATATAAGATACGGTTCCTGTTATTTTCCCTTTAGAAACCTTCGCAGACAATACCTTATATTCTGCTTTCGAGGAAGTATGTTTGAGTTTGCTCCCTTTTTTGGGCGCTTGAGGAGTTGGCTTTGTTGTTGCCGCTTCCTTTTTCGGCAAAATCTTTATATCCGTAACCTTGCACACGGTACAAGTATAAACCTTTTCCCCAGTCTTTTCAGTAGTCGGCTGTTTCGTCACTACTCCTTCGTCCCACTGATGGCCCAACGCGGGGATTTCGCTGCCGGGATTAAGGACTTGATTGCACCTTTCACAATACGTCTCTCCCGTATGTCCTGCTTCCGTACAATCCGCATCCTTCCTGCCCCGGACGCTTTCTTCATGCCCAAGCGCCGCCGACGGCTCCCCCTGGGAAACCTGCTGCCCGCAAATTGTCCCGTAAGTCTCGATGTTTCCCGCCTGCGTACACGTTGCCGTATTGCGCTCATTTGCCTCTTCGCCCTGATGATTGCAATATACCTCTATCTTATCTGCTACCACAACGCCCGTGCCGCCTTCTATGCCAGCTTTCCCGGTTACGCGCACTTTCAGCGTATGCTCTCCCGGCTGTAAATCCCCGGACTCATATATCAGAACCTGATTCTCTTTCTCAGCTTGATAAAGATTAATCTCTTCTTCCTCGCCGTCGTCAATGGAAAAAGCCGCGTATCCAAGGTTGGCAGCCTTCTGCGCAAAATACTTTACGTTAGTTCCTGTAAACTGAATCGTCAGGACGGCTCCCTCGGCGTCCGACCAATGATTATCATCTTCATAACAGCCTACGGAAGAATCTGCCTTTTCATAGGTCCAGCCCTCTGAGAAGTTAAACTCTGATTTCCCGTCTCCCAAAGCCGCGTCGTTCACCACAGCGTAGGCTTTGGGAATCGCTTTACCGCTTTCAAGAAGTTCCTCACACCTCTTACAATATGTGTCCCCGGTATACCCATCCTGTACGCCGCTGGCCTCAATCCTGCCGCGGATTTCCTGGTCATGCCCAAGCGCTTCTTCCACCTCTCCCCCGTAAATCATTTTCTGGCAATCCCGGCAATAGACAGCTCCTGCATAACCATCCTCCGTACAAGTCGCCGCCTGACTTCTCACTTCTGTATGCTCGTGACGGCAATCACTGCCGCCTGTCGCCGGTAAGGGCGCCGTCATAGTTTCACTGCAGCCTGCGCGGGTACAAGTGAATGTCTTCACTCCTTCTGTGCTCTCTGTCGGTTCCGTTGTCACTGTGCCCTCATCCCACTGGTGGCCTAAAGCTGCCGCCTTTTCACCCGGATTGATAATCTCTCCACATCTCGTACAGTATATCTGCCCATTGTATCCTGGCAGCGTACAGGTTGCGTCTATATTGCGCGATCCCTCTTCATGCCCCAAAACTGGTATTTCCTGCCCCGGAACAAGAATTACACTTCAATCCTATCTGCAACAACATTCGTGCCCGGGCCCGCGCCGTTTTCACCGGTTACACGGACTCTCAGCGTATGCTCTCCCGGCTGTAAGTCGTGGGATTGGTAAATCAATACCTGATCCTGTTTATTCGCCTGGTACATATTGATTTTCTCCTCTTCCCCGCCGTCAATGGAAAAGCCCGCATAGCCAAGATTATTTCCCTTCTGGCTGTAGAATTTTACCGAGGCGCCGCGAAATTTGAATTCAAGGGCGGCGTCCGTGGTATCGGACCAGTGGTTATCCCCCTCGTAGCAATTCTCCGTGCCTGTGCCGGCAGCCCATGTTCCGATATAGTTAAATTGCAGCTCTCCCGTTCCTGTAACTGCATCATTCACCACAGCATAAGCCTTAGGAATGACCTCTCCGCTCTCTAAGAACTCTTCACATCTCTTACAATATGTATCGCCGGTATATCCGTCTTCCGTGCCGCTTGCTTCCTTCCGGCCTCTGACCTCCCTATCATGCCCCAGGGCTTCTATAATCGTTCCCTCAGAAATCATTTTCTGGCAATCCGGACAGTAGTAGGCGTCTCTATACCCCGCTTCTGTACAGGTTGCTTCTTTATGTCTTTCCTGCTTATTTTCATGGCTGCATGAGAAACTAACCGTTTCTGTCCTGGTTTTATGGCATTCCGTACAAGTATACGTCTTTTCTCCATCCTCTTCCTCCGTCGGCTCTATGGTCACCACTCCCGCGTCCCAGGTGTGCCCCTTTGCCAAAACTGCCTGCCCGTCGGAAATCTTCTCGCCGCAGTCTTTATAGCAGCTATCTCCGCTGTAGCCATCTTCCTCACATAGCGGCTCTTTCTTATTGACGACAACTTGTTCCTCGTTTTTATGGCTGCAACATACCTCAATGCGGTCCGACACCAGTACGCCGCTGACAAGTTCCACCTTCAGCGTGTGCAGACCCGCATCCAACGCTTTATAATCGTTAGAATCAAATGCCAGCCCCTGATTGGGCGTTTCTGTATTCATAGAAAGATTATCTGCCGCTTGTTCTCCATCAATGAAGGCCTTTATCTGTGCAGAGCCGCTTTCCGTATAATATTTTACAGACGTGCCATAAAACTTAAATTCAAGGGACGCTTCCCCCTCATTTTTATCCGCCCAATGTACATCTTTCTTATAGGAGGAATCCTTTACTTTCGAGGCAAATCCATGCGTACAGTTTTCAGGCTGAGCAACAGCCTCGTAATGCCATCTGCCGCCGTAATTAATCTCTAATGCCTCGGTTCCTTCATCTACGTCATTTACTGCTGCATAAGGGCAGGACACTTCTACCCGGTCAACAACGATAAGCCCTTTCGCGGTAATCGTCAGCACATGTTCCCCATAGGGAAGGACGCCGGTGTCATAGAGGAATACGTTATGTTCCTTTTTCTCTGAGCAAAAGTTCACATCCGGTATAACTTTCCCATCAACAGAAAAATCTGCCGTCTTAAAGTCATCATTTGTCCTTGTATAAAATTTCAGATTTGTTCCCACGAAGGTAATGATACAGGCAGCCTCATTCCCGAACGTCCAATGGTCGGTGCCCATATAACACCCGGCGCCGCCTTCACTCTGCCCTTCTCCTGTCCAAGTACCGATGTATTCAATCTGGCAGTACTCTTTCCCTTCATACTCCGCGTCTTTGGTATTCATGTCGTCAAAGACATAAACCTTATCATACGGCGCCGCCGCAGGGGAGGCCGTCGCGTCCTCCCCTTTTTCCTGGGCATATACCGTAGTTACATTTCCAACAAAAAGATTCGTACATATTAAAAACAGACATAACAATATACTGATTTGCTTCTTCCATTTTCTCTTCATATCTTCTACACCCTCTCTTTTTCACGGATGCCCTTAATGCCAGAGCTGCCAAAAACACTGTTTTACTTCTTTATTTTCACCTTTTTCCCTGCGCCGCGCGCCCGGAAAATACTGCTGTAAGATTTCAATTTGCTCTTAGGTACTTTGATCGTCGCTTTCGTGCCGATACCCTTAAATGCATTGCTGCCGACGGAAGATTTTTTCAGCTTCGTCGTCTTAACCGTAATAGTTTTCAATTTCTTACAGCCGTAGAACGACTGCTTGCCAATCTTCTTCACTTTGGCTGGAATTGTCATCTTCGTCAGAGCCGTACATTTACCAAAAGCGCTGTTGCCGATAGTTTCTACATTCTTGCCTATCGTTACCGTTTTCAGCTTACTGCAGCCATAAAATGCGCTGCTGCCGATGTTCTTAATATTATTTCCAACCGTTATTTTCGTTACTCTCTTATTGTTGCGGAATGCTTTGTCGGCAACGGCAGTTACCGTATAGACGCCGCCGTTTACAGTTATCTTAGCCGGAACGCTCACAGTTTTCGCCGACTTATTCTGCGGTTTAACATAAGATACGGTCCCGGTTATTTTCCCTTTAGAAACCTTCGCCGACAATACCTTATATTCCGCTTTCGAGAAAGCGTCTTTCAGTTTGCTTCCTTTCTTCGGTACAGCCAGCTTTGCCACAGTCTCCGTCTTTGTTGCTTTGCAGACCGTACAGGTGAAAGTCTTCATTCCCGTCTTGGCCGCCGTGGGCTGCTTTGTAATTACCCCTCCGTTCCAACGGTGGCCGGATGCTTTGACTGCCTTTCCCTGGGAAATCTTCCCGCCGCAGTCCAGACAGTATGTATCTCCGCTATATCCTGTTTTCGTGCAGTCGGCCGCCACCTTATTCCAAAGTTCTGTCCTTTGGTGGCTGCAAGTTTCTTCTCCATCAAATACTTCAATCTTATCCGCTACCACGCAGCAGTCTGACGCCACAGTATTTTTCTCTCCGGTCACCCGGACTTTCAGCGTGTGGGAACCGGGCGTTAAACCGCCCGCTTCGTACGCCAGCTGTTGATCCGCTTTGTTCGCCTGGTAAAGATCAACTAACTGCTCCTCCCCATCGTCAATGGAGAAGGCCGCCATACCGATATTTCCCGCCTTTGTGCTGTAATATTTCACAGACGTACCCGTAAACTTGAACGTCAGGTAAGCGTCTTTTGTATTGGACCAATAATTATCTCCCTGGTAACAAGCAGCGTCTGTGCTGGGCGTCCAAACGCCGGAATAATGAAACTGGAATTCTCCGTCTCCTTGCGTATGGTCGTTCACCACATTCTGCCGGCCTCCCGCGGACACCTCGATCTTGTCTGCATTAAAGTAGTAGTCTGAGGCCGCGGCGTTCTTCTCTCCGGTCACCCGGACTTTTACTACATGCTCCCCGTACGCTAAGACGCCCGTGTCAAAGAGCAGCGCATTTGCCTCCCTGTTTGCCGCATAGCAGTCCACATTCGTTTCTGTTCCGCCGTCAAGGGAAAATGCAGCAATTCCATGGTTATTGGCTTTCGCGCCATAATATTTGAGATTCGTTCCAACAAAACGGATATTGATGGTATCGCCCGCCTGGTTAGAATAATGGTTATCGCCCTGGTGCGCAGTCTTTTCACCGGCATATATCCAGCCGTCTCCCTGGTAATCGAATTCATAAAGCCCATCCCCTCTCCTGCTGTCATTGACAGCATAAGAGTTTGCAAACTTCAGCGCTGCCGCTCCTGTTGTCTGCACAGCCGGAACAAGGTTATCCGCAGTAAACGGATTGACGGAAATATCTACAGACGCCGGCTCCAATCCCTCCGAGGTAACTGTAAACTGCGCATTTCCTACCGAATCACGCTTCGACTGAACCAGAAAAGCAGCTTTTCCGTTCTCCAGTTCCACATTCCGTTCTGAAATCAAAGTAGTTTCTACGCCGCCTGTCTGTACAACATTAATCTTATTTGATGCAAACGGCACATGATTTCCCTCTGCGTCCACCGCGGTAACCGATACGCTCGTCATATCCGTTCCATCTGCAGTAAGCGTGCTATAATCGGCTTCGGCAACAAGACGCACTGCCGCCCCGGGCGTCTTGCGCACAAACTCGCCCGCCTGCTTGCCGTTAATATAACCGACCGCCCTCACTTCTCCTTCCGCAAAAGTGATGTCCTTAAATTCATACACCGGATGGGGCAGATTGATATATTTGTTGGGCTTTATCTTCCCTTTCGACGCGCCGTTCACAAACAGTTCCACTTCGTCGCAATTACTCAAGACATAAATAGAATCCGTGTTGGTTCCCTCTTTTGTCCAGCTGTTTGCAATATAGATTAAGGGAACATCCCCCGGTTCTTTCTGGGACCTGTAAAGATAAGCAACCGCTTTCTCGTGGCGGAAAATATCATAAAGCCCACTGTAAAATACATGTCCGGTCTTGGTATAATTGACCTCATTGTCATAGTCGAACATACTCCAGCCAAAGCCGCCTGCCACCTTATCGTTGCGATAGAAATAATCCAAAGGTTCGGCAAAAGAATCAATAAATTTGATAGCTTCCCCATCTTTCGCCCAGGAATAGCCGTCTCCCCACCAGTCGTTGGAATGTTCTGTAACCATGTAGGGAATATGGGGCGGATTCTCGGGATAGCGGTAATTGACAGTCAGAAGGTCATTGACAACCACGTCATTATCCGGCGTATCGCTGTCCGCAGCTCCCGGCATACCAAATTCCCAACGCACGCCATGCGTTACCCTTGTAGGGTCCAGTTCCTTAGATATCGCCTCGCACTCGCGGTTAAATGCAAGATTCCCCTTAGAGGAAGATTCATTCGGCCTTGTGCTCCAACTGATGATGGAAGGATGGTTACGGTCACGCAGAATCATTTCTTCCAGATTCTTCTTAAAATTGTTTTTCCACTCATCATTGCCCACATGCTGCCATCCTGGCGGCTCTTCAAACACAAGAAGCCCAATCTCATCACAGCGGTCCAGGAAAGACGGATCCTGTGGATAATGGGAACAGCGCACAGCATTGATGCCGTCTGCTTTAATCAGATCAGCATCCCGCTCCTGCAATTTATTGGGCACGGCGCGCCCAATCCAGGACCACTGCTCATGACGGTTAATACCGATAATCTCAATTTTCTTGCCATTCAGATAGAAACTTCCATCCTCCGGCCCAGTCTTAAATTCCATAAAACGCATACCGAACCTGGTATTGTATGTATCAATAACTGTATTTCCGTCTTTAATTTTCGTAACAGCCGTATACAGATATGGGTCGTCCACATCCCACAAATGCGGACTGGAAATTGCACTGGTGGTTATCTGCACATTTGTCAATTGCCCTGCCGGAACATCTGCTTTCTTTGACGCAGAGACAACCGTTTTGCCTTCCCTGTCAAGCACCGTTGTCTCAACCGTATAAGCTTTGCCCTGTTTGGAATTGTTCTGAATATCCACGCTGTTAGCTACCACGCCGTTCTCCTCGGTAAGATCCGGAGTGGTGACAAATACCCGCTCCACATAAACGGGTTCTGTGATTGTCATGGTAACATCCCTGACAATGCCGCCAAACAGGCAGTAATCCACGTTTCCACCTTCTGGCGGAAGCTGGGGCTGCCGCTCAGAATTCACACGTACCGCAAGTATGTTTTCTCTTCCGTCTGTATATACCTTATCTGTGATATCTACTGAGAATCCGGTATACGCGCCCTTATGGTTTGCCAGCAGTTCGCCATTCAGATATACGTCCGCGATTGTGGCAACGCCTTCAAAATCCACCGTGATATTTCTCCCTGTATACTGCCGCGGCAAAGTAAAATGCCTGCGATACCAGGAAACAAAACGGTAAGAAGCAATCTCGTTCGGAAAATCATTGCCTTTATGCGTCTCTAAAATTGTATTGGCATGGGGCACTGAAACCTTGTCAAAGCCGGAGTCATCCAGCCTTACCGCCTCACCATTCTCATAATCCATACTGCTGTAGAGCCAATCCGTATTGAAATTCAAAGTCTCCCGCACTTCTGCATTTGCACTGCTCTGTGCCTGTACCTGAAATGCATCATCTACACAAATGCCTGAGCTAAACAACAGCAAGCCCAATATGATACAGATTATTTTTTTCCATTTCATATACTCTATTCCTCCTTTTATGGCTATTGTACAATAATTATATAACTATACCCGTTGTAAGTGTTGTCATTTCTGATAATTTTTTTCTCATTTTCGAGCTAATTACCAACAACACTAACAACAGCTATATATTGCACCTTCTTAACAAAGTAAAAAATACCAAAAACCGCCGGACCGGTCTTCGGTTAAAATAATGCCTAAAAGCTGTAATTAAACTTTGCCTCTGTTTTCTTTCCGGCTTTATTTTACCAAATACAATGCCATATCAGAAGTTCCCCCTAGTTCACCTGTTATAACCTTTCAGTATATATATCTTACAGCCCCGGCTGCTAAGTACAGACCCAATACCGAACAAAGTGGGCAAGCCCGCATCAACTCCCCTACCCCTCAATCTTGAGGGGATTGCACACTTTGCTGCGCCGAGTGCAGTCGCTTTAGCGACTAATACCTCTTGCACGAGTGCGCATTATTATTTTTTATCTTATAGGGAATAGTCGCTCTGCAACTACTTTCCTATAAGATAAAAAAGCCTGGGCCGTTAAGCTCAGGCTTTGTTCCTCTTTATTATTTTTTCTGACAAATAGTTGTATCCCCTTACCATACACTCCGTAACCAGAATTGACAGCAAGGCAAGGAGCCAACATTGATAACTCTTAAAACCTTCATAACCATGTAATCCAAGAGCCACGAAATACACTGTTACATGCAGGGCATAATACTTTGAAATATGTCTGCTGTAATAAAGAAGCTGCCTGGCAATGGGATTCTTGGGTTCACACGGTCTGCCATCCTTTCTGCGAGCTTCTTCTAAGACGAAAAAGATTATGGCAAAAATGAATATATGCGCAAGGCTTGCTAATACATGCCAGAGATTGGGATGCGTATACGAAACACTGAACACTGCAAACATTTCCGGCAGATCCAAACCGTATTTTGTAAATACCAATGCCCACCATACGATGGCTATCACAATACTGGGAACCGCCAGCATTTTGTAAAATCTCACTTTATCCTTAACGTGCCGCAGTATTTTGCCAAAAACGCTTCCAAACAATGCATAAGACAAAAAATAGAGCGGCGTAAAGGAAACAAAGTCTGCTTCTCCAATCAGGAGTTTTACTATATACCCGATTACCGGCACGTCTACCGGCGTTCCATAGAGGAAAGGAGCCGCTATGCTAAAAACTGCGCCGATTATCGCATACCCTGCAATTTTCATATTCAGCTTCTTTAACAATGCCAATACAAGATATATGATTCCGGTAATAAAAAAGATGTTGGTATATTGAATATACATCTCTAACAGAAACTTAAAACTCTCTGTCCCGGTTTCTGGCAGTTTTCCTGAAACGAAGGGATAAGGCAGCAGCAGCGCCGCCACATAGGCAAGATTATTCAAATACTGATAGGCTATCATGCGGACGCCGCCTTTTACAAATTCCGCCGGCGATGCATTCTTGCTATAAACAGTTCCAACTCCCATAACAAAGATGAAAATAGCCGCGCCAGACATCGTTGCAAATATATAAATTCCCTGGATAATGGGATCTTCTGGGGACATTGTTGCCTGAAATGCATGGATTAGATAAATAAACAACATGAAAATGCCCTTCAAATAATCGAATTCCCTCTGCCTTCCGGTATTAGTCTCTTCCTGTGAAAAAATTGTATTCATTTTCTACATCCTCTCCGTAATCTCTTTCAATAAGTAGTATCATTATAAACCATGTCTATCGCAAAGTCTACCACACTGAGACCTTTTTCTTTAACCTCGGTTCAGAACTTCTATTTCAGAAAATATATATTGTACCGAAAGTTCTTCATGCCAAAATAAGGCCCCCGGCACGCGCAATGTGCCGAGGGCCCAGATGACGCCACTCCATTATTCGTCTTTTTCTGCTCATCAGCAAATGGCATTTCCTGTAAATGATGACGACCTTTTGTCAGCAGCCGCCTTTCCAGAGTCCATGCAGGTTGCAGTACTCGTACACGGCAACGGCCTTATCACCGTCATCTAACGTAAACTCTGCCTCCGGCTTGTCTCCAGGCGAAAGCAGCCGCAGATGGCCGCCCTGTTCCGTTTCCAGGAATATCCACATAATGTAATGCTCCGGCAGCATCGGATGTTCCAACTCTCCCACTTTAACCTGTACTTTACCGCCTTTATTCGTAATTACCGGGACATGCTTTTCCCCGGAAGCATCGGTGGTATTCGCCTTCAATTCCTGAAACACTTTGCCGCCTGCGGATTCTCCGGGCACAATTTCCATAGCTATGCTCTGACATTCGCTACACTTATAAAACTTCATGATATCTGCCTCCTTTTGTTTATATGCAGCCTTTTGTGTGAAAGCTTTGCTATGGAAAACTTCTAAACATTGGCAAATCGAAACCTTCCGATAGCAAAGCCCAGACAATTTATCGCTGACATAGAAAGTATGCCCCAAAAGTACCTGAGAATTTCATGAAAATGAATGCATGATTAAATTAAATCAATTGTACTTTACATTAATTTAATTCCGCAATCCTGGTAACTCCAACATAAATTTCTGAAATTTTATACCAAGTAGGATAGTCAACTACTCCTGTCTGCGGCAGACCGAACACAGACTGGAACCTGCGGACAGCCTCCGCAGTCGCCGGCCCAAAAGAACCGTCGGCAGAAATTCTGGGAATCGACGTGTACACTCTGGCAATCCGGTTTAATTGTTCCTGCATCTGCCTCACTTTCTCCCCACTGGAACCAATGGTAAGGTTCTCCCGCGGCCAGGACGCTGGAATACCGGAAATTTCCTCCGCCTCATTGATATACATATCGCTTCCATAGTAATAGCGCAAAATTTGGATTGCCGAATAATTCTGGTCTCCCAGATATTTGGATCCCCATTGGCTCAACCAGTTCGGGCAGGTAACACGCTGCCCATCACAATATTGCGTGAGGATAGGCTGGCGCACATTGGGCCTTGAAAGGAAATTGGTAAACATCTCATCCACCACCTGGGAAATACTGTCGAAATAATTTCTGCCATACACCCACTTGTGGTCATATGCTGTGGACGATGTGATCGTAAAATCATACCCCTTGTTGCGGTACCACTCCGTATACACGCGATTCAAGGTGAAGGACATGATAGCTAAGATATTCGCCCGAATAGTGCTATCCGGCCAGGTGGCATAAATTTCACTGGACGCCACATTTTTAATGTAATCCTTATATCGCACATAATAATCACCGGCCGTCGAGTCCCCCGGCGTTCCGTCATGGACAATCACATACTCCGGCACGACCACGCGGCTGAGGACAATCTCACCGCTTTCATCTACAGGCTTAATTTCTGCCTCTGCAATCTTTGGTGGAAAATTCCCAAACAACGTGTTTGCCGGGATAACAATGTTTTTCTCTTCCTCGGAAACCTCCAGCGGCTCCATCCGCACATCTTGCAGGGACAATTCCCCTGAGAATACATCTACATTTTCAATACTCACAGGGCGATAGCCCTCCGCTTCCACCACCACATTATATTCCGCATAGGGCTGTGTTGTCTGCTCCGGCTCCATACTGTATTCCAGCGGCGGAGCTGCCAATGTAAGAACCTCAGACTGGCCCTCCGCATTAGTAGAAATCTGTTCCAATGTATCCTGTGGATCTCCAGAATAAGAAATCGTGATTCTCGCACCCTGCACTGGAATCAACCCCACAGCAGAAGTCACCTGAATCTTCATTGTACCATTATCTACATTATTTACTTGTGCTGCACGCAAACGGCTGTTTCTCATAATTACCTCTAAATTTATAAACTTATTTATAAGTTATGATTTAAGCGGCGAAATGGTGCCATATATAAACTAAGAATTGATAATCGGGCCTTTTTCTATTATACTGTAGAAAAACGAGAAAGAACGCGTGATAATTATGAAAAAAGCCGCCGCCATAGGAAATACCCTTTTCATCTATCTGATTGCTTTGCTGCCAGCGATGCTGTTTACCGCTGACAGGAACAGAATTTTTGCTTTTATGTGGGAACGTCTCTTTTTTAACAATGTATATGTTCTGCTTGGATTTATTTTACTAGACGGAATTATTGTGTATATTCTTGATATGCTATTTCTGCTGATGGCAAGAAATGGAAGGTGGACTTCACAAGAACTGGCCAAGACAAACATGATGGTAAAACTGATACAGATACCGGCATATTTATTCCTCTTTGCTGTGGGACTGCTCTGCTGCGTTATGATATTTACAATAGGCATCTCCTTTGCCTTACTGTTACTTGATATTTTCAGTATTGGCATGACCGGCCTGTTTGCATCTGCCGCGTTTCATGCGCTAAGAAAAGAACAAAAAATATCAGGAAAAATGCAGGTGTTCTACTCCCTTGCATCTTTCCTGTTCTGCGTGGATATTGTCATTGCTATTCTAGGCTACCGACGCTCTGTATCTGAAGGCCAAATCCCCCAAAAACGCTGACGGGATAAAAATTCGTTTTTGCAACAGCTTCCTAACCCCAGCAATCATGAGAATTGCAGGCGATCTGTTGCATTAAATACCATCAGACAGCGGCGCACTCTGCTACCGTTACTTCATTGAGACTGATATACCTCTGCTCCAAAGTCAATTTTCTGGCGCATAATACACCGCTGATACATACTGCTAATACGGCTATGGCAAACACTACCATGTTACTGCGATTTTTATTTCCATTGACATCTGCATATTTATCTCTCTTTTTTGCCATATTGTTTCACACCTTTTCTTTTATAATCTGATAATCGTATTCTATCATTAGTTTTCGGAAAAATCTTTAATTCCATTCTATTATTTTATTAAGAAATTATGTAACTTTTCAAAACAAAGAACAAAGTGGCAGACCCATTTCAGCTCCCCTAATCCCTCGCAATTGCGAAGCAATATTTACCTCTTGTGCAAGTGCGCATAGTATTTTTATCTTATAGGAAAACGCTTTCGCGTGACAAGGCCTTTCCTATTAAGATAAAAAACACCATATCCTGGTTATAAGATTCTCTTCCTCCCATAACCTGGACATGATGTTTATGGTATTATATCAGAATATGTCTGCTATTTCACTTCTCTGGTCCAGCCATACTTGTCTTCTTCATTTCCCCACTGAATTCCAGTGAGATAATCATACAATTTCTGTGTCAGATCCCCAATCTTGAAATCATTAACCGTAACAACATCATCCTTGTACATAAATTCTCCGACCGGAGAGATAACTGCCGCCGTGCCTGTTCCAAAAGCCTCCTCAAGACTGCCGTCATGCCCTGCTTTCATCAAATCATCTACCGACAGATGCGTTTCATTTACTTTATAACCCCAATCCTTAAGGATATGGATGATAGAATCCCTGGTAACGCCCGGAAGTACGGTTCCTTCTGTCGGAGCTGTATAAATTTCACCATTGATTTTAAACATGATATTCATGGTGCCTACTTCTTCCACATATTTGCGGTTGACACCGTCCAGCCACAGTACCTGGGTACAGCCTTTCTCCTCTGCTCTGACCTGCCCCAAAATGGACGCTGCATAATTGCCGCCGCACTTGGTGTCGCCAGTGCCGCCCTTTACTGCACGTACCAATTCATCCTCAACCAGAATCTTCACCGGATTGATGCCCTCGGGATAATATGCGCCAACCGGACAGCAAATTACCATAAATTTATAAGAAATTGCCATATGCACGCCCAATGCCGACTCTGTTGCAAACACAAACGGGCGAATATAAAGGGAAGTCCCCGGTTCAGAAGGAATCCAGTCGCGCTCCGTCTTCACCAACGCTTCTACCGCCTCCACAAACATATCCTCCGGAAACCCCGGCATGCAAAGCCTCGCATTGGAATTAATCATTCTTCTTGCATTCATTTCCGGACGGAACAGCAGTATCTTGTCCTCTTTGGTGCGATATGCTTTCAAGCCCTCAAACGTCTCTTGAGCATAATGAAGCGTCACGCAGGAGGGACTGATTTCCACCGGTCCATAAGGTTCAATCCTGGCGTCATGCCAGCCTATACCCTTATCCCAGTCCATCACGAACATATAATCCGTCATGTACTTGCCAAATCCCAGGTTACTCTGGTCCGGTTTCTCTTTTAACACGTCTCTTTTTACAAACTTGATATCCATAATCGCTCCTCCATCCTATTCTTCTCTTCGTTTCTATCAATTATTATACTTTTTTCCATAGCTGTCAAGATTATTCTCCGCGCTTATACTGTTCATAACTTTTTTTCATAATCTGATAGGCAAAATTCATAAAATGATGTATACTGTACATAAATAAAAATTAGCAAAGGAGAAATAATTATGCATCAATTTCAACCTTATCCAATCGACTTACTGGAAATCAACCCTTTCACTAAGATTTCAAATGAATGGATGCTGATTGCGGCGGGCAACCAGGAAAAAGTCAACGCTATGACTGCAAGCTGGGGAGGCTTGGGCGTTCTCTGGGGAAAGAATGTTGCCTTCATCTTTGTCCGCGAAAAAAGGTACACCAAAGAATTTATTGACAGAGAAGAATATTTTTCCTGCAACTTTTTCGATGAGAAATACAGAAACGACTTGAAATATTTCGGAATTGTCACAGGCAGAATTGAGGATAAATTCAAAGCCTCCGGCATGACGGTAGGATTTCGGGACAACACCCCTTATGTGGATGAATCAAATTTTCACATCCTCTGCAAAAAAATGGCCGCCATACCCATTACCGAAGCACATTTTCTTGACCCTGAAATCAAGGAAAAATGGTACTCCGGCAAGGATGACGGCAACCTGCATACGCTGTATGTTGGGGAAATCATAGAAATTCTGGCAAGGTAAACCTTATATTATCAGACATCGGACGCCCCAGCGAGTGTGCCTCCGACACGCTCGCTGGCCCTATTTCAATTCTATTAAAACTCTGCCATCCTCCCCTTTTATCGTATGGTACATTGTGTCTTTCAGTATGGGCAGCTTACACTCCGTCAAATCTTCAGCAACATCGCTTCCAAAATTCTGCCTGATATTTTTCAATTCATAGTAATGAAAAAATTTATACTGATCCCACATATTACCGGTTTCTCCAAATACCATTGGAACCAATCTGTAGATGATTCTGTAACTATTCGGCATATTTTTTATCGCAGGAGCATAACCGATTCTCCCCTCTATCTGAACGGTTATTTCTTCTCCCGACTGCATTAGTTCCAAATCCTTCAAATCGTCTATCACCAGTTCCATCCGGAAATCTGCATATTCCTTCTGCGTTTCCAACGCATTTCCATAAGTAAAAGAAAATACGAAAAAGCACCACCCCAGCGCCAAACATGCCAGTTTCCCCATATATGCTTTTTGGGTATGGCATATAAAAATCCCTAGAAAAGCCAAAAGCACAGTAAACCCATACATTCCCCTGGGTACAAACAATGGTTTTTCCAAAGTTGAATACGCGCCAAAAGATAAAAAAACATCAAAACTAACGTCAAAAGACCTAAAAATACCGCAGCCGGTTTATTTCTTGCCGAGTCACGCACACAAACAAACAGAAATACCAGAAAAATAACCAGAACCAGAAAAATCCATTCTATCTTAAAATCATTTTTTATCTGTATAAAATACCGATACATATTTGACACAATGGTTGGAAACAACCGATCTAAAGACACCATAGAGACAGAGACATAATCTAAAGCAGAGCCCTTCGGCGGCATAAAGATTTCAAATATCCCCAATCCTGCAAGATATCCTATCGCTGACACACCAGCAAATTCAACTATCCCGCAAATTTCTTTCTCCTTGCTATTCCACCATTTAAAGCACAAAAGAACCACCAGCATCGGAAATATTCCTGAAGATGCCTGATAGGTAGTACACATTACCAATGATCCCAAAACTACTGTTACAATATATACAAGCCTCGGCTTCTTATAAAATAACAGTGGGATGATGGATGCAAACACAGACAGCGCCATATAAGGAGGATCATATTTATAGGAAAGGCAATGCAGAAAATAGGGAGAAATACCCAATGGAATAAGCGCGGCAAAACTCAATAAAGAAAACTTCTTCTTTTCCGTTATTATATACACTGTAATAATTCCTGAAAGAGCAACTAGCAGAACTGCCAGCAACTGAGGAAGGGGTGAAATATCCATCAAATAACGGTCTCCATGTATAAAATTACTTAATAACTGGGTAAGGTATCTGCCAAAATTGTCCCAGCCTTTTCTTCCCCTAAGAATCCTGTCCATATCATCTTTATAACTGAAATTCGCACGCAAAATTGCGCTAATTGATACCGTATAAAGAGTAACCAATATCAGCCAAGGCTTTACCATAAACCGATACCTTTCTTTCATTTCTTTCCATTCCGCAAATTTACCTTTCATCATTTCCGTTAAGTTTATCATACGCTCTCCCTTCAACTAATCACAAAAATAGGCGTTTGCGAAACGCCAGAACCCGCATAAATACGGGATTCTCTTTGTTA
>CAJURU010000028.1 GCA_910588845.1 uncultured Lachnospiraceae bacterium
TCAATGGAAAAAGCGGAATCTGTTGGATGATTATGCACCAATACACAAACTTTATCATCTTTTCTATTTACAATTTACACTCTTTATTGAACCAGAAAAACATCTCTGTTCTATTATACACAATACAATAATAAATATCAACCAGCTTACTAAAAGGCATCTGTAAAAGTACTTTTTAATAAGTTGATTGATATTTTCTGCGGGGTATCTGCAAGCAATGTATCAGCAGGCTGTATGTATATATTATCTTTAAACTAAGTAATCCCCTGATTTTTTATAGTAATAAAACTGACAGTGACTGGCCATCCGGCAAAATCGAGTCGACTTTGAAAGAGATAAGTTTACGGGCTGCGGTATGCGCCATTCATTGATGCCTTAACGGATGACCGACGACAAATAGCAATGCGGGGTCGCCGCTATACAGCCCCGCCATTCACCTCCACGTGTTCTGTAGTGTGCCAGTCTTATAAAGAAATAATATCAGAAGGAAACAAGAATAGAAAATAGAAAAGCGAAAGTCAGCCAATATGTTTCATGACGCATTGGTGCTTTTCACTGAAAGGCGGAATATAATAATGAAAAAGAAATTAATGTGCATTATGCTTGCTTTTGATCTGCCAGACTGCGGTGCCGGTATAACAATAAATATTTATGATACAGCATCGGAAAAAGCCATCCATACCGAAACTGTGAAGGAAAACAACAGTACTTATTTCCTGCGTGTCCCCCAGATTTTGATTTTGGATGAGTTTAATACCTGCATCGTTGTACTTGGACAAGGTATTAGCGGGGTAAGCACTTTGATAACAACCTTTGGCTTTGAGGGGTAATCGGCCTGTCGCGCAATAGGATGAGCATAATGGGAGTTTAACATGAAAATATCATTTCAAAATATTTCAAAGCAGTATAAAGGCAAGTATGCCTTAAAGAATTTCACCACTGAATCACAGGAAGGCGTCTATGGACTTTTAGGAGTTAACAGTACAGGAAAAACAACGCTGATAAATATATTTGTCGGCACTTTGGGCAGCGATAACGGAACGGTTTTGATTGACGGCCAGGAGGCGAAAACATTAGGTAAAGAATTTCTGTCAAAAATCGGATATATGATGCAATATTCTATATTCTACCGGGATTTTACGGTAATGGATTTCCTGTTATATATGTGTACATTAAAGGGGATCTCTGATGAACAAGGAAAAGGGAGGTCTTTGGAGCTTCTAGGCATTGTCAATCTTTTAGATGCCAAAGACAAAAAGATTGGCGTTCTTTCTGGAGGTATGCGGCAGAGAGCCGGCATTGTCCAAGCGATGCTGGGCGATCCTAAAATCCTTATTTTAGACGAGCCGACAGGGGAAGAGAAAGTTTATGAAGAATAATTCAAAGAATGATAACAACAAAATCGAAATAGAACCGTTATTAAGAAAGGCGCTTAGAGTAAAACAGGAACCCAGCCCAGAATTAAATGGCTTTATCATAAAAAATTGCAGAGAGTATTCTGCAAAAAAGAAATTTTGATTACAAAAATCCTGAACCCAAAAGAAAGTTATTACAATGTATAAGTGAAAGGGCAGAAAAAGCCTGAAAGATATCTGTAAGGCGCGGCGGCATGCCGTTGGAGGAAACAATGGACAAAGTACAACTGGAACAATGCATTCATGAATATGGAAAAGACGTATACACATTTTGCAGCCAGATTACCGGAAACTGCCAGGAGGCAGACGATCTTTATCAGGACACATTTTTAAAAGCAACGGAATTGAAGGAAGGGATTGATTATAACCGAAACCCCAGAAGTTATTTGATATCGGTAGCTCTGCGTATCTGGAAAAACCGCAGGCGGAAATTTGCCTGGCGTAAGCGAATTGCCGGAACCTGTGCACTGGCAGAGGAGGCTGCAGAAGTGAATGTGCTGGAGCAGGAAATTTCCGTGGAAGACGTGATACTGCAAAGAGAGCTGGAACAGCAGGTGAGAAAAGCAGTTGGCGAATTGCCTGAAAAATTCCGTATTCCAGTGTACCTCTATTATACGCTCCAACTTTCTGTGGAGGAAATTGCAAATGTATTGGAAATACCGCAGGGTACGGTGAAAAGCCGGCTTCACAAAGCGCGTGCCCTGCTGAGGCAAGAATTGGAGGTAGTTTTTGATGAAATATGATATGGATGAATTATTAAAGAATGCCCTTTCTGCAAAAGAAGAGCCTGATTACTGGCTCAATCAGAGTATTATAAAGCAAATTGAGGAAAAGGAGAACGCAAATATGAGTAAAAAGAATAGAAGAATGAGAATCCCGGCAGTAGCAATGCTCACAGCGGCAGTGGTTGTGGCAGGTTCTGCGTCTGTGTATGCGGCATGGAAATACTTAACGCCGCAACAGGTGGCGGAGATTAATGAGGATCAGGGGCTTGCGGCAGCATTTCAGAGCGAGGATGCCGTGGCAGTGGGCGAAGTTCAAGAATGTGGCGATTACCGGGTTACATTACTAGGGATTGTATCAGGCGAAAATCTTAGTAAATATGCTGCTATGGACGATTCAGGGAATATTTTAAATGACCGTACCTATGTGGTTACGGCAATTGAAAATGCGGACGGTACGCCAAGGCCAGACACCAGCGAGGACGATTACGGTGAAGACCCATTTTTCGTATCACCTTTGATAGAAGGATTGAATCCGTCCATTTATAATAGTGTGACGATGGGCGGCGGATATTCTGAAATGGTGGAAGATGGCGTTCAGTACCGAATTGCTGAATGTGATAATGTGGAAAAATTTGCAGATCGCCAAGTTTACTTATGCGTCAATGACGGAATGTTTTACAATAATGACGCCTATACTTATGATGAACAGAGCGGAGCTATCAGCCGCAATGAACAGTATCAAGGCGTCAATGCGTTGTTTACGCTGCCGCTTGATAAGAGCAAAGCAGACAAAAAAGCGGCGGAGGAATATGTGAAACAGATAGAAGACGAATGGAATGGAAATGGTGAGGCAGAAGAAGCAGAGGAGGAAACGGCGGCTTCCGAGGCCGGGAATGCCATTTCTGACGAAACGGATGCGACTGCCCAGGCAGCCAAGGAGAGCGAACATTGGAAGTTGGAAGACTTTGAAAATAATACGGAACTGGTAAAGGAAATGGAGCTTACAGCGGATGCGGATGGAAATTATGCATACCAATATGAAATCAGTGCAGATGGGCTAGCTTCCGAGGGGGTTTTGGGAAAAGAGGAGCTTTCTGACAGGGACGAGGAAAATATGGCAAAATGCCGCAGAATTATGAGCGGTGAGGACTCGCAGACGGCGTATATTGAGACATTTACTTTGAAGGAAGACGGAAATGTTGTTTTACAGGTTTATAAGTATCGTAAATAAAGAGGTATTACGGACCATGTAGAAAAAATTTGCAGATAATTTATGTGTGGATAAGGCTCGGACGCCCTAAGGCAGTTAAAAACTGTTTTGGGGCGTCCGAGTTTTTTGCAGAATAATTAGTGAAGTTATCAAAATTTTATCAAGGTTTCACCAAAGTTGTCATTTATAATTATTTGGGGAAGTTTTACATTTATGAGAATGAAAAGTACAGGCATTATATGGGAAGGAAAGGGGTATATACAAATGAAAAAAGAATGTGGCGCCTATTACTGGCAGGTATAGTAATTTTGTCAGAGGTGATGGCAGCAGGAGCCGATGTTGCATATGCAAAGCCAGCAGAAATGGAGACAGATGACAATTATGCAGAGCTGACGGATATGGAAGAGGATTTCTATGCAGGATTTTTGGAAATGTATAATGCGGCCGATACAGAGCAGAGAGGAGACGAAACTCAAGAGCAAGAGTTAATTTCACCCTCAGAAGGAGAAAAAAAGCAGTATATTGTTACTTTGGCAGACGATGGCAAGTGGGTCTCCATAAAAACAGATCCCAAACACGACGACATTGGGCAGGGAGGAGCAAGAGCTCAAGCTGCACAGATTGTCTGCAACCGGACTATCCGGCGTTTTCATGAGTGCAAGAGGGACTGTGTGGCGCCGTTTGTGATCGAGGGGCTTAACGGTTATGGAGGAAATGGGGAAGGCGCCTTTCGGATGCTGGATTTCCAGAAATGCGCGAATGAGATTACGAACAATTATCGAAACAAGCTGGGAAAGTACAGCTACCAGAAATGACAGGGGGATGAAGGAATGAAAAAAGGGAAAAAGACATATGTCGCTTTAGCGCTTGCAGCGACATGTATAACAGGGTTCTTGGGGGAAATAGGGACGGTGTTTGCCGAGGAAGCGTTACAGGTGGAAGGGGAAGCAAAAGGGAGTAAAACCTATACACACGGAGATTGGGAGTATTACATTGAAGATAACGGTACGATATTCATTAATCTTTATAGAGGTTCAGATACCGTGGTGGAGATTCCGTCAGAGATTGACGGTAGAGTTGTGAGTGGATTTGCAAAGAACGGGTACCCTGGTGAGGATGATGGAGACATTAATATCACCACCCTCATCATACTTTTGTGGTGCCCGGAAGGGAAACGAGGGATACTGACAGTTCCCGAGGGAGTGGAGGTAATCGGGGAATATGGATGTGCGTATTCCAG
The DNA here is from genome assembly GCA_910588845.1 of uncultured Lachnospiraceae bacterium. Taxonomy (GTDB): domain Bacteria; phylum Bacillota; class Clostridia; order Lachnospirales; family Lachnospiraceae; genus Petralouisia. Next base: position 4,591 of record CAJURU010000028.1, read on the forward strand.
ACTGTCAGGAATACGCCTCCCTGACAGCGTGAAAAAGATTGGAACCTGGGCATTCTATAAAAGCGACAAAATAACCATAGAATGCAGCGACAAGTCTTATGCTAAAAGCTGTGCAATAAAGCGCGGCATCCCGTATCGGATAGTAAAGAAGGTCTCGGCAGGCAAACTGGGCCTTACTGTCAATGGGCAGAGTGTCAAGGACAACCAGGCTTTAAAAGTAAAAGTCAAGAAGAGCTACACCGTACAGGCGTTGCGTGGCGGTATCAGGGAGGAAGTGAAATGGAAGACTTCAAACGCCAAGGTAGCCGCCGCGAAGAATGGGAAGATTACAGTGAAAAAAGCGGGCAGGGCAACCATCACAGCCACGGCTTCAAATGGCAAGAAAACACGTATAAAACTGTCAGCATCGAAGGCGGAAGTGCGTTTGTCGAGGGTACAGGTATCTGGGAGCAAGACGATGGAGAAGGGCAGCAAACAGGTATTAGGACTGACGGTTACTCCCGCAACTGCAAACAGCACGAAGGTAAGCTGGAAGAGTTCAGACAAAAAGACTGCCACGGTAGATAAGACCGGCAAAGTTACAGCGAATAAGAAGGGAACGGTGGTAATCACGGCGACGGCGAGGGATAAGAGCCGAAAGAAGGGGAGCATTAAGATTAAAGTGAAATAATGCTGTTAAAAAATTTAAAAATGCGTGACATCCGTGTAAAAAATACGACTATTAATAGTAGAGGGGAAATTATGTTGCTTTCAGAAAATATGATGTTTATAGTGTCTGGAAACTATATCAGATAGAGGCTGGACATTTTTAAGATGTCATAAGATGCGAAGGGAGGTGAACATTAAGGTTCAGGCGGACGAAATAAGCAGATAGCTACAGGAACAAGAGGGTGAGGGACATTTACTGCAAAGGAAAAGGAGGAGTGGGCACATGAACAAAAGAGGAAGAAAGAAAATGATTGCGTTGCTGCTTGCAGCAGTATGTATTGCAGGTCAGTTAGACGCGCCGGTAACATCGTATGCACAAGACGTATTGCAGGCGGAAAAGGAGTCAAAAGGGCGTCCCCAATACTATACCTACGGCGCTTGGGAGTATAAGATAAACGATGACGGTACGGTATATATTACGGATTATATTGGGAAGACGAGGGCTGATGTAGCGGAGATTCCTGCGGAGATAGAGGGCAGGTCAGTGACCAGTTTTGACAGTAACTTTGACCCCGATGGTTGTCTTATCATTAATACCCTTATTATACCAGAAACCGTAACTTCTTTTAGGTGCGATGACATATCATGTGGCGGACTGAAAGAGATTATTGTAAAAGAGGGGAATCCCGTATATCGGTCGGTGGACGGCGTCGTCTATGACAAGCAGATGAAAACGCTCTTATGCAGCCCAACATTTAGACGGGGAACCATGACGGTTCCGCAGGGCGTGGAAAAGATAGGGGAAGGTGCATTTTCGGCTTCACGTTTATCAGCAATTCTCCTGCCGGACAGCTTGCGGGAGATAGGGCCGGATGCATTTGCGCACTGTTTCACCCACCTCACAAGTCTTGACATCCCGCAAGGTGTGGAAAAGATAGGAGAAGGTGCATTTAGCTGGTGCGACAAGCTGAAAACTGTCCGTATTCCGGACAGCGTAAAGAAGATAGGGAAGTCGGCTTTTTTATATAGTGAAAAAGCAACCATAGAATGCAGCGACAAGTCTTATGCCCAAAGCTACGCGCAAAAAAACGGCATTCCTTATAAGATTGTAAAAAAGGTTTCGGCAGGCAAGCTGGGTCTTACGGTCAATGGACAGAGCGTCAAGGACGCCCAAACTTTAAAAGTAAAAGTGAACAAGAGCTACGCAGTGCAGGCTGTGCGCAGAGGCGTTAAAGAAGAAGTGAAATGGAAAACTTCAAACGCTAAGGTAGCTTCTGTGAAGAATGGGAAGATTACGGTGAAGAAGGCGGGGCAGGCAATTATCACGGCCACGGCTTCAAATGGCAAGAAGACACGTATAAAACTGTCTGCATCAAAGGCGGCAGTGCGTGTGTCGAAGGTACAGGTATCTGGCAGTAAGACCATGAAAAAGGGTAGTAAACAGATATTAGGGCTGACGGTTACTCCCGCAACCGCAAACAGCACGAAAGTCAGCTGGAAGAGCTCAGACAAAAAGATTGCCACGGTGGACAAGAACGGGAAGATTGCGGCGAAGAAAAAGGGCGCTGTGGTAATCACGGCGACGGCAAAAGATGGGAGCAAGAAGAAAGGAAGTATTAAGATTAAAGTGAACTAAAAGGAGGGAGATTATGAAAAAGCGAAGAGTATGAGACGGAATAACTTTCGTGGGCAGTGTAACGGGAGGCCGTTCTAAACGTTGCGTAGTATGTTATGTCTTATGTGTGTTAGCGTTGGCAGTATTACTTCCTTTATCTGTGAAAGCGACAGTACGTGCTGACAATTCTGCCGATATTCCAGCGCTGTCAGTGAAAGGGGAATGGAGCGAAAAGTTTGAATTGCAGCAAGGCGGAACGAACTACCATAAGTTTACCATTACCAAGGCCGGCAAAACAAATCTTGAGTTTATGTCCTATGCAGCTGATTTGGAGTACAGTTTATGTGATTCCAAGTTTAAACGTATAGACGGCCAAAGCCGTATCAACGGAAGTGAAACGTCTCCCATAAAGGCATCCATGTATGAGTATCTTTCTCAGGGAACGTATTATCTGGCTGTCACATCGTATAATGGCGCGGGAGGAGGCAGTTACAAGCTGTGTGTTTCTTTCTATTCCAGCGGCGTCACGGCGGCAGATGGAGATTCCTTTGATAAGCCGCAGGATATCCAGGTAGGCAAAAGCATATCTGGTATCATGACCTATTCCAATAAAGAGGATTGGTATAAGCTTGTAATTTCTGATGCAGGGATTTATAATCAGAGGATTTCTGGAAGCGATGGGTCATATGTCTTGTATGATGAGAAGATGTCAAAGATAAGTTCTTTGACAGGGTATTCCAGGTCGAAAGCAGTGAAACTGGAGCCCGGGATTTATTATATCAGGATAAAATCTTCCGAAGGAACGAGATTTGCCTACGCCTTACAGATTACGCAAGTCAAGCGCCGCAAAGGCGAGATTCTGTCTGTAGTAGTAGGGCAGAATGCGTTATATAAGGTGACAAAGCCGGGGATAGGCGGTACAGTCGCATATTACAGGCCTGTAGGCAGCCCCAAATCATCTGTTGTAATTCCGGCAACAGTGTGGGAGGACGGCATTGTCTATAAAGTAACCAGCATTTCAGGGAATGCTTTCAAAGGGAGTAAAAAGCTGAAAAAAGTGACTGTCGGCAAAAATGTGGTATCTCTTGGGGCGTTTGCCTTTTACAACTGCACCAACCTAGAGAGCATTAAACTTCCGTCAGGTTTAAATACTATCGGCGGCCAGGCATTTTATAAATGTGCCAGACTAAAAAGCGTTACGCTCCCGGCAGAAGCAGGCGCTATTGGCAAGCAGGCGTTTTATAACTGCAAAAACCTAAAGGCAATCACCATTAAAACAAAGAAACTTACTGCGTCAAAAGTAGGTATAAATGCATTTAAAGGAATCCATTCCAAGGCTGTGGTAAAGGTTCCGAAAAACAAATTCAACGCATATAAGAAGATGTTAAAGAAGAAAGGCGTAGATGCTCAGGCAGTATACAAGAAAGAAAAATAAGGTGAAGCGCTCTCATAGTCAGGAAACTGCCTGACGGCAGGCTTAGAACTTTTCCCGCCACAGATGTTGTGGCGGGAAAAGTTTGTTGACAGGGAAATACGTTGGCGCATATAATGATGTCATCATGCGAGAGGAGAAAGAGCGTGGAGCATAAGTTAGAAAATACAGCAATTGATACGCCAATACTGCCGCAGGAAAAACTGCCGGCAGCGGAAGAGATAGAGAAAAGCATCCGCAAAAAATTTCATAAACAGTTGTTTTCAAGATTTGCCAAGGCGGTTCGGGATTATCAGCTTGTACAGGAGGGCGATAAGATTGCCGTCTGCATTTCCGGCGGCAAGGATTCCATGTTGATGGCCAAATTATTTCAGGAGTTGCAAAAGCATCGGAAAGTTTCATTTAATTTAGAATTTCTGGTGATGGACCCGGGCTATCTGAAAAGGAATCGGCAACTTATCGAGGAGAATGCCGCAAGGCTGGGGATTCCCATCTGCGTTTTTGAAACAGAAATCTTTGATGCTGTGTATGAAATTGAGAAATCTCCCTGTTATCTCTGCGCCCGGATGCGCAGAGGACATCTCTACAGCCAGGCCAGGGAAATAGGATGCAACAAGATTGCGCTGGGACATCATTACGATGATGTGATAGAAACCATTCTTATGGGAATGCTCTATGGCGGCCAGGTGCAGACTATGATGCCCAAACTGCACAGTACAAATTTTGCGGGCATGGAGCTGATTCGTCCCATGTATTATATCCGGGAGGACGATATTAAGCATTGGCGGGACCACAATAGGCTGCAATTTCTCCAGTGTGCCTGTAGGTTTACGGAAAATTGCGCTGTTGCAAAAGAAGAGGATCGGAGTTTGTCAAAACGTATGGAAATCAAACAGTTGATCGCCGGGATGAAAAAGAATAATCCTTTTGTGGAGGCAAATATATTTAAAAGTGTGGAGAACGTGAATCTGAGTACTGTTATTGCATATAAAGAACATGGAGAAAAGCATCATTTCCTAGATACCTATTGAATGCCGGACAGTATCGTATTGTTAATAGTTTGATTTGAGAAAAGAAAGGCGGAACAGATGCGGGAATTATCAGAAGTGCAAAAAGAGCGTTATGCGAGGCATATTGTATTACAGGAAGCCGGGGAGAAAGGGCAGAAAAAGCTATTAGACGGTAAGGTTCTGATTATCGGCGCCGGGGGCTTGGGTTCTCCGGCCGCCATGTATCTGGCGGCGGCTGGCGTAGGAACTTTGGGCGTTGCAGATGCGGATGCGGTGGACGTGTCCAACCTTCAGCGGCAGATTGCCCATGGAACGGGCGATATCGGCAAGCCCAAAGTGGAATCTATCCGGGAGACCGTCCATGATATGAACCCGGATGTGTCGGTGCGCACTTACCAGACTTTTGTTGGAAAAGAGAATATTATGGAGTTGCTGGGGGAGTATGATTTTGTCGTAGACGCGACAGATAATTTTGCGGCAAAGTTCTTAATCAACGACGCCTGTGTGAGAGGGGGAAAACCTTTCTGCCATGCGGGCATTTTACGTTTTCAAGGGCAGGTTATGACGTATGTTCCGGGAAAAGGACCATGTTACCGCTGTATTTTTAAGGAGGAGCCGCCGGAGGGTGCAGTTCCCGGCTGTAAAGAGGTGGGGATTATCGGAGCTATGGCGGGTGTTATTGGAAGCCTTCAGGCCTTGGAAGCAATCAAATATCTTCTGGGAGCAGGAGAGCTTCTCACCGGCAGGCTTTTGACCTATAATGCGCTTCAAAACGAGTTCCGCACGGTGAAGCTTCCAGAACATGTGCATGGCTGTCCGGTCTGCGGGCAGCGCAGGGAATGATTATTTTTAGTTACAAATCAGGATTTGCGTGGTAAAATAAAAACAATAATGAACAATATCAATTCTTTTAAATGAATGGAAGGGTTGACCCTAATAGGAAAGGAGGAGATTATGAAATCAGGAGTAGTGAAGAAGCTGTTGGCGTTAGCGCTGACCGCGTGCATGATGGCGCCGTCTGTACCGTCATGGGCGGCGGGCGTTCAGGAGGGGAGCATGCGGGCTGACAGTCAGGTGTCCGTGCCGGAGCCGTATTATGAATTTACGTTTGACGGTGAGGTCAAGGATGGAAAGGTGGAGAACGAGGGTACAAAGACGGGGATAACGGCGACGATTTCAGGCAGCGGTACAGGCATTGGCGTGCGGGAGAATGTGGAGAGAGGCAACAAGGTATTGAATCTGCCTGGCGGCGGATTAGGCAAAGGGAGCCTGCTTTTGCCGGACAATATGTTTGATGAAGTGACAAATGAAGGCTTTGCATTCTCATTTTGGATTAATATTGACGCGCAGGCGAACCAGTATAGCCGTATTTTTTCGGCAACACCGTTTGAATTGAATTCCAACGACGGGGACAATGGGGCATGGAATGTACCGGAATTCACATTTGTGGTGGGTTCCGATACGAATGATGATATGGGCGAGGGAAAGAGCGGATATAACTCATCTGTTATGCTTAACGACCGCAGTACCCAGCTCAAGCTGGTATGGGAAAAGCAATTTGCAAAAGGAGCATGGCAGCATGTAACAGTCAGCGTATCTCCAGCAGATTATGAGGTATATCTCGATGGCCAGAAGGTGAATATGAAGTATGACAGGAATAGTAACAAAAGCGCTGTCTTGACGTCTCTGTTTGCCGACAATGCGGCAATGCTCAAGACTTATAAGCATAACGCCATTGGACGTTCTGTTTACAGCACGGATAATGACATTAAGGCTCAGATGGATGAATTCAGATTTTACAACACGGCTTTGACCTCGCAGCAGGCGAAAGCGGCATATGACAGTTACGCGGTGCGTGATTCCGTGATTAAGCAGCTGGAAGATAAAGTAGAGGAGGCGCAGACTAAGAGTATCAGCTTCTATACGAGAGATAGTTATGAGAAATTGGACACAGCAATTGCCGGACTGAAATTCTATGATGGCATTACAGGAGAGACAACATTTTCTAATGCCCAGCTTGCCAAAGAGGCGAGAGAGGCCAATGTTGTTCTTTCTCAGGGCGGTTTGTCTGCGGACAGTGAACGTTTGATTAAAGAGGCGGCAGCTAAGGCTGAACAGGCGCTCAAAGGGACCTCGCAGCAGGCGGTGGATGAGGCGTTGCAGGCAATCAGAGCGGCTGTGGGAGATATTTCTTATGGAGCGACGCTTCACTTTGACGCCAACCCGGCGAACAGCAAGAATGAGCTTCTTCACGGTTCTACTGGATTTCTTTATGGGGTCAGCGAGGCAGGCGTGCCTGCTACAGATTTAGTCAGCGCAATCAGGCCTAAGTTTGTAATTCAAAAAGTGGCGGACGGCAAGCAGCATCCGTCTGGGGATGGTTACCGTCTGGATAATTATCTGCGGGAGAGCGGCGTAGAGAATATTCAGGGATATTTGCAGGACTATTATTTGGAGTGGCCATATGAATATAATGGGATTGATGATTACAGGCAGAAGGTAGATGCTATTGTAAGGAAGATGACGGCAGGAAAGACAGATGAGGAGCTTGCATCCTATAGTTTTGTGCTGTTTAATGAGCCGGACGGCATCTGGTACAGCGATAAAAACTGGACGCGTTTTTGTAATGACTGGCTGGATATTTATAACACAGTAAAGGATATTAACCCGGTTATCAAAGTGGCAGGCCCTAATTTTTCCGTGTATAATAGCAGCGCATACAAGACATTTTTTGAATTCTGCCAGAAGAATCATTGTCTGCCGGAGTACATAACCTGGCATGAGCTGCAAAAGGATAAATTGTCAACCATCAAAGCACACTGCGACCAGGTCAAAGGTTATGTGGAAACGTATTATGCGAACTCTGGCATTGAACCGGTTCTGTTTGTCAATGAGACGGTGAATTTTGATGACGTAGGCAATCCGGGTGCACTGGTGAACTGGCTTGCCGTCTTTGACGAGGAGGATGTTTATGCCTCCCTGCCTTATTGGGGATTAGCCAATTCTCTTAATGAGCTTGCAGCGGATGCAAATAAGCCTAACGGCGCATGGTGGGTATACAAGTGGTATGCGCAGATGACGGGAAAGAAAACACCGCTGACGCTTGAGAATATTGAAGGACCGGGAGCTTACGGAAGACTGTATGGACTGACGAGCGTGGATGACGACGCAGGTATGATTTACAGTTTATTCGGCGGCCAGGCGGGTAAACAAACCGTCAGCATTGAAAATATCAAAGCAACGAGAACGTTTGCAGGGGCAGATAAGGCGCATGTGAAATTGTACAGCACGAAATATACCGGTCACCACGGATTTGCAGATGATATTCCGGTGGAATTTGAGGGAAATCTTGCATTTTCCGGCAATGATCTTGTATTTACCGTCCCAGATGCAGAACTTATGGATGCCTACTATGCAGTGATTACGCCGGCAACGGATGAAACAGTGGGCACGATTTCAGCGTATGGCAGGAATTGGGAACAGACGTATGAAGCGGAGGATGCGGAATTAATTGGAGGCGCAAAGGTCTATAAGAAGACAAGCGGCGGTGATTTGGCACGCTCCAACCGTGCGGAAGTCGGCAGTCTGGACACAGAGGCGGACGGCGTGAAATTTACAGTCAACGTGCCCAAGGGGGGCAGATATCGTCTGAATGTTTATTATTCCAGCCAGGCGCCGCAGGTGAATGCACAGACCCTTGAATACGTTGCTGCCGGCGGACAGAATCGCGCTATCGGCGCCATTTCTAAACATACGCTTACCGTTGACGGAGGACAGCCGCAGGAGATTGTCTATGACTCTACAGTGAAATGGGGCTATTATAATTATAAGACAGTTTACCTGGATTTGACGGCGGGAAGCCATACGATTCAATTGATGTACAAAGGAGAGAGCCAGAAAGGAAAGACCGTGGATTCTATGCTGTGCGCTTTGTTGGATAAGATTGACCTGACTTATGCGCCGGATGCTCCGGCAGTCATCCGTATAGAGCCAGAGGAGCTTGTGGGAAGCCAGAATGGTTTTGTATTATCCAGGAAAGGCAGTTATTCAGGAGCCGGAAGCGCTTCTGGCAGCGGGACGTTTGAGTTCTATGTCTGCGCTCCGAGGGATGGATATTATACTGTGGGGACGTCCGGAAGCGGCAGTGGAATTCTGGCAAAGAGCCGTGTGAATTATGCAGCCGACGCCAAGGCGGAATCGCAGCTCAGTGTAAACTGGATGGAACTGTTTTCTCTCAACGTGGGAAATAAGAATGCCGGCAAGGTTTATCTCACAGCGGGTATGAACCGCTTTTCCATAAAGGGAAATGGGCTTGTGCTGGATCGCCTGACCTTTACGGAGGAGCCGGTACATACGCAGAAAAATTCTTATACCATAGAGGCGGAAACGTGTGAGCGCGCCGGCAGCGGTGTCTTCCATGATGAGACAGTTTACAATTATCTGCCGGGCGGCGTGTCGGTACCCAAGATTATAGACAATGAATATGCATCTGGCGGCAAAGCTATCGAAGGATTCCGAGGTGGAAGCGATGGCAGATTGACGATGAAAGTGAGTGTGCCGGCGGCGGGTGATTATAAACTTTCCGTTGTATACGCCAATGACGAGCCCGCGCCAGTTATGAAGAAGCAGGACGGTACCAATTATGTGCATCCCTATAACACGGACCTGGTAGAGCGGTATATGCAGATTTCCGTTAATGGAACAACGCCGCAGACCGTATATTTCAGGAATACATTCTGTTGGGATACGTTTAAGAATACGATTGTGGATGTGAGGCTGAAAAAGGGTGAAAATATCATTACATTTACCAATGATAACTCCTATAAATTCAGTGAATTGCAGGATGATTTCACGCCGAGATTGGATAAATTTGTGATTGCTTCAGCATTTGAGAAATCCGAAGAGACAGTCAAACCGCCAGTAAATCCGCCGACGAAGAAAAGCAATAAGATTACGGGAGTTTCCTCCAGTATCAAGAAAGTGTACGGGAACAAACCGTTTACCTTAAAAGCCAAAGGGCAGGGAGCGATTACCTATACGTCTGGCAATAAGAAAGTTGTGACTGTCGGCAAGACAAACGGTAAGGTAACCATCAAATCATGCGGGAAAGCCGTAATTACAATTAAGGCTGCCGGCAACAACAGCTACAAGGCGGCAACGAAGAAAGTTACCGTGACGGTTGCGCCGAAAAAGACGACGTTAAGCAGTGTGAAATCTTCAGCGAAGAAGACGCTTACTGTAAAGTGGAAGAGGGATAAAAAGGCGGACGGTTATCAGATTCAATACTCGGCCAGCAAGAAATTCAAAGGCGCGAAGACGGTAGACATCAAGAAGAACCGTACCACAAGCACAAAGATTAAGAAAAATTTCAAAGGTGGCAAAAAGTATTATGTGCGGGTGCGCGCGTACAAGAAGTCTGGCAAATCTAAGATATGCGGAAGCTACAGCAAGGCCAAGAGTGTGAAAGTGAAAAAATAAAAAAACCTCTTGCCAAAATGAATAAAAAGTGCTATGATGTTTAAAATTAAAACATTAACAAGTTAAAGCGTTGAAGGAGACTCTTGTTTTCAGAGGCCGACAGGAATATGGCGTCACCGACTGAGAGCGCCGTTTGGAAGAGAAGATAAAGGGAACACTCTGGAGCAGACTGATTGAAAATAAGTAGGTCAGTACGTCCATGCACGTTACGCATAAGAGTGGGGAAAGAATTTCTGGGATGTGAGCGCTATACGATAGAGCATACCAGAGGAAGATTTTTTCCCAATGCGGGTGGTACCGCGGATAATCAGTTTATTCGCCCCGGGATACTAACAATGTATTCCGGGGCTTTTTTATCTTATAGGGAAGTAGTCGCAGGATGTCCAGCGCCCCCATGAATAGAGGCTGGGGGCTTGCCCGCTTTGTTTTGCATAGCCCCGGAATACCGCATCAGAAAAGGAGTGACCATTATGAAAAACATTTACAGAGACATCACATTGGAGAAGGTAAGCGAGGGAGACATTGGTAAGACCGTGCGTGTGGCAGGCTGGGTAGAAAATATCCGCGACCATGGCGGCGTTTCTTTTGTGGATTTGCGCGATATGTATGCAGTGATGCAGGTGGTAATCCGGGACGGAAAGTTGTTGGAAGGAATTCGTAAAGAGCAGGCAATATCCGTGCAGGGTTTGATTGAAAAGAGGGATGAAGAGACTTACAACCCCAAGATTCCTACGGGAACCATTGAACTCGAGGCCAGGGAAATTGATATTTTAGGAGAAGTCTATACTACGCTTCCCTTTGAAGTGATGACAAGCAAAGAGGTGCGGGAGGATGTGCGCCTGAAATACCGTTATCTGGATTTGCGCAACCAGAAAGTGAAAGAAAACATCCTCTTCCGTTCAAAAGTGATCGCTTTCCTGCGCCAGAAGATGACGGAGCTTGGTTTTGTGGAAATTCAAACGCCAATTTTATGTGCGTCCTCGCCGGAAGGAGCCAGAGATTATATCGTACCCTCCCGCAAATACAAAGGAAAATTCTACGCGCTGCCCCAGGCGCCGCAGCAGTATAAGCAGCTTTTGATGGTGTCCGGGTTTGATAAATATTTTCAGATTGCCCCCTGCTTCCGGGATGAAGACGCCAGGGCAGACCGTTCCCCCGGAGAATTTTACCAGCTTGATTTCGAGATGAGCTTTGCCACCCAGGAAGATGTATTCCAGGTTGGCGAAGAAGTATTAGCGGCGGCATTTGAGGAATTTGCGCCGGCGGGAAGCGTTGTGATAAAGACGCCGTTTCCGGTTATCAGCTACAAACAGGCGATGTTAGAGTTCGGCACAGATAAGCCGGATTTGAGAAATCCGCTGCGTATTGTGGATGTCACAGAATTTTTCCAGAAATGCAGTTTTAAGCCTTTTCTTGGAAAAGTTGTCCGCGCCATCCGCGTACATGCGGAAATGTCCAAAGGATTCCATGAGAAACTGCTGAAATTTGCCACCGGTATCGGCATGGGCGGCCTTGGTTACCTGGAAGTGATGGAGGATGGCAGCTATAAGGGTCCGATTGATAAATTTATTCCCACGGATTTGAAAGAGGAGTTTCGTCAGCTTACCGGATTGGAAACAGGAGACACCATTTTCTTTATGGCGGATAAAGAAGCGCGCGCCGCCTACTATGCGGGCATGATTCGCACTGAGTTGGGGGAGAAATTAGATTTGCTGGAGAAAAATGCTTATCGTTTCTGTTATGTCAATGATTTCCCGATGTTTGAGCGGGATGCGCAGACCAAACAGATAGGCTTTACGCACAATCCATTTTCTATGCCACAGGGCGGTCTTGCGGCGTTAAATGATCTGGACCCGCTGGAAGTGCTTGCCTATCAGTATGATATCGTCTGCAATGGCGTGGAGCTTTCGTCGGGAGCAGTCCGCAACCATGATTTGCAGATTATGGAGAAAGCGTTTGCAATTGCAGGTTATGATAAAGAGGTATTGAAAAATAAGTTCGGGGCGTTATACAATGCATTCCAGTTTGGAGCGCCTCCCCATGCAGGCATGGCGCCGGGCATTGACCGTATGCTGATGCTGCTCAAGGGCGAAGATAACATCCGGGAGGTCATTGCCTTCCCCATGAACGGAAATGCACAGGACTTGATGTGCGCGGCGCCTGGCGAGGTGACAGAACAGCAGCTTCGGGAAGTGCACATTAAGGTGCGGGACTAGTAAAATATGTGAAAGTGTGCATTAACATGCGAGACCGAAAGCTTGTAATTGAAAATGCACAGCAAGGAGCAATACCAAAAGAGATCAGGAGGAAGCAGATTTGGAACAAGTTGAGAAGAAAGTGGGCGCAAAAGCAGACAAAAATGTTATTTCCGATGAGACAATGGAGTATGTGGGCATTCTTGCCAAGCTGGATTTGTCAAAGGAAGAGAAAGCGGCGGCCAAAAAGGATATGGAAAAGATGCTCGATTATATTGATACATTGAATGAACTGGACACGTCGGGAATTGAGCCTATGTCCCACATTTTTGCGGTGGACAATGTGTTCCGTGAGGATATTGTGGAAGATACGGACGGCGGGGAAGATACGCTTGCCAATGCGCCAGCGTGCAGAGAACGGGCATTTGTGGTGCCAAAGACCGTAGATCAGTAAGGAGGTAAGGCATGGATCTTTTATCATTGACAGCCGTAGAGTTGGGGAAAAAAATCAAAGCCGGGGAGATTACGACCGAAGAGGCGGTGCGCGCTACACTGGCGGCTATAGAGGCTAAGGAGCCGCAAATAAACAGCTTTGTGACGGTGGACAGAGAAAATGCGTTGAAAAAAGCCGCCCAAGTTCAGAAGCAAATAAAAGACGGGACATTGACCGGGCCGCTTGCCGGAGTTCCGGTGGCAGTGAAAGATAACCTCTGCACGAAGGGAGTATTGACGACGTGCAGCTCTAAAATTTTATATAATTTTATTCCTACCTATACCGCAGAGGCCGTGTGCAATCTGGAAAAGGCAGGAGCCGTGGTGATTGGCAAGACGAACATGGATGAATTTGCGATGGGCAGTACGACGGAGACGTCTGCTTATGGAGTGACGAGAAATCCCTGGAATACGGCGCATGTTCCCGGTGGGTCTTCCGGCGGAAGCTGCGCGGCAGTGGCGGCAGAGGAAATTTGTTGTGCGCTTGGTTCCGATACCGGCGGTTCCATCCGTCAGCCGAGTTCCTTTTGCGGTGTAACGGGTATCAAGCCGACATACGGAACGGTTTCACGATATGGGCTAATCGCCTACGGTTCTTCTTTGGACCAGATTGGGCCGGTGGCAAAGGATGTGACCGACTGTGCGGCAATATTGGAAATTATCAGTTCCCACGATAAAAAAGATTCCACTTCCATCAAACGAGACGATACGGATTTTACGGCCGCGCTTGTCGATGACGTCAAGGGAATGAAAATCGGCATTCCTAAGGATTATCTGGGCAGCGGATTGGAAGAAGAGGTAAAGGAAGCTGTGTTAAAAGCCGCCAAAGTTCTCGAAGAAAAAGGAGCTATGGTGGAGGCGTTTGATTTGAGCCTGGCAGAATATGCAATCCCGGCGTATTATGTGATTGCCGCCGCCGAGGCCAGTTCTAACCTGGAGCGGTTTGACGGCGTGAAATATGGCTACCGCGCCAAGGATTATGAGGGGCTTCATGATATGTATAAGAAATCTCGCTCCCAGGGCTTTGGCGCGGAGGTGAAACGACGGATTATGTTAGGCTCCTTTGTCCTCAGTTCCGGCTATTACGACGCATATTATTTGAAAGCGCTGCGGACCAAAGCGTTGATCAAACAGGCTTTTGATAAAGCCTTTGCCAGGTATGACGTCATTTTAGGGCCGGTGGCGCCCTCGACAGCTCCCAAACTGGGAGAATCTTTGTGCAATCCTTTGAAAATGTATCTCGGAGATATCTATACCGTTTCCGTGAATCTGGCGGGGCTTCCCGGCATCAGTCTTCCCTGCGGGCTGGACAGCAGGGGCCTTCCAATTGGATTGCAGCTTATCGGAGATTGTTTCCAGGAAAAGAAAATTATCCGCGCGGCGTTTGCCTATGAGCAAACCAGGCCTTACCACCACAGCCCATTGGCAGAAGCGTAGAGAGGAGAAAGATTATGAGTAAAGAATATGAAACCGTCATTGGGCTGGAAGTCCATGTAGAGCTGGCAACGAAAACGAAAATATTCTGCTCTTGTTCCACTGCTTTCGGCAGCGCGCCCAACACCCATACCTGCCCGGTATGTACCGGTATGCCCGGTTCGCTGCCGGTTCTCAATAAAAAAGTTGTCGAGTATGCCATGGCAGTGGGTGTGGCGACAAACTGCCAGATTAATCAGTATAGCAAGTTCGACCGCAAGAATTATTTTTACCCTGATAATCCGCAGAATTATCAGATTTCCCAGCTCTATCTGCCTATATGCCATGACGGCGGCATAGAGATTGAGACAGATGCGGGCAGCAAAACCATTGGCATCCATGAAATCCATATGGAAGAAGACGCCGGTAAACTGATACATGACGATTGGGAAGAGGTTTCTCTGGTAGATTATAACCGTTCCGGCGTGCCCTTAATTGAGATTGTTTCCGAGCCGGATATGCGCTCGGCAGAGGAAGTGATTGCTTATCTTGATAAATTGCGGATGATAATTCAGTATCTGGGAGCTTCCGACTGTAAAATGCAGGAGGGCTCCATGCGTGCGGATGTGAACTTGTCTGTCCGTAAGAAGGGTGCGGCCGAATTTGGCACCCGTACGGAAATGAAAAATATCGGTTCCTTCAAGGCGATTGCCAGGGCGATTGAGGCGGAGACTGCACGCCAGATTGACTTGCTTGAAGCTGGCGAGAAGGTTGTGCAGGAGACCAGGCGGTGGAACGACGAGGAGGGTTACTCTTACGCCATGCGTTCCAAAGAGGACGCTCAGGATTACCGTTATTTCCCGGAGCCGGATTTAGTGCCAATTGTCATCAGCGATGAATGGCTGCAAGAAATCCGCGACAAGCAGCCGGAGCTGCGTGATGCGAAAATGAAACGCTATGTGGATGAATTTGAATTGCCGGAGTACGACGCGAAAATTCTCACTTCTGTGAAAAAGCTTGCCGATTTCTTTGAGGAGACTACGGCGTTGTGCGGCAAGCCCAAAAAGGTCTCAAACTGGTTGATGGGTGAGACGATGCGTCTATTAAAAGAGCATGAGATGGATGCGGAAGACATTTCTTTTTCCCCGGCGAACCTTGCCAAAATCATTGCGTTTACAGAGGACGGAACCATCAACGGTACGGTGGCGAAAGAAGTGTTTGAACAAGTTTTTACAAAAGATATTGATGTGGCAAAGTATGTCGAGGAACATGGACTAAAAACGGTCAATGACGAGGGCGCATTGCGCGAGACGGTCGCCAAAGTCATAGCGGACAATCCCAAGTCGGTGGAAGATTACCGAAACGGCAAAGAGAAAGCCATCGGATTTCTGGTAGGCCAGACCATGAAAGCCATGAAAGGTAAAGCCAATCCCGGCATGGTAAACAAGATGTTAAAGGAGATGCTGTAGAAGCGTCTCCTTTAAAATATAATCGGCATTAGTTCGGCAATCAGCATTCCTCCGCCAAAGGAAACAATATTTGCCGTTAATGGTATGCCGGCTTTCAATTCTTGCATTTTCAAAGTAGGTATTGTAATATGGAAATATCTTAGTTATTTTACATGAAAGATTTGGAGATATTATGACTCTTTGTCATGCAAGTAAAGAAATTATAGAATTTCCAGAAGTGCGGAAAACAAAATATACAAAAGATTTTTCGTGGGGATTTTACTGCACAAACAATTTTGAACAGGCGGTGCGATGGGCAAATCGGGGTGAAGAAAAACCTATCATCAATTTTTATTCTTATATGCTAAACAAAAAATTAAATATTATCAAATTTGAAAAAATGACAGATGCGTGGTTGGATTTTATTGCAAAATGCAGAAAGGGAGAGACGCATCCATACGATATTGTAGAAGGACCAATGGCGGATGACACGATATGGAATTATGTGAATGATTTTCTTTTGGGAAGAATAACCAGGAAACAGTTTTGGGTTTTGGCGGAATTTAGGTATCCCATTCTTCTTTTATCAGTGATAAAATATCTGATTTCAGGTCGGATGTTTATTATCAGAATCCAAGTTATTTGGAATGCTCCTACGAAGCCGGGTATTTGTTGGATTAGGAAAGAATGAAAATCAATAAAATAGAATTTCACCATAAAATCACTTATTCCCAAAGCAGCTCTGTGACACTTTTAGCTATCAAATAATTTTAAGAAAGGACAAAAGAGATGAACAACTTACCGGAAAAAGAACGAAAAGCAATTGAAGAAATCAAACGTCTCTCAGCAAGACAGGCAGTCAGCATGAAGATTAATCCTCAGAAGAAGCCGGGAATAACCGACAGCAAATTCGGCGGCGTGCCTTATTGGGATATGAATATGGATTATCCGAAAACAGAGAACGGGAGTTTATTGATGCTGTTGGCGCAAATTAATTTAGACGAGCTAAACAGGGAAGGAAATAATCCTGGCAATAAGCTGCCGCAAAGTGGTATGTTGCAGTTTTTTATTGCCATGGACGATGTGTACGGTATGAATTTTGATTACACGACAGACAGTGACGGGAGATTGTTGCAGGAAGGCTATCGGGTGGTATATCACAAGAATATTGATCATGCTGTCTCAAAAGAAGAGATAGAAGCGCTGGGGATGCCCAACAGCGCGGCAGAAGATTTGGAGGAAGCGCCGCTCTGGGGCGAGTATGGGCTTGCAGTGGAAGTTAAGGAAACGTATATAGGTATGGACGATTACCGATTTGAAGATATTTTCCGTCAGGCGGCGAAGAATGTCGGCTGGGAGATAGAGGAACAGGTTGGGTATTATAATAGCTTTTCGGATGAAGGCAAAGATTTCCTTTTTGAAGAACTGGAACCTTCCGGGCATTGGATGCTGGGCTGGCCTTATTTCACACAATATGATCCCCGTGAACAGGAGGATGAGAAGGCGAAGTATACGGTTCAGCTTTTCCAGATGGATTCTGACTATGGCGGTGATGAAGACTATATTTTGTGGGGGGATGCCGGCGTGGCGAATTTTTTTATCAGTGAGGAAGATTTGGCAAAAGAGGATTTTCGAGACGTGCTGTATTCTTGGGACTGCTGCTAAAGAGAACCATTTGAAATTCTGGTAAAAGAGGGTTTTTGGCCGGCGCTGATCTGCCTGGATGAGTATGCCGTAGAGTGGCTTTTGGAAGTTGTTAAAGAGGAATACGACAGGGATAAAATTATTGCCGGCTGCGGGGACAACGGAAAAGAGATTTTAGAGAAGCGTTTTGCAGAATATACGGAAGATTATGAGGAAGAGGAATGGGAAGATATGCTTGGCGAGGAGACAGAGGGTGAGGAGCTTCATCAATTTATCGGCTATATTTCCTTCAGCGATGGGATGCTGGAGGCAGACACGCTGTTGTTGGAGATTCCTGTGAAACATCCCTGGGAAATCATTGGCTACCTGCCTATGGGCGGGTGGAACAGGGGACGCGCACTTATAAAATATCAGAACTGGCGGCGGGGCTGGCAGAATCAGACGTCTGGTATTTCTGGTGGGACTGAGGAAAATATATGAAGCGCTGCAAATAAGATGGGAAATGACAAAATTATCCCCTGAAAAGACAAAATTAACACAAAAATGAGCAAAGATGGTAATACAGAATTCTTGAAAAAATATGCATTTTGTGATAGCATAATTCAGACAAAATATTAACTATCGCAAAGGAGAGCACAGATGAATGAGATGAAAAAGGCTTACAACAGAGAGAAATCTGTAAACCAGTTTTTACTTATTATCATTACCATCATGGACTTGTTCCTGTTTTTTGGGTATTTCAGTGATTACAGCAAGGGAAATATCGGGCTGGGATTTTTGCTGACAGTAGAGCTGACAGTTTTAATTTCCATGATTGCAGATTATGCAGTATTTCTGCATCAAAAAGACAGCAGGATTTTTAAGCATGTTTCCGTGACAGGATATATGATCGTCTATGCGATTGCGCTTTTAGGCGCGCAGAATGATTTGGTGTTTGCTATGGTGTTTCCGCTGACCGTCATTTATATCCTTTACTTTGATTATAACTTGATCTTGCGCATTGCGGTTGTCTACAGTCTGATTACGGTTGTCGACCTTGTTTACATAGCAGCGATAAAGAAGTCGCTTCCTTCCGGTGCACAATTAAACAGCACTTCCCTGCTTATTCAGGGTGCGACTGTCATTGTTTACCTGATTGTGCTGTGCGGTACGACCAAGATTTCCAATCGCAACAACAATGATAAGATTTCCAATTTAAACGAGGAACGAGAAAAGAGTAACCAGCTTCTTGACGATGTGCTGAAGGTAGCGCAGGCTGTGAGGGATAATTCCTCAAAGGCGGAAGATTACATAAACATCCTCAGCCAGAATGTGGACACCACGGCGCAGGCGCTATCTGGTATTTCTGAGGGCAATGCCCACAGTGCGGAGAGTATAGAAAAGCAGACAGTTATGACGGAGAATATCCAGGGCATGATTGAGCGCACCAAAGAGATGTCCGACCAGATGTTAGAACTGGCAAGACAGTCCAAGGGGGCTGTGGATGAGGGACAGAGGATGATGGATACCTTGCAGGAACAGTCGGGGAAAATGCAGACCTATAATGGGCAGGTTGTCTCTTCTGTGGAGCAGTTGATCGAAAATGCCCGGGAAGTAGATGAGATTACGGAACAAATATTTGCCATTTCCAGTCAGACCAATCTTCTGGCGCTCAATGCGTCTATTGAGAGTGCGCGCGCTGGGGAGGCTGGACGCGGTTTTGCCGTGGTAGCGGAGGAAATTCGCGTACTGGCGGACGAGACCAGGAAATTGACAGAGAATATCCAAAAGATTGTGCAGCAGCTTCGACAAAATGCAGATATGGCAAAAGCTACTGTCGATAATGTCATGGCAAATTCCAACGAAGAACATTCCTTGATTCAGAGCGCAGATGAACAATTTTCCGATATTGGCGAGCGTATGGGAGAATTAAACGAGAATGTTGGAGAAATTTATGAAAAGATAGAAGAGATTTTGCAATCTAATAATGTGATTGTAGACAGTATCAACCAGATTTCGGCTGTGAGTGAGGAAGTATCTGCAAACACGCAGCAGGCAGTGGAGCTGGGCGAAGATACGAGCCGTCAGGCAAAGCAGGCGCAGGAGCGGATGGAGGAATTGATGCAGACTGTACAGACAATTGAGAAATATATGTAGCTTGCCAGGGGCAAAGGGAAACCTGGATTATGTCAACCTTACATAAAATTTACATTTTTCTGCATACATTTTGACATAAATGAGTTAAAATATAAAAGAAGAGCTTTGCAATTTCATGATGAAAACGGATAAGAAATGGCAAGGCCCGCATGTATTACAAAATACGACTTACATAGAGTACAGCACAAATAAGGAAAATGTTTACATGATAAAAATTTTAATCGTAGAGGACGACCCGAATATTGCAAAGTTAATGGAAGCTACGGTTGCCATTGGCGGCTATGAGAGCGAATTGTGCGACAATGGCGCCGAGGCATTTGAGAAGATAGAAGGCGGCAATTTTGACTTGGTGCTGCTGGATGTAATGCTGCCGGATATGAGCGGCTTTGAGATTATGCGTAAACGCACGAACACTGACGCGCCGGTAATCTTTATTACAGCCAAACAGGAATTGACAGACAAGGTGCGGGGACTGCGCCTGGGGGCGGAGGATTATATTGTAAAGCCTTTTGAGGCGATGGAACTTCTGGCGAGGATAGAGGTAATCCTGCGCCGGGTGAAGCGGATTGAGCGCGTGTATCATTATGGGGATATCACGGTCAATGTGGAGGAGCACACCTGTAAAGCGGGCGGCGAGGACGTTTATCTCACGCCGAAAGAATTTGACGTGCTCATTTTCTTTATGCAGCACAAGGATGTTGCGATTTCCAGAGAACGACTGTTGTCGGCAGTTTGGGGATTTGAGTATGAGGGGGAGAGCCGGACGATTGATATTCATATCCAGCAGTTACGTAAGAAGCTGGATTTAAAGGATAAGTTGGTGACAATTCCGAAACTGGGGTATCGCCTGGAGAGCGCAAAGGAGTAGCCCATGAAACTTTGGCAGAAAATATTTCTATATACCTTGATACTGGTAATGCTTGCAGTGAGCATGACCAGTATTTTGTTGTTAAAAAATAGTTTTTCACTGGCAATGGGGCAGAAAAAGCAGAGCGTGTATAGTGAACATGAGTTTTTGATTACCAGTTTTAAGAGCATGATGCTGACGGAACGATTGCGGGAGAATGCCGTTGTCTTGGACGAACAGACGCTGCGGAAATTTATGTCGGAAACCTTCGGGGTAAGCAGCAATGGCGTGGCATTTCTGGATGGGGAGAAGAAGGCGGTATATGCCAACAGGCAGATGGAGATTCCCCAAGAGCTGCTGGAAGCGGTGGAAAAAGGGAAAGACCCTTATATGCAGGTGCAGGAGTACCAATTGTTTACCGCATCTTCGGAGACCTTGGAGGGTAAAAATTATTATGTGGTAACAGAGAACGATATTCGAGACGTCGTGGAAATCCATGAAAATATGCTCTATGAAATCCAGATTATCAGCATGTCCTGCGCAATTGTGATTGCTTTTATCCTGCTTTTTGTCGTGAAGATGCTCTTGCACCCTTTAAAGAGGGTAAATGAGGGAACCGGGGAGATCGCCCTGGGAAATTACCGCAAACGTATTCAGGTGCGGGGGCACGATGAGCTCTCGGAGCTTGCGCGCAATATGAATATTATGGCGGAGTCAGTGGAGAGTAATGTCCGCGCATTGGAGGATGTGGCGGAGGACCGCAAGCATTTCATCGACAATCTGTCCCATGAGATGAAAACGCCGCTCACATCCATTTTGGGATTCTCAGACCTCTTGCAGATTAAGAAAGACATTACAGATGAGAGCCGTATTGAGTATGCTGGAATTATCAAGGAGGAAGCCAGCCGTATGCGCACGCTTTCCGGCAAGTTGATGGAGTTGATTACGGTTGGGGAGGCAAAACTGGAATTCCACAAGGAGGATATGGGAAGCTTGTTTCGTGAAATCGGCATTTCCTTAAAAGTTGTTGCAGACAGCCACAAGATGCATCTGTTCTGCGAGTCGGAGGAAGGAGAACTGTGCGTGGACCGGGAACTTTTCAAATCCCTTCTCTATAACCTGGTGGACAATGCCATCAAGGCTTCGCCGGAAGGCGGGCAAATTTGTGTAAAAGGAAGATTTGAAGAAGGCAGATTCTGTCTGGAGGTGGAGGACGAAGGCGTGGGAATTCCTGAGGAGGAGATTGAGAAGATTACCCAGGCGTTTTATATGGTGGATAAGGCGCGCAGCCGTGCCAGCGGCGGGGCTGGACTTGGCCTGGCGCTTTGTGCGGAGATTGTTTCCGTGCATCGGGGAAACATGCGTTTTGAAAGTCTTTTGGGGGAGGGGACACGCGTTACCATCCGTATGAAAGGAGGAGAGGAACATGCGTAGCCTGAAATCGTTGCTGTTTACTCTTTTGTGTACAGTTGTCATCCTGGGGCTTGGATATCTTGGCATTGTGGAGCGGGGGAGGCAGATTTTAAGCAGTGAGAGCGTGCCCGAGCGTGCGGAGTATGAGGATGTTGGCTCCAATATTTTTTATGGGAAAATTGAGGATAATATTGAGATTTTTCCCTGGAATTACTATTCCGAGACGGATGATACGATACAGGGAATAATTCCAACATTCATGGAGGAGGAGATTTTTCTGAACCAATATGTGACGGAAAAAACATTTGCGATAAAGGATGCTGATAGTATGGATATGGGAGATACGGAATTAAACGAAACATATTATTATTTTCCGGAACAGTACCTTAATGCGGCGGATTCTTATTTCGGAGAGCTGATTGCTTATGAGACAGAGGTAGGAACGGAAGAAGTATCCGCCTGGTTTCAAAAAGAGGGAAACCATATTTTAGAAAACATAATTGTGGCAGAAAATACGCCTGTCGGAATGATTTTCTTCTATCAAGATATTTTGCAGCTTAGAGGTAAGAAATATCAGGTTCGCATTGCTTGCAGCAACTGGAATGTAATAAATTTTATATGCGTGGAGTATGATACGCAAGATAAAAGAGAACGAACGGAGTGGAAAGCTGGAAAAGAGAAGATGGTGGAAGTGTTAGAACACTCGGAGGAATCACTTTCTGCGTATTTCTCATTTATGTCTAAATTAAATGACCTGGGGGCTCCTAGCGTTTACTTTGTGGATTACGAATATGCAAACGCGTATTTATATGGATTCCGTTGGCTGGGAAACATCATGTTGGGAAGGGAAGAAGATGATGAATTGTCTATGGAAATCGAAAAGTGGCTGCTGGAGTGGCAAAATATATATCCAGAAAAGACGGAGTCTGGCATTGCAAAAGACGAAGACGTAGCGTATTCGGTCAATTATTCGTATCAGGTGGTGGAATTGAAGGATATGATTTTGATTCTCGTACAGGGAGATGCAGCGATGGGGCTTTATTTTGACCCTATCAATCAAAAATTCTGCGGATATAACTTCTTTTATGAATTCTGAAGGACAAATTAGAATTTGTGAATTGGGATGATATCTAAAACCTTTCTAAACTCTTATGAAAACTGGTTGTGTAATATCCCGCCTTGAATTATAATGATAGCAGCTTTCATCGGCCATGAGTATATATTAAGCTGCGGAATTAGAAAAGGAGAATTCAGGATGAGTGACAAAGAAAAGATTGACGATAAAGATTTCATGGATGACACAGATGCGGAGAGTTATGAGGATATTTGCTATATCTGCCGCAGGCCGGAGAGCAAGGCGGGGAAGATGATACGCATTCCCAATAACATCTGTATCTGTTCGGACTGTATGCAGAAGACGTTTGATACAATGAACCATTCAGGCTTTCCCATTGGAGACATGGGTAATTTTGGCAATATGCCCAATATCAGTATGATAAATCTTTCCGATCTTCAGAATATGGGCGCGATGCCGAAGAAACAGAAACTCAAGAAGAAAAAGGCGAAAGAGGAGAAGAAGGAAGCTCCTAAGCTCGATATCAAGTCTATCCCGGCGCCGCATAAGATTAAGGCCAGCCTGGATGAGTATGTCGTAGGGCAGGAGCATGCCAAGAAGGTTATGTCTGTGGCGGTGTATAACCACTATAAACGTGTCTCTAATGACGCGCAGGATGGGATTGAGGTTGAAAAGTCCAACATGTTGATGTTAGGGCCTACCGGGAGCGGCAAGACGTATATGGTCAAGACTTTGGCAAAGCTTCTCGACGTGCCCCTTGCCATAGCTGACGCTACTTCTCTGACGGAGGCGGGATATATCGGGGATGATATTGAGAGCGTGGTTTCCAAGCTTTTGGCAGCGGCAGACAATGATGTGGAGCGCGCGGAGCACGGCATTATTTTTATAGACGAGATTGACAAGATTGCTAAGAAGAAGACGACGAACCAGCGGGATGTCAGCGGCGAGAGCGTGCAGCAGGGTATGCTCAAACTCTTAGAAGGGGCTGAGATTGAAGTTCCGGTGGGGGCGAACAGCAAAAATGCTATGGTGCCGCTTGCTACCGTTAATACCAGAGATATCCTTTTTATCTGCGGCGGAGCATTCCCAGACCTGGAGGAAATCATTAAGGAACGTTTAAATAAGCAGTCTGCAATGGGATTCCATGCGGATTTGAAAGATAAGTACGATGGGGAAGAGAATCTTTTGCAGCGGGTAGAAGTCGAGGATATTCGTAAATACGGCATGATTCCAGAATTTTTAGGACGTATGCCGGTAATTTTTGCGTTGGATGCTTTGACAGAGGAGATGTTGGTGAAGATTCTCACAGAGCCTAAGAGTGCGATTGTCAAGCAGTATCAGAAGCTTTTGGCAATGGATGAGGTCAAGCTGGAATTTGAAGAAAAGGCGTTACATGCTATCGCCAGGAAAGCCAAGAAAAAGGATGTAGGCGCCCGTGCGCTGCGTGCCATCATTGAGGAATTCATGCTGGATATTATGTATGAAATACCCAAGGACGACAGTATCGGCATGGTGACGATTACGGAGGACTATATAGATAATAACGGCGCGCCGCTTATCACAATGCGCGGCTGCCCGGTCTTGCCGGAGAAGGCGGGGGCAGCAGGGGTATAAATGAACTGCGAATAGGAAGTGATTTCCATGCATATGCTGATAAAAAAGAAAAGAGCAGCATATGGATTGTGAAGAAGCAGTATATTCAAATGACTATTATGATTTTATCGGCGAGTATATCCTGGAGGCGCGGAGAACACCGCCAGAGGTCTGTGTACAGAAGTTAGATTCTACTTATGAAATCGTATATCTGTCGCGTGCCGGGAATCCGCCGCTCAATATTAAGAATTACAGTTACAACGCAATTCCCGGATGTTATGCTCCTATGGACGAGAGCGCTTTAGAGGCGAGCGGCATCTTGCGTTTGCAGCGGCAGCCGACATTGTCATTAAAGGGTCAGGGAGTGCTGATTGGTTTCTTAGATTCAGGAATTGATTATGAGAATCCGGTGTTTCGCAACAGCGATGGCAGCACCAGAATTGCGGCAATATGGGATCAGACAGACAGGAGCGGGACGCCGCCGGAAGGATTCATCTATGGCAGTGAATATAGGGATGAAGAGATCAACCGCGCATTGAACAGCATGAATTCCCATGAGATAGTGCCCACGACAGATGAAGAAGGCCATGGGACGTTTATGGCGAGTGTGGCGGCAGGAAGCGAGATTCCTGAGAAGAATTTTGTGGGGGCGGCGCCCTATTGTAAGATTGCCATGGTGAAATTAAAACAAGCCAAGGAATATTTGCGGGATTTTTATTTTATCAATAGAAATGCTGTTGCCTATCAGGAAAATGATATCATGGCGGGAGTGTGGTATTTAAACCGTCTTGCTCAGGAACGGCATATGCCGCTTGTAATCTGCGTGGGGCTGGGCACAGATATGGGAGGCCATACCGGCGTCAATCCACTTTCTACTATGCTCAATGGCATGGCGTTGCGCAGAGACCATGCCGTAGTAATATCGGCTGGGAATGAGGGCAATTCCCGCCACCATTTTTGGGGGGAAATCGGAGCCGACGAATATTATAAGAATGTTGAAATTAACGTGGGAGACCGGGTAGAAGGTTTCTATGCGGAAGTCTGGGCGAGAGCGCCGCAGCGTTTTGTGGTAGATATCATTTCACCTACCGGGGAACGTATGCCCAGTGATTATATTTTGTCCGGTGGCAGGGAATACAGTTTTTTGTTTGAGAATACGAAGGTGGCAGTAGATTACCGGATTGCAGGGATTTTGGACGGTTCCCAGGTAATCTATATCAGTTTCAGCAAGCCTACGCAGGGGATTTGGAATATTCGGGTTTACCAACAGTCAGAGATATCCAGTACCTTTCATATTTGGCTGCCGTTGGAAGAATTTCTGACAGGAGAGGTCTTTTTTGTCCGTTCCAATCCCGATACAACGCTGACAGTTCCAGCGTCGGCGGCGGCGCCAATGACAGTGGGGGCGTACGATGAAAAGGATAACAGCATTTATCTGCGCTCGGGCAGGGGGTTTACGGCAAATGGATTGATTAAACCGGATTTCGTGGCGCCAGGTGTGGAGGTGTATGGAGCCGCGCCAGGGGGGATGTTTGTCACAAGAAGCGGCACCAGTGCGGCAACGGCGGTCACCTCAGGAGGCGTTGCGTTAATGCTGGAATGGGGAATTGTCCGGGGAAATTACTCCACGATTACCGGTATTGCGATTAAGAATTCTCTGATCCAGAGTGCAGACCGTGATCCGCAGAGGAATTACCCCGACAAAGCCTATGGATGGGGAAGGCTGAATGTTTATCAAACGTTTGAGGATTTCCGGATACAATAGTAGAAGATTGCTTTGCTGTTATCTGTTTGGAAAGGAAGAGACGAAAGATGATATTTGTATTTGTGGCAGCTTTTGTATTTATGGGAGATTTTTTTCTGAAACGATGTATTGAGAAGCATCTCAGAGGAGGGGAAAATAGACGTATCTGCAAGGGCAGGATTTTGCTTCGCAAGTATCATAACCGCGGGGCAGTCTTAAATTTTTTAGATAGGCGTCCGGGAGTGGTGCGGAATATATGCGGAGGTTTGTTGCTTTTGCTGGGAGCCGCCTGGTTTGTTCTGTTACGCAGAAAGGATAATCCCGGTGTGTTGCTTGGCTTGAGCCTTTTACTGGGTGGTGGAGGCAGTAATCTCTATGATCGTATTACCAAGGGTTATGTAGTGGACTACTTTAGTTTTCGGACGCCGTGGAGATGGTTAAATAGGATTGTGTTCAATATTTCTGATTTTTGTATATTTTTTGGAAGTATTTTTGTGGCGATAGCTTCACTCATAAAACAGTATCAATCAACAAACTGAAATAGGGGAGCTTCCATACAGGGTACAGTTGTAAATCAGTATATTATCCAAAGCGGATGGTATACTGATTTTTTGTACAAATAGTTTCTCGAAGTTCAAATATCTCAGGATAACAAATCATTTAGACTAGTAATCTTACTTCCTTTACTTTCATAATAACGTAGCATTTCATCAATTTTCTTTTTATCATAACTGGTTATGCAGTCTGATAATACGTGAACCTCATAATTTGCCTTACATAGGTTGTAACAGGTTGATTTAACACAAGCAACTGCGTCCGCTCCGGTTATGTAAAAATCGCTTATTTCATTCTGCCGAATAAATTCTGCAAATTCTTCGCTGGTTAGCGCGTTTCCCTTGTATTTTGTAAAAATGTTATTGGATGCTAATTTCAAATCGGGAGCAAATTCAGCTCCGGGTGTATTCGGCTTAAATGTTCTTGTGCCAGCCGATAAATTTTCATGTCTGATATAAACAACATGAATATTGTTATTAACGGCCCAATCAATCGCTTTATTAATATTGCCAATAATATCTTTGTAATTCTTTGTTATGTCTTTTTGAATATCTATTACTGCTAAGGCTTTTTTTTGCATACTGTTTCCTCCTAACAAGCTAGATTAATGTGTTTTAACTTCATTTATTATAACTTATAATTGTTGACAACAATATGGCAACAACATATAATTAAAAAAATTTAGAAAGGCGAGAAGCAAATGAAAATAGATAGACTTGTCAGCATTATTATGATACTCCTTGACAAAAAGCGGATAGGAGCGCAAGAATTAGCGGATATGTTTGAAGTCTCACGCCGTACAATTTACCGCGACATAGACGCTGTCAATATGGCGGGCATTCCGATTCGTTCAACGTCAGGAGTGGGCGGCGGCTTTGAAATTATGCAAGAATACAAAATTGATAAAAAATTTTTTTCCGCTGACGATGTTTCTGCGCTTTTAATGGGGATTTCCAGTCTTTCAAACATGGTGGGGGGCGACGAAGTGGTACATGCACTTGCAAAAGTCAAGAGCCTTATTCCTGATGAAAGAGCAAAAGATATTACATTAAAAGTAAATCGAATAAGCATAGATTTAAGTCAATGGATAGGAAACAGTAACATACAGCCATATTTGGAAATAATCAAATCCGCTTTACAGAAAAGCCGACTGCTGTTGTTTGAATATGTGGCTCACCATGGGAATAAAACCGTACGGACAGTAGAGCCGTATCAGCTTGTATTAAAAGGTAATCACTGGTATTTGCAAGGATATTGCTATATAAGAAATGATTTCCGTTTATTCAGAATATCCCGTATATCAAATCTACAAATTTTAGACGAGGCTTTTAAACCAAGAAAATATCAAAAACCAATTTTAGACTTCTCAGAAATCTTGGAAACCATGCAAGTAAAAATCAAAATCCGTATTCATGAATCCATAATGGATAGGGTACTTGACTATTGTACTTATGAAGATTTTTTGCCAGACGGCGATGAGTATTATATTGTCGATTTTCCTTTCGTAGAAAACGACTACCACTATGATATTCTTCTCGGTTTTGGGAATAAATGTGAATGTTTGCAACCGTCGCGTATTCGCGAAAACATGAAGCGCAAAATACATGATCTTGCTGCCATATATGAAAAGTAACCGGGTATTCCGGAACGAACTTCAATATCCGGGTTGAAACGGGTTTCTGGAACGGATTGAAAACGGAGAAGCAGCGGCGCTGATTGAAAAAGATATGTCGCGGCTTGGACGTGATTTACAAAGCGAAGAAACGGCATAGCCTGCAAGCTACGCCGTTTCCGAAACATTTCTAATACTCTCTTATGAGCGCCGCCCGAATGGCAGCTTTTTGTAATCACCTATTTTTCAATATCTTAATCTTAATAAAAAATCGAAATTTCTATATTCAGACAAGGCACATTGAAAAGCTCGATGAAATTAGCGTACTACAGTTACATTTACTGCCTGGGGTCCCTTGGAACCTTCAGTCACATCAAATTCAACTGTAGCGCCTTCTTCTAAGGATTTGAATCCCTCCATATTTAATCCAGAATAGTGAACGAATACATCGTTGCCGGACTCATCAGAGATGAAACCATATCCTTTTTGGTTGTTAAACCACTTTACTGTACCCTGCATGTCAGTACCTCCAAATATATAATATATGCCCTTTTTAAGCATATTTCTACAATAGCACATTATTTTTAAAAAGTAAAGAAATATTTTACATTTCGCATATTTTCCTATAACAGTTCCTCGAAAGCAAGCTGGTGCGATTTCAGGAAGCGTTTTACCAATTCGTCCCATGATTGTTCTAACGATTTGTCCATGGAGAATACACGGCAGGAAACGCCGGTAGTACAAGTAAGCTGCATGTTGTGGTATTTGAGGTTTAAGTACATTCCAGATATGTCTCCCGTGGAAAAACTGCTGCCGATGGAGGCGAGAGTACGCGCCTGGTTATCGCTGGACAGCTGAAAAACAAACTGGAAGGAGGAGGGGGCGCGTTTGCCTTTGATTAAGTCGAAACAGGCAGGGCGTACAAGGGAAAAAGGCACATAACTTTCCTGGGAAACAAGCGCATAGGCTTCGTCTTCCGGGCTGAAAAAATCAGCTTTGGAGCGGCCGTCCAGATGGAATGTCATATAAGTAGTGATGGAGCCTTCTGACAGGAGAAAACTGTCAAAAACATCGCTGCGCAGTAATACGTTCATAAATTCTTTTACATTTAGAATGGATAGTGCCGTCATGAAAACCTCCCTTTAGAGCAAATTTATACCCTATAAAACTTCCAACCAGCAAACTCAGTATCATATTGTACTACAATTTTAAGGAAACAGCAAATTAAATTTTGTGCATTCTGTCTTTGCCGCGTTAGCGGCAAGACCTTTTGAACGAGTAAATATATTAGAGCGACAACCCCCCTTTGAAAAATAGATTATCACAAAAAATGGTGAAACTTAAACAAGTTAAAAAGATACCTACTGGCAAAATTTTTGCATTTATAGTATAGTAGGGGGAGATAATAAGAGAGGCAAAAGAATTATAAAAATCAGGAGGCAGGAAATGGAGCACACAGAGGGATCACTATTTCATTTGCTGGAAAAAGGAACCAGCGCTGTTATGGCGGTGCAGGAGGCGGCGGCAAGACTGAAGGCGGCTGGTTTTGAGGAACTTTCTTTTCAGGATATTTGGAGATTAGCAGAGAGTGGGAAATACTATGTGAAGCATCATGACACGACATTATTTGCATTTACGCTTAAAAAGCAGTCCGGTTACAAAGACATGATTCGGATTGGCGCGGCACATACAGATTTCCCATGTTTGAGAATAAAACCGAATCCAGATGTAAAGACAGGGGGCTATTCGCAGATTAATGTGGAAGTTTACGGAGGGGCAATTTTAAATACTTGGCTGGACCGTCCGCTCAGTATTTCCGGGCGTGTGGCAATCGCAAGTGAAGACGTGCTGCATCCCCTAATACGCAATATCTCTGTAGAACGCACGCTTGGCGTTATTCCTAATCTTGCCATTCATATGAACCGTGATGTCAACAAAGGGCTTGAATTGAATAAGCAGACGGATCTTTTGCCGATTTTAGGACTTGAGAAGAAGGAACAGGAAAAAAGGTTCCTCCAATTTCTGGCAAAGGAACTGGGAACAGAGCAGGAAAAAATTCTCGATTATGAATTATGGGTATATTGCCGGCAAAAGCCGCAGTATGCGGGGCTGGAAGGGGAATTGATTATCTCGCCAAGGCTCGATAACCTTACGTCGGTGCAGGCGTTGCTTACAGGAATCATTGAGAGCCGATGCGAGGAAGGCGTCAATGTGGTGGCCTTGTTTGACCATGAAGAGGTGGGCAGCCGCACAAAGCAGGGCGCTGGTTCTCTGCTGCTTACCAATTTCTTGCAGCGGGTTCTGGAAGCCATGGGCAGGACTCCGGCCCAGATATCGTCCAGTTTGTATGATGCATTTCTGCTATCAGTAGATGTGGCGCATGGTATGCATCCAAATCAAATGGGTAAGACGGATATAACCAACAAGCCGGTTTTAGGCAAAGGACTTTGTATCAAAGAGGCGTCGTCCCAATCGTACGCTACGGATTGTGAAGCTGTGGCGGTGGTGGAACAGATTTGCAGAAAAGAAAATATTCCTTATCAGAAATTTGTCAATCGTTCGGATATGGCGGGCGGAGGGACGTTGGGGGCAGTTGCATCCGGCTTGCTGCCAGTGCGTACCGTAGATATCGGCGTGCCGCTGCTTGCTATGCATTCAGCAGTTGAAACCATGGGAACAGAGGACATGCAGGCGTTGACAGATTTAATTTGCGCTTATTTCCAGACAGTGTGAGGTAGTTATGGTAAAGAAGAATTGTAAAGTGCCATGTCGGATGAAGAAATTATATCGGAGAATAATTTGCATATTGGCAATCGTGTTGTCGTTGGGCAGTATGGCAGGATGCTCCCTGGAAGATTTACAAAAATATCTGCCGGAGAACCGTTATCTGCCGCGGGCACAAGAGCCCGAGCAGGTTGCCGAAGCGCCTAATCAGAAAAAGGCACAGACGCCCAAAGCAGAGCAGAAAAAGGTCAGTCCAATTCGTAAGATTTCAGTGGGCAAATATGCGTATGAGCAGTTAAATGCAGAAGGGAAAACCGTCTATGACGAAATGCTTTCTACTATTCTGAGCCAGGAGGAAAAGATTTCTCTTTCGACCATAGATACTGAGGTCATGCGCCATGCCTATACGGCGTTGTGCAGTGATTACGGCGGACTTTTTTGGGTGAATGGCTATGTGTTTACCAGGTATACCAAAGGCGGCGAGTTGGTAAGCCTGGAATTCTCACCTAAATACACGATGGCTAAGAAGGAACGCCGACAAATCCAGAAGCAGATTGACGCTGTCGTCGAGCAGTGGTTTGCGGGCATTTCCATTAATGATACAGACTATCAGAAAGCGAAGTATGTTTATGAATTATTGGCTTTAAATACTGAGTATGTGGAAGATGCAGAGGAAAGTCAGAACATTATCAGTGTGTTTCTAGGGCGTCAGACGGTATGCCAAGGATATGCTTGCGCCGTTCAATATCTGTTGGAACAATTGGGAATAGAGAGCGCTATTGTGGCTGGCAAAGCCCTAGGTGAACCACATGCATGGAATCTCATTTGCCTGGACGGAGAATATTACTATATGGATGCCACTTGGGGGAATAATGGTTATCGGAATAAGGAAGGAGTGGAGACATCTTTTATTGACTATAATTATATGGCGATGACAACAGCGGAAATGCAGATGGGGCATGAGCCTGACATGGAGTTTGATTTACCGGATTGTACGGCAGTGCTGAATAATTATTATATAAAAGAAGGAAACTACATTGAAGAGTGGCAGCCGGATCATATTGGGACTATGCTTGGTTCGGCGTGGGAAGAAAAAACAGTGCTTACGTTACGGTTTTCGGACGATTCTCTGAAAGAGCAGGCGTTTCAGTATTTTGTGCAGGATGGGCATGTTGCAGATTATTGCCCAGGAATTACCCAGGTGAATTACCTGGAAGACAGCTTGTGGAAAGAAATAAGTTTTTGTTTTAACCAATAGAAAAATTCATAAGAAAAAAGGCTTTTCAAACCTGAATTTATATGCTAATATTAAGTGGTATTAAAAACTATGTAAAATGATTTCCCGCAACATGATAAGGAATCATAAAAATCAAGTACAATAAAGAAAGATACTACATAAAGGAATAGGGATGTGAAAAGGAAACGTCACACCTAATTTATATCGCATATTTGCATAAAGATTCAGGAGGAACGACATGAGTTATAAAATTATTGTGGACAGCTGCGGTGAACTTCCGGCAAAATTGAAAGTGAGCGGACATTTTGAGACAGTGTCTCTGGAGATTTTTGTGGACGATTACTGCATTGTAGATGATGAGAGCTTTGATCAGGCGGATTTTTTAAGGCGCATGAAAGAGAGCCCGAATTGCCCAAAATCTACCTGCCCATCCCCAGAGCAGTATGTGAAAGCATATGACTGTGAGGCGGAGCATGTGTATGTCGTGACGCTTTCCTCGCAGCTCAGTGGTTCTTATAACAGCGCCCAGCTTGGGAAGAAGCTCTATCAGGAGGAAAAAGGAGTTAAGGATATTCATGTATTCGATTCCAAGTCGGCGTCTGTGGGAGAGACGTTGATTGCCATGAAGATTCAAGAACTTGAGGAAGCAGGAGTTGCATACGAAGAAATTATTGCTAGGACAGACAATTTTATTGAAGAGTTGAATACGTCTTTTGTACTGGAATCCTTAGAAGCATTGCGCAAGAATGGAAGGCTTAGTAATATCAAAGCGTTTGTTGCCGGGGCTCTGAATATTAAGCCGGTGATGGGAGCTACGCCCGAGGGTACAATTTGTCAACTTGGGCAGGCAAGAGGCATGGCGCGCGCTATAGATAAAATGATGAAAGACTTGGTGGAGAAGACCAAGAATCCCCAAGAGAAAATTTTTGCCATTTCCCATTGCAATGCGGCGAAACGTGCAATGGCGGCAGCTGAAAAGATTAAGGAGATTGGTAATTTTAAAGAAGTATTTGTGATTGATACGGCGGGAATCAGCAG
This sequence comes from uncultured Lachnospiraceae bacterium, assembly GCA_910588845.1. GTDB lineage: Bacteria > Bacillota > Clostridia > Lachnospirales > Lachnospiraceae > Petralouisia. The sequence goes on from CAJURU010000028.1 coordinate 37,940, forward strand.
TCTCTATGCCAGTGACGGCGGAATTATTATGGTTGTTTAAATATTGGCATGAGGGGGGGACCCAGCGAAGCTGGGGAGAGCCCTGATGCCTTGTTCTGGAGCCAATAAAGTATATTGGCATGAGGGGGGATCCACGATTTGGCATGAGGAGGGACCCACGATTTGGCATGAGGAGGGACCCACGATTTGGCATGAGGAGGGACCCACGAAGTGGGAGGAGCCCTGATGCCTCTAACCGAAGCCATAGAAGTAGAGTGGGAGGAGCCCTGATGCCTCTAACCGAAGCC
>CAJURU010000029.1 GCA_910588845.1 uncultured Lachnospiraceae bacterium
GCAAGCAGTGGCACTGCAATAAGTGCGGCAGTGATTTTTGAGCCATGCCGGGGCGTCCTTCTTTGCGGGCAGTTTAACCATTCCGGTGCATGCCGGGTTTTCTATGTATTCCATCCCAGTATTATTTCTTATCATTGAATCCCTTATCTATTCCACAATGCATGGGCAGGGGATAAGGTCCCTGCGTTTGCGCAGCCTTTTCACAGGCCGCCCTGCCATGCCAGGCAGTACCGAGCGCATCTTCGGCGGGCATCGTTGCATATAACCCGCCGTGGGAGTTGCCGCTGCTGTGGGGGCTTGCCTTAACGTTAATCTCATGTAAGGCCTGTCCCTGCGGATTCATCGAGCGTCACGTTGTTACGAACCGTGCCATGTCGCCATGGCAGGAGAGTAGTGATACGCTGCCATTACGCAGCCGTTGTACTTTGTTCCCGCATATTGTCCCTGTTATTTATTTACCCTGTGTATCGCACATTCGGCGTCATGGAAACTCCGGTATCCCGGAGGACTCATGCCGCTGTCGGCATATTCAAAACAATGGGGGAAGACGTTTTATCCCTACCGACGTTTTTGAAAGAAGCGAAGAGCCCCGCCCCCAATCCGGCTGTGCCGAGGGGGCCGAGCGCCTTGGTGATGCTGTTTATAACGGAGAGGACGCCGTTTAAGCTGTTTACAATAGCAATGACGGCGTCTGAATCTACCAGGCTGCCCACCGTGTCAGCCCAGGTGTTGGAGAGGCGGTTTAAGGAGCCCTCCCAGGAATTTGCCGTCAGCTCTGCCTGTTCTGCCAGGGCGCCCGTCCCATAGGTATATTCCTGCAGCATTTTTTCATACATGCCGAAATTACTGAGCACTGCGTCTAAGGCCTGCGCGCCCTGTGCGCTCCCGAGGGAATCCAGCAGGCTGGCTTTCCTCGCGTCGCCGGGGGCTAAGGCGGCGTACGCCTGCGATAAATCTTTGAGTATGGCCATCGGGCCACGGAGGGAAGAGGCGCCGTCTTTTGTCTCTTCCAGCGACACATTCAGCGCCCGGCAGGCGTTTGCGTACCTGGCAAGGCCCCCGCCGTCAATGCCCTGCCCCTCGTCCGCTATCTGCTGCGTGTTCAGCAGGATGGCTTTGAGGGACTGTGCAGCCTCTGTGCCGCCCTGGCCTGTGGCCGCAATCACGGTGGCGAGCGCCGCAGTCGCTTCATCAGCCCCGAGCCCCAGTGAGGCCGTATATTCCCCTGCCAGGGACATGCCTTCGGCAAGCTCCGCCATGCTGACGGCGTTGCCGGAGCTGATGGCGCTGGCGCCGTCGAGGATTGCCGTCAGTTTTTCTACGGAGCCGCCAAGCCGGTAGGCATTATCTGCGGCGGAAATGTACTGGTTTGCAAGCTCAGCGGTGATGCCGCCTGCGTTCTGCGCCGCCAGGGACAGCTCCGCGATATCCGCCGCATTCTTATAGCCTGCGCCGGCTGCGTCCCGGACGGCCTGCAGGTAGTCGGCTGCCGATTTGCCGTATTTGCCGGCAATGCTGAATGACTGTTTTTCAATGCCGGCCAGGCCGGATTTGGTCAGCCCATCCGTTGTTTTTCTTATTTCTGTGAGAAGCGTGTCGATTTCTTTTAAATCGGGTATGGCGTCTTTAAACTGGGAAGTTAAAAAATCTTTCATAACCTATTTACCTCCTTGTGATTCCTGCGTGGCATTCCCGGCCTTTTCCACTGCCTCGGTGACGAGCTGTTCCATAAGCCGCCAGAATGCCAGCCTGCATTTCGTCTGCGTTGACTTGAGCATGAGCCATCTGATAAATGTAACCATAAATGATTCCTCCTTTTTGCATAAAACGTAAATGTGTCAATGGATGGGAAGGCGCAGAGTGGGGCTGCCCTTCCTATGTAACTTTAATTTGTGCCCTGGCGCCAGGGTACAAATCGGAAGGAGATTTCCGAATGGGAGGGGAGGTTTGCAGTTTCTCTTCACGAGGAATGCACGATAGGGCGTTTAGGAAAACGCTATGATTACATGAAAATTTGAGTTTAGATGTGTTTTGATATTGTTCCATATCCGTGCAATAAAATCCTTGATTGACGAAATAAGGAAAAGAAAGGATTTTATTTCATGATAGGAAACATGGAGAACCAGCCGTACAAAAAAACTGCCTTTTATGATGTAAGTGGGACTTAGGGGTAAAAGCATTAAAGGTTGCTCGATTCTATTGACGGCAAAGACCCGTGTGGGTCGTCTGTAAGTCCCTCTTTATGTCGCTAATTCTGCCGCTGATGGCTGACCCAATTTCCTGGAAGGAGCGGCCGAACATCCCCCACTTGGTGCTAATATTATTAATGCCGCTGCTGAATGTTTGGAATATCATACTGTAACGTGGAAGTTGCGGCAGCCTAGGCAAGGCTGTGGACACTTTGCCGGTTTTATGGTAGAATGGATGCCAGTAAAGTTATGAGGAGGATAAAGTAATGCCATTTTTCTACTGTAAAAGATGCGGAAGGATTTGCATAAATGATGTAAATAGCGGGAGCTGTGATTGCTGCGGTTCAGAGTATTACCCGGTCCCGGAGAAATATTGGGAAGAGGGAGAGGTTTTTATGCGTGATGAACAGAAGCAGTTATTATGGGAAGAGCTCGTCAAGACTTCGCCGATATATGACGAAAATCTCTTTAACCAGAGGGATGTGTATCTAAACGAGCTATGGGTTAAGTCAGAAGCTGCCCTGGCCCGCGGCAGAGCCATCCAGGAAGGCCGCGACAAAGGCAACCGCTTCGGGGTCGAGTGCCCTTACTGCCATGCCACGAATGTCAGGAAGGTCTCCCTTGCAGGGCGGGCAGTGTCTGCCGGCATCTTTGGTCTGGGCAGCAAAAAGATCGGCAAGCAGTGGCACTGCAATAAGTGCGGCAGTGATTTTTGAGCCATGCCGGGGCGTCCTTCTTTGCGGGCAGTTTAACCATTCCGGTGCATGCCGGGTTTTCTATGTATTCCATCCCAGTATTATTTCTTATCATTGAATCCCTTATCTATTCCACAATGCATGGGCAGGGGATAAGGTCCCTGCGTTTGCGCAGCCTTTTCACAGGCCGCCCTGCCATGCCAGGCAGTACCGAGCGCATCTTCGGCGGGCATCGTTGCATATAACCCGCCGTGGGAGTTGCCGCTGCTGTGGGGGCTTGCCTTAACGTTAATCTCATGTAAGGCCTGTCCCTGCGGATTCATCGAGCGTCACGTTGTTACGAACCGTGCCATGTCGCCATGGCAGGAGAGTAGTGATACGCTGCCATTACGCAGCCGTTGTACTTTGTTCCCGCATATTGTCCCTGTTATTTATTTACCCTGTGTATCGCACATTCGGCGTCATGGAAACTCCGGTATCCCGGAGGACTCATGCCGCTGTCGGCATATTCAAAACAATGGGGGAAGACGTTTTATCCCTACCGACGTTTTTGAAAGAAGCGAAGAGCCCCGCCCCCAATCCGGCTGTGCCGAGGGGGCCGAGCGCCTTGGTGATGCTGTTTATAACGGAGAGGACGCCGTTTAAGCTGTTTACAATAGCAATGACGGCGTCTGAATCTACCAGGCTGCCCACCGTGTCAGCCCAGGTGTTGGAGAGGCGGTTTAAGGAGCCCTCCCAGGAATTTGCCGTCAGCTCTGCCTGTTCTGCCAGGGCGCCCGTCCCATAGGTATATTCCTGCAGCATTTTTTCATACATGCCGAAATTACTGAGCACTGCGTCTAAGGCCTGCGCGCCCTGTGCGCTCCCGAGGGAATCCAGCAGGCTGGCTTTCCTCGCGTCGCCGGGGGCTAAGGCGGCGTACGCCTGCGATAAATCTTTGAGTATGGCCATCGGGCCACGGAGGGAAGAGGCGCCGTCTTTTGTCTCTTCCAGCGACACATTCAGCGCCCGGCAGGCGTTTGCGTACCTGGCAAGGCCCCCGCCGTCAATGCCCTGCCCCTCGTCCGCTATCTGCTGCGTGTTCAGCAGGATGGCTTTGAGGGACTGTGCAGCCTCTGTGCCGCCCTGGCCTGTGGCCGCAATCACGGTGGCGAGCGCCGCAGTCGCTTCATCAGCCCCGAGCCCCAGTGAGGCCGTATATTCCCCTGCCAGGGACATGCCTTCGGCAAGCTCCGCCATGCTGACGGCGTTGCCGGAGCTGATGGCGCTGGCGCCGTCGAGGATTGCCGTCAGTTTTTCTACGGAGCCGCCAAGCCGGTAGGCATTATCTGCGGCGGAAATGTACTGGTTTGCAAGCTCAGCGGTGATGCCGCCTGCGTTCTGCGCCGCCAGGGACAGCTCCGCGATATCCGCCGCATTCTTATAGCCTGCGCCGGCTGCGTCCCGGACGGCCTGCAGGTAGTCGGCTGCCGATTTGCCGTATTTGCCGGCAATGCTGAATGACTGTTTTTCAATGCCGGCCAGGCCGGATTTGGTCAGCCCATCCGTTGTTTTTCTTATTTCTGTGAGAAGCGTGTCGATTTCTTTTAAATCGGGTATGGCGTCTTTAAACTGGGAAGTTAAAAAATCTTTCATAACCTATTTACCTCCTTGTGATTCCTGCGTGGCATTCCCGGCCTTTTCCACTGCCTCGGTGACGAGCTGTTCCATAAGCCGCCAGAATGCCAGCCTGCATTTCGTCTGCGTTGACTTGAGCATGAGCCATCTGATAAATGTAACCATAAATGATTCCTCCTTTTTGCATAAAACGTAAATGTGTCAATGGATGGGAAGGCGCAGAGTGGGGCTGCCCTTCCTATGTAACTTTAATTTGTGCCCTGGCGCCAGGGTACAAATCGGGGCCTGATTTCCGGATGGAGGGAGGGGATTGCAGTTTTTTCACGGGGAATGCGCCTAGAGGGTACTTTGAAAAATTGCAAATCGTCATGTTTACATTGGAATTTAAGTTTTCATTAATTATGATGGAATACGGATGAATAATAATGATTATGCTTTTGGATAGATATTCTGGATGTTTCTTGCCATAACGATGAGGAGTTTGTTTTTGCCCTTCAGTTCAAGGAGGAAGTTCGTGACGCTGTTGATGGAGTCTGCCATTTCAAACCATTTGTCGGAACCGGTTTTAACAAGCCTTGAGTTTGTCGGGCGCTTTGTTCTGGCTTCTGATACTGCTGATCTGCGAGAGGATGTTTTTGTTCATGGCCTTATAGTTTTTGATGTCCGCAGGGAATCCCCATGCTTCCCTGGCGTCAAGGAAGTTTTTGATTTTGCTGTTTTTGGCGTCAAACCGGGAGAAGCGTTTTTCATATCCGGTGATGCGCAGCTCAATTTTCCCGCGGGCAAGTTCCTGCTGCTCTTTTTTCAGGGCTTTGACGGCTTCCCGGCAGGCGAGGGCTTTTTCATGCCATTCCTTGTATTCCCGGATGCGCTTTTTCGTGCCCTCATCCGATATGGTTTCAATGTTCAGGCTTCCTTCCCGGACCTGTGCAGCGTATTTCTCATCAAGCCCCACTTTATTGGCACGCTCTGTATAGAGCTGGTCGGCCTGTGTCTGGATGTCGATTTCCCTGGCAATTTGGGAAATGGCGCCGGCATAGTATTTCCTGCGGCTTTTGAATGACGCGAAAGCCTCCCTGGCGGCATTTCTGGCCTCGTCAACCTTGGTTTTGATGCGGGCGATGGCGGTTTCGATGAAGTTGAAGTCTTCCGGGGTTTCGGTTTTTGGGGGGTCGGTTTTGGGGGGTTGCGAGGGGGTCTTGTTGGGGGTGTTTCCGCCGGAACCCCCACCGGAAAAGTCCAGCTTCAGATTCTTGAGCGGCATGAATTCCGCTTCTACTGTTTTCATGGCTTCTTGCATTGACATCCCATTTGTTTTTTTATATCCCCTGTCATCATAGCCGCCTGTCAGTTCAGCAAACCTCATTGCGGCAGCCGCGCCGTAAGTTGTGCTGATGAATGTCTGGAGTTGTGAGATTTTTGTGGTAAGCCCGAGGTCTTCGTTGGCAAAGATTCTTTTTGCCTCGACAGCTGCCAGGATAGCGTTGGCGGCGCCGTATGAAGCGCCCTGTTCCTGTAAAAAGGAGTTTACTTCTGCTATAGTTGCGTCTGTGACATTGTTGGTTGCAATTTTCAGGGCTTCTGTTTTCAGGCGGTTCAGCTCGTGCTTGTCCACAAGGGACTGCTGGACGATTTCCTCAGCGTTTGCCACGCCCATGGCTTCCAGCTGGCTGATATAGTACTCCTTTTCGCGTTCCGTGAGGTTGGCCAGAAAGTTATTGTTGTTCAGGAATGCAGAGGCAAGCCGGTTGGTTGCTTCCTGCACTTCTTCCATGGAAGAGGAGGCGCTGCCCATCACGGATTGGTAGTGTTCCCATTCCGAGGTCTGTGACTTGAGGCTTTCGTCCATGCCGGCAAGCACGTCGGAGCCGATGGCTGTGCCGGGGTTCTCCTGTCTGGCACGGAGGTTTTCCGTGAGCCCGGATATGCCTTTTTTCATGGAGGCGAGCTGTTCCGAGGAGGAGGCAAGCTGGTTTACTTTCCCGATGACTTCCTGGATTTCTTTGGCGTCCCCGGGTTCGAGCCCGAGCCTGGCGAGGAATTCCTCTGAGCCTTTGGTGTTGTGGAAGGATTCCACGGTCAGCTGCCCGGCCTCGGCGAGGGAGAGGAGGTCGTTTTTGAGGGCTTTGAGGGAATCGTCTTCTGTGGCGTCGAGGGAGTCCCAGGCTTCGGGGAAGGAGAGGGTATCGTTTTTATAGATATCATTCTGAACGTAACCAAGTTTGGCGAGCAGACTGATTAAGTCCTGGACTTCGAGACCATATTCTTTTGCTTTGGCGTATAGTTTGTCAAACGAATCGCCATTGTTGCCGTCATCAGCCATTGACTTTAAGTTAGTGTCAGACATTCCGCTTAGATTGTCAGCCAGTCCTGATATAGAGCTGTCTTTCTGCATTGTCTGATAGAAGGAGTATGTGCCATCATTAGCCGCAGAAAAGACGTCATCCATGATATGGGAATATTGCCTCCATTCTTCCTCGTTCTCCCGTATACCATGTTTGATAGATTGTAAGTTATCCCATGTTTTTTTGACGTTTTCATCATTATAAGGATCTTTGCTTCTCATTACGGCTTCATTATATGCTTCAACCGCTGAGAGGGCTTCATTATAGCCGTCAGACAAATCGTCATCGGTAGCAATCTGTGCCATTTTAGTCTGGTCGTATATTTCCTGGTATTCATCAAGCATGTTTTTTATTTTGTTTAAGGAATCAGACGATACATTTAGCACAGTATTATCAAATAAATGTTCATTTCCCAGTTCTTTTGCCGCGTCCCGCACATCCGTCTGGAAATCATTTATCACTTGATATGCATCCTCGGGGTTGGCAGTGAGCGTAATATAGAACGATTCGCCGGTATCAAGAATTGACATTCCGGAATCTTTATATTTTTCTGCAATGTCTGTCAGGATTTCCTCATTATCTTCTGTCTTGGCAACCGCATAGGTTAAATCGTATGTGCTCTCAGACTCCATTTTTCTTTTCGCAATGTTTATACCCTCAGTGTTTTCGTTAAGGAATTTGTTGGCGTTTTCCTTGTTCAGATTTTTAATGGCGTCTGTCTGGTCATTATATGCGTCTGTGACGAGGTTGATTTTATCACATTCGTCTCCATATTTTTCATTCATTTCCGTCTGTAATTCCAGAAGCTGTTTCTTGACGTTATAGGTTTCTTCCTCGTTGCCTTTGGCTGCGAGGAGTGCCTGGCGCAGTTCAACGTAGCGTTTTGTGTAATCCTCGATGGAAGAGGAAGACTCTTTATAACTGCCGGCGGATTGCTTTGCGTACTGCACGGCCTCCACCTCTGCCTGGTTGTGCCTGCTGATGACGGAGGAGACGACACTCCATGCTGTCGATACGGCTGCGAATATGATGCTGGCTTTCTGGAGCGCAGACATGGAGACCCATGCGGCTTGTATGGATGCCTTCAGGCCAGTGAATGTCCCGCTCATGGCAGTCACGGAGGAAGCATTTGCGGCGTTTGAGGCGGTGTTGGCGTTGGTAGTTTGCGTGAGTCCCAGGCTTTCTAATTTAGCTTGCGCTTGTGCTTGGCTTAGATTGCGTGCTGCGAGAATGTTTATTTTATCCTGATCGGATAGTTGTTTTTGCGATAGAAGTAATTTTAAGTTTCCGTCAGAGAGGGATTTGGTTGATGCTCCGATAGCGTCTAATGCGATTTTTCTCTGGTTATTATCTGTGGGTAAGGCTTTCGCCATATGGATGGCGTTTCCCAGGGTATTCATCTGGGAGGCAGTTCCTGCAATTGTACCGCCGATATTAGCTATTTTCTGGCCGATTTTCAAGGCTGCGATGGAGACAAGGGTGTGTTTTAATAAATCCGCTTTCGTTGCAATGTCCAACACAGCCGTACCTAAATCCGCGGCATGGGAGACCATGTTTCCATCTGTGAATGAGGAATATACTTCTACCAGTTTTGCCTGGAACTGTTGCATATGCGCTTCCGTGGACTGCAGATAATTATTGTATTCCTGCTGTGCGGAACCGTCTGCGTGGCGGCTGTCCTGTAAGATGCCCTGGGATTCTGGCATGTTGCTTAACACTGCATCCATTGCAGGCGCGGCATGGCTGCCGCCGATAAGTTCAAGGAGGGCGCTGGCGTCCGCTTCTGACATCTGGGAATAAATTTTGGAGATGTCCAGGAAGATATTATAAATGCTGCGGAAGCTTTCTCCATCTGCCTCAAGGATTTTTACGCCTCCGCTGCCCCCGATATCTGTCAGCCCTTCAATTTTATCTTCCAACAGCCCGGCGGAAGAATAGACGCCGTCTGTTTCCTCGCCCATCTTCTCCAATTCTTCCGTACAGCCGTGGATGCGGAGGGCGGCTGTGCGGAGCCCTTCTGCCAGGGCGTCGGCATCCTGGTATTGCCGGTTGCCGGCAGACAACAGAGCAATGAATTCATCGGCGTCTGTATTGGCGTCTGCAAATGCGGAGCCGGCAATCTGTACGCCCTGGGCAATTTCGCCGGCTGTGATATCGGCGGTATTCCCAACCGCGCTGTATTTATCAAGCAATGCCTGTGCTTTGTCTGTTTCCTCTGTGTAACCGTCTACCGTATCAAAGGCTTGTATGCCGGACATTATGGCCTCTGTGGAAGCGGAGGTTTCCATTGAGCCGATTTTGGAAAGGATGGCGCTTTTCTCGGACAATGATTCGCTTGCCGCCAGGTCATAGCCGGATTTGGAGAATTCTGTAGCGCCGTCGATCAGTGACTGCTGCGTTGTCGCCAGTTCCTGGGCTTTTTCGTTGCATCTTTTCAAATAGGCGGAGTAGCCGTTTCTGGTTAGCTGTGACTGTACGTCTGTCAGGGCGGTGTAAGCCTTGTCAAGTTCGATGGTTGTGTTGACGGCCTCTTTTACCTGCTGGAACACAAAGGGGACAATCTCTACTGACGAGAAGAGGTCTTTAAAATGTTCTATCATGTTCTGGAGGCTGCTTTGCGCATCTTCTGTATCCTGGCTGGTTTCCGAAAACTGTAAGCCGATTTCCAAGTCAGCAATTGACTGCTGTAAGGTGTTGATATTCTGTTGCAACTGGTGTTCCAGGCCATTATCAGCGTCAAGTTCTGTTCCGATGCTGACGTCCATGTTGTTTAAGGTTTCAATCTGTCGTTTCAGTTCCCTGGAAGCAAGCGTTTTTGACAGCCTGGCAAGCACCTTGACAGATATCTTGTTGTCAAGTTTCTTTAAGTCGCCGTCTATGCTGTTTTCCGATAGTTTTTTGATAAGTTTTGCGATAATGTCTAATGTCAGGTTATCCAATTGATGTTCCTCCTTTTTAGCATAAAAAAGACAGCCCGTCTTGGGCTGTCCCTGCATAGTTTGGTTGTTATTCTGTTGTTTACCATTCGCTGCCACAATTTTTGCAGTGCCACTGTTTATGTACTTTGCGGGAGAGAAGCCCCCACATGGCGGCGGAGGCAGCCTTAGAAGTGGCCGAAATTTTCTTGATGTCGGCAGAGCCGCAGGTGGGACATTTGGGCTTGTTCTCATAGGCTGTCGCCCATCTATCCAGGTTCCGCCAGCCATCCGGCCTTTTTGGGACGACAAGTTTTGTAAACTGCCTACCGCAGCCTTTGCAAGTTAAACCCAGTCCCTCCTTAAGCCTCAGATACTGCTTGCCGATGTGTTCAAATGAATCGTAAGGGATTCTGTTTATTTCGGTACATGAAATGCAGTTACACCAAACATCCCGTAGTTTTGCATCCTCATAGCTATCTTCTGAGTCAACAGAATAAAAGTATAAATCAGGATGCTCAAGCTCCTCTTCGGTGGGGCTGTCATCTTGTGGAATGCCTGCGCCGCTATCCAGCATTTTGCCGCAGACTGGGCAGATGTCTTCATTCTCCCGTTGTTTTAAGATGTCCTCATTAAAAGTGGAACTGCAATGAGGGCAAAAGATAATTCTTCCCATATCGTATACCTCCGCTAACTATTTTACTTTCCTGAGATGGTGATATTATAACATTTTGATTCCTTTACTGCAATTGTGGGTTTGTGTTATATTAACATTATGTAAGACCTCCCTTTTTTTTATCTATTTTTTTAGGGGTAGAATAGGGGTTGCTGAGGCTGTATGATAGTGGGAATCTTGCCCTCTTTTTTGTAACTTTAATTTGCGCTCTGGTATCAGGGTACAAATCGGAGGGAGATTTCCGAAAGGGAGAGGTTCGCGTTGGTGGAGGTATCTACGCCCTTGGAGAGCTTCTCATAAGAAGCGCCCAGTTCTTCGGCAGCGCTTTGATGGGATTCATACTCACTGCGGATCTCAGCAATGCGGGATTTGGCCTCCTGCGCTTTTTGGATGGCGATTTCATTGGCATGGACCCAGCTGTCCACCGCCTGGATGGCGAACTGGATGCCTTCCATGACGGCAGTAAAGGCGAACATGTTGCCTGCCGCGGCCAATGACCGGGAAGCGAATGCCTTTGCCTTGCCGGAAAACGTCTGCGCCATGAGGGCTTCATTTTGGTCGAGGGCTTCCCGGCGTAATTGTTCATTGCCTTTGAACATATCTTCCTCTGTGCGGATCTGCCCCTGCGTCCTCTGCCCATATTTAGCAATCCATTTGTATTTGGTTCTTAGCTCATTATGAACATCCTGCCAGGTTTTTGTGCCGTTTTGGATATCTTTTTCTGCTTGGCTTAATTGGTTTAGCCAATATTTGGCATTAAAGTTGTCCTTATCTACCTTGGGATATAATGTATCTACATCTATTAACAGCGGCTTGATGGAAGCCTTGGCAGGGTACAGCCTCTTAAAGACGCTGTCGGAGCCATTGAAGGAAGCAGCCAGGCTGTGGGTTGTCTGCAGATCCCTCTTTATGTCTCTGGCCCTGCCGCTGATGGCTGTCCCGATCTCATGGAAGGAACGCCCGAACATCCCCCATTTGGAACTCAGTTTTTCAATGTCACTGGTGAATGTTTTGAATATCATACTGTAACGTGTAAGCTGCGGCAGTTTAGGCAAGGCTGTGGACACTTTGCCGGTTTTATGGTAGAATAAAGGCCAGTAAATTTATGAGGAGGATCAAATAATGATATCATTTTATTACTGTGAAAGATGTGGGAGGATTTGTAGGAATGATGTAAATAAAGGGAGCTGTGACTGCTGCGGTTCAGAGGCTTACCATCTGGTACCGGAGAAATACTGGGATGAAGGGGAGATTTTTATGCGTGAAGAGCAGAAGGAGCTTTTATGGGAAGAACTCGTGAAGACTTCCCCGGTATTTGACGAAGACCTTTTCAACCGAAGGGATGACATAATTACATCACAAGTAAACAGTTGGATTGAAGCTAGCAATCGTGTGGACGCCTTTGTGGAAGGCCGCGACAAAGGCAACCGCTTCGGCATTGAGTGCCCCTACTGCCACGCCACGAATGTCCGAAAGGTCTCCCTTGCAGGGCGGGCGATGTCTGCCGGCATCTTTGGCCTGGGCAGCAAAAAGATCGGCAAGCAGTGGCACTGCAATAAGTGCGGCAGTGATTTTTGAGCCATGCCGGGGCGCCCTTCTTTGCGGGCAGTTTACCCATTCCGGTCCATCCCGGGTTTTCTATGTATTCCATCCCAGTATTATTTCTTATTATTGAATTCCTTATCATTTCCACAATGCATGGGCAGGGGATAAGGCCCCCCGCAAATTTATCAAGCGTCACGTTGTTACGAACCGTGCCATGTCGCCATGGCAGGAGAGTAGTGATACGCTGCCATTACGCAGCCGTTGTACTTTGTTCCCGCATATTGTCCCTGTTATTTATTTACCCTGTGTATCGCACATTCGGCGTCATAGAGGAATGAAAAGAAGCAACTTATGTATCGGCTGAATATTTTTAAAAAGACATCGGCAAATATAGCTGCTGCCAGTGAAATACAGGATTTTTAATTTAGAATTAAAGATAACATTCAATGGATGAGATATACGGAAAGAATACCAAAGCTAAAAGCGGCAAAAAAAGCCGCAAAAGAAAAAAGTTATTGAAAAAAGATAAGTGCTAAAAAAGTTAAGAATAAAGCGCAATTTTTTAAACTTTTGTGTACAAAACAAATTGATTTGTGCTACAATAACGAGAGAAGGAACCATACTCAGCAGAAGGTGTAGGATTGATTTTACAGAAGATAAAATGCTGTTGTTAGTTCCTTCTTGCTCTTTGCTTAATAATACAATGTGAAAAGGAAAATATAATGGATAAAAAGGTTTTGCTTATTTTAGTTGACGGTTTAAGGCCGGATGCATTGCAATTTTGCGGCAGCGGTTATAGCAGCCGTTTGTTGGAAATGGGTACCTATTCGTTGGAAGCGGAAACAGTCTATCCTTCCATGACGCTTCCCTGCCATATGTCCCTTTTTCACAGTGTGCCGCCAGAACGACATGGCATTCTCACAAATGTGTATGTTCCCTTGAGCCGTCCGGTGGAAGGTTTATGTGAGCGGTTAAGCGCCAATGGAAAGAAGTGTGCTTTTTTCTATAATTGGGGGGAACTGCGGGATCTAACGCGTCAATCTTCTCTTGCATACAGTTTTTATGTATCAGGAGATATATGCGGTTATGAAAAAGCAGATGAAATGATTACTGAAAATGCTTTTTCCTATATTGCAGCTGAAAAACCGGATTTGGCGTTTGTATATTTTCAATCGGTAGATTCTGCTGGTCATGCACATGGGTGGATGGGGAGCGAATACTGTCGTGCATGTGTACAGTCTCTGGACCGAGTGCGCAGATTGATAGAACATTTTGGCGGGCAATACGATATTATTGTTATGTCGGATCATGGCGGGCATGGGCGCGGACATGGCACAAAAGAGTCGGAAGATATGACAATTCCTATTATTTGTATTGGAGAAGACTTTCGTGCGGGCGGGCAATTTCAAAATGCAAGTATTTGTGACGTCGCCCCTACCATAGTGTCGTTGGCAGGGGTAGACGTCTCCAAAGATTGGGAGGGCAGAAGCCTGCTATAGAAGGTGTTCTGCTTTATGAAGACGTTTTGCGCCTTACGGTTAGGCAGTGCGTTTCCACATATAGCAGGTAATGTATGGCTGCAATGTGGAAACACTGCCGGCGCTTCCGCTAAATGTGTGGTTGTGTCCGCTGCCTCCTCCTACAGATGTTTCAGAAACAGTGTGCGTATGTGCGCCCCCGGATGGTACGCCGTAGATAGTGTTATCATAATTTGCACTTGTGCCTAACCTCATTGCCGTACCGTCATTTTTTCCTTTATCCATAGAATATATTGTATGGGTGTGTGCGCCGCTCTTGGTGATGGAAACGCTGTGTTTGTGGCTTGGTATTTGGCTGGCGGTAAGTGTGTGGCTCCCGACTGTTCCACTTGGGGTATAGGAACTTGTGGCGGAACCGCCGGTCTTTTCGGTCGTATTAAAATTGGAATTTGATGTGTCAATGCCCACAGGGACTTTTCCATTGCCCCAGCGGACCCATGTACCGCCAAATAATGTAGCCGGGCTTGTGGAACTGACGCTCATGTAGATGGAGCCTACTGGGTAGATGAGGTTTACGATTTCATTTTTTATGCCCGGTTTTTCGCTAAAGGCTCCTTCGACATATATTTTTTTCCATGAGGACCAGTTTTTAGTATAATAGCATCCATATCGTACATAGATACTATTGCTATTATAGTCAAATGCCAGTTGTGTAATATACTTTTCACCAGAACCATCGCCGTTTGTATTTATTACAAGCAGTCCGTAACCGTTAGTGGAACTGGGCTTATTGGATTTGGCATATTTCATATTGTAAAATCCAGGATCTATAATATTATTGAAGTCGCCTTCGGCGATTGTCTTTTTTGTGGAATAGCTAGATTTAATCACATTCCCATCGCTATCTTGGGTGGCTTTAGTTGCAAACGCCACGCTCTTATCCTTGTCCGCAGTGTTGTCCACATTTCCAAGCCCAATGTTTGCTTTGGTAATATTCACATTCCCTTTCCGATAACTGCTCTCAGAGTTCCCTTTTACGCCGGTTACCGGTGTTCCGGCGAGAATATCCCACTTGTCATCCGCCGTTTTATATACGTTTGCTCCGGCGGGAATGGTATGTCCGGAACCTTCCTTAAAATTTGTGTTTGTAATGAATTCGTCAGAGACGTTGTACATTGCCCCTGCTCTTGTATCTGCCAGGGCAGGCAGGCTGGCAAAAGGCACTGTGCCCATGGGGTGCAGTACGCCGGAGAGGCTTTCGGTATAATTCTTTACCTGGTCGCGAAAATCTTCAGCCTGTTTACAGTAATGTTTGGCGTTGTCTTCGTTCTCGCTTATGTTCCCATCTTCTCTTTTCAAGCCGGTATCGCCGACAGCGTAGCTTTTAGACAATAATGCTGAATTGGCGGCATTTGTCTCTGATGTTGCAGCGTTTATTGCTTTGGTTGTCGTTTGGCCGTAATAATTTTGGGCCTGTTCACAATAATATTTAGCGTTGTCGTTGTTTTCGTCGATGCTTTCGTCTTCCCGTTTCAGACCAGTGCCGCCGACAGCGTAGCTCTTAGATAATAATGCCTGTTGGGAGGCTTCATTTTTAGAGTTCTGTGCGTTTTCCGCGGATTGTTTTGCGTTTTCTGCACTTGCGCCTGCACTTTTTACAACCTCCTCATAAGTTTTATTTGCTGTGATCAATGCCTTGTTCAGCGCATCGAAATCATCTGAGGAAGTGATGTGTCTGTTACTGTACGCGCTTTCAACGATGTTGACGCGCAGGTTCATTGTAGCAAAGATAAAGCCGTCAATAGGATTGTCCTCATATCCACCGACGGACTCATCCGCCGAATTGCCGCCAGTCGAAACGTTTGTTATTTCATCCGTCGAATTTATACTGGCTGTTGCGGTTAGGGAATCGTTATCATGGTCATCCGCGGGAGGATTTTCAGCTTCTACAAACACAATCTCCGCCTTTCCGGTACCGGGAGCCAGGCAGGCGCTTTCCGGGATGGGAATGTCAACGATGCCGTCATCCCGGATTATTGCCTCAGTGAAGATATGTCTTTTGTCTGGCGTTACCATTTTAAAATAACAGCGCTGAGTGTTTCTGTGGGCATAGAAAGGTTCGCCTTTGTTCGTCACAGTCACATGTAAGAGGAAGCTTTTTTTCGTGAACTGTTTGATATCAATTGTTTTGATGGGGTCAAAAGTTAAGTCTAATGTAATGTCGTGTGTAAAAATCATATTTTTCTCCTTTTTATAATCCCGTCAAAATGACAGGGAAGTACTTTAGTGTTATGTCACATGCTAAATCGGCAGACAGGTAATTTGTATGCTCCTGATAGCCGCGCTCTATTCTGGGAAAAATGAAGTTAAAGTCTCTGGCAATATCGTGATTGCTATCGGACGTGCAGATAACCTGCTGTTGGCCCTTGATGGTAATAAGTTCCTGCGTTTTGCAGCCTTTAATTTCACTCTTTCTATTGTTTAGCCATAAGGTGAGTTTGCCGTTATTGTTTCCCTCGTCCAGAATTCTGATTTCTAGGTCTGGGTAGGTGTATCCTTCGGCCTGCGCCAGCGATTGGAAATGCTTTCTTAACAAATTGCTACTGTCGTGAATGTCGTGGGTATCGAAATGAAATTCGTGGACGACTTCATCAAGGTACGCATAGGGGGAATCCGCGTACATAGTCAGCTCTAAACCTACAGTATGGCCATTAAAGTTAATCTGTTTTGAGGTAAAGACGGCATTCCAGTGGATATGTCTGTAGCTGTCCTGCGCAATTTTGAATTTATGGAATGATTTGCGGCAGAGCCACGTTTGTAAATTGGATATTTCTCTTGGTGAGAGATACATATTCTGAAGGCTGTCCGTTCGACAGGGATTCCGGCAGATTTGGAAGGTGGAGCTGTAGGGGGAATCATAGGCGCAGGAGTGTAAGTGAAACGCATCTGAGCCGCTGGGTTTTTCCTGCTTGTAAGTGATATCTGTCCCGGATGAGACGGGCTCAATGCCGGAGGCGCCGTCAAAGGAGCAGATAATCATGTCGAATTCCGACAGCCTTTTTTCATCATATTCAAAGTCTGTTGCAAACATAATTTATCTCCTTTATTAGAGTTGTTTTTTGAATTTTTAGGTGTAACTTAAATGTAGAGGTGAATAATTACTCATGGCGGCTGTATTTCAAGCCGCCGTCTCATGTCAGTCAATTTCTCTCAATTCGCGCATAGCCGGTTCAACGATAGAATGGATATAGCCGTTTCCACCACGCTTCTCATAATCGTCGAATAAGTCCCAGAACGCATCCTTTTCCAGTTTCGACCATTCGCCGCTATCCTTGTATTTGTTGTAGTAGTGGATTAAGCTGCTCTTCATTTCTTTTATTTTTGTCTGGTTATTTTTTATCTGCATATCACACAGCGTAGCGGCAATTCCATTTACAGTGTCAGTAAGCGAGGATATGTCGGTTTTGAGCATTTCATCGTGCCGTATAGACTGCCTTACAGATTCGTCATGTTTTTGCTGTAGAAGGGAAAGCCCCTGCGTGGTTTTGATGAGCAAATCATGTTCTTTGCGTTTGTTTCTTGTCCATTTGTTTTGCAGGCCGAGTTTCTCGCAAAACCATTCTAAAACAGAGATGATTGCTTTTGCGCCGATAAGAATAGTGAATATTTTTAAGAATAGGGAGAGGTAATTAATCGTTGTTAGTTCAGTAATTATTTCCATTGCATAAATTCACCTCCATCTGACCTTATCCGGTCTCGTCTTTTATAAACTGCTTGAACATCTGGTGCATGCCGGTACTGCTCAACCCGCTAATCAGCCCGCTTAGAATGGCCTCCGGTGAGATTTCCCAACCGCTGCACCAGATGGATAAAAATACGCCCAGAGCGGCGACAATCCCAGGAATGTATTTATTATCTACATCAGCAATCCATTTTTTGATCGTATATCCTGTACACAGGCAAATGCCGAAGACAGCCGGCATCATAAATTCATTTAAAAATTCCATTGTAATTCCTCCTGAACAATCTTTTATATAAGTTCTAATCACTTTGGGGAAAGGCTGCGCGCGTCTGTGGTTCCGCCATAATCTCCCGGATGGCAGACTGTATTTCGGGATAGAAATTTTCAAGCCCTGAGAGATTGCACTGTTTTAATTGTGATTGTGCTTTTTCTCTATTTTTAGACAAGGTGTAACCGTGCAGCGTCAGGTAAATTTGAAAATGTGCGGGCGTATCGGTAACTGACCGCCAGGCTGGAAATGATTTCTGTTCGGAACAGGAGGCGCAGACATGGTAGCCCTTGCCGCATATTTTACAGTGGGCGTTGATATAGTTTGACATAGATCACCTCAATAAGAGGCGGCTGTGTTTCAAGCCGCCTGCTGATTTTTATTCCTCTGTTGCAACGATGATGTCAAAGAGTCTGGCATCTTCATCACAGTACGGTTTCTGGAGCTTGTACTCCGCAGAGTGTTTGCCGTCCGGTTTAAGGCTGATTTCCACGGATTCCGGGTTCAACTGTGCTCTGGGCACATTGATTACGCCTGCGTAAACGGTATTGGCGTTGCAGGGGTCGTGGAAGAGTGCATGGATAAGCAGAGACTTCACCTGTGGGATGCCGTCAGTCTTCTTTGTTACTTTGACAGCGTTGTCAGTCTCTCTCTCGTAGCTGACGAATAAGCGTCCTGTCACATTAGCGGGCAGGGTAATTTTCCTGTTCGCAGCGTCCAGTGTAAATTTGCCATCGGCAGCAACGGCTGAAACCTCGTAAGTCTTGCCGAAGGTATTGTTTTCGTTAATTACCTTTACATATTTTACTTCTGCGCCGTCCTCGCCGACCGGAGTGTATTTGAGTGTGGCGGCGCCGTCTTCGGCAATGTTGATGATTTCAGATACCGGAACGGTAACTTTACCCGCGGCCTCTTTCTCGGAACCGAACTGTGAAGCAGCCAGGTCAAGGGAGAACAGGCTGTTTGAAAAGCTGAATGTGCCTGTCTGCGCCTTATAGAAAGTTGCGATTACCGCGCCCATGGCGTCTGTTACGGCAGTGCCTTCTGCGGCAGTTTTCAGGCTGGGCTCCTCAATCTGTGTGTAGCGGCCTGTCAATTCTTTGGTTGAGAAGTCGTACTCCTCAACGGATCTGATTTTTTCAAGTACTAATTCGTTTGGGTTAAACATAATAAGTTCCTCCTTCATGTTTGTTTGATATTTTTTTGTGGCCGGATATTGCGGATGCTGACTGCATGGCAGTGCAGAATCCGCTTTATCCTATGTAACTTTAATTTGTTCCCTGGCCTCAGTGCACAAATGGGCGATCCATTTCCGAATAAGGGGATTTTTTTGTAACAGGATAAATCCACTTGACAGCGTGTTGGCTTTCTCTCATAATGGTAGCAATAGCAAATTTTTGGAGGTGGACAGGATGGTGAAACATGTTATTTTATGGAAGATAAAAGATGAATATTCAAAGGAGCAGATAAGCGGAATTAAGCATGGCATTAAGGAAGGTTTAGAAGGTCTTGCCGGTAAGATTCCGGGCTTGATAGACATTAAAGTTTATACGGAAGGGCTTGAGAGCTCGAATGTGGATGTTATGCTGGATTCGTCCTTTGAGAATGAAGACGCCCTGAAGACGTATGCATCGCATCCGGCCCATGTGGCAGTTGCCGATGGAAAGGTGCGGCCGTTCGCAGCTTCACGCAGTTGTATGGATTACGAGGTGTAAGGGAGAGACAATTATGAGGTATGTGTGGATGGATGAGTACTTGCTGGACAAGCCCGGGGTCGCTAAGGACTTCAAAGAAGAGTGGAATTGGATTCGCTACCAGATTGGCGGCAAGATGTTCGCTGCGCTCTGCCTGGGCGAAGATGATGAACCCTGTTATATAACATTGAAGCTTGAGCCGTCCGAGGGGGATTTCCTGAGACAGCAGTATGAAGACATTATCCCCGGATATTACATGAATAAAGTGCATTGGAATTCTGTCAAGCCGGATGGAGAAGTGCCGGACGGTTTGTTAAAGGATTTGCTGGATAAATCGTATCAGTTAGTGCTCGGCGGGTTGAGCAAGAAAAAGCAGCAGGAAATTCTTGGTAGTTAAAGAAACAGCAGAATCAATTGTATGGAGGAGAATATGGACAAAGCGAAAGTTTATTTTACATCGTTTAAAGCGACAGGACAGGAGAATTTATTACAAAAATTACATCGCCTGATGAAGACGGCGGGATTTGAAACGATTGATTTTCAGGAGAAATATACGGCAATTAAGATTCATTTTGGCGAGTATGGGAATCTGGCGTTCCTGCGTCCAAATTATGCGCGGGTGGTTGCCGACTATGTGAAGGAATTAGGTGGAAGGCCTTTTTTAACAGACTGCAATACGCTGTATGTGGGCAGCAGGAAAAATGCGCTCGACCATTTGGAGACCGCATATGTCAATGGATTTTCGCCATACCAGACCGGATGCCACGTTATTATCGGAGATGGGCTCAAAGGGACGGACGAGGCAATCGTGCCCATTGAGGGGGAATACGTGAAAGAGGCGAAAATCGGCCAGGCAATTATGGACGCTGATATTTTGATTTCGCTGACGCATTTCAAGGGGCATGAGATGGCGGGATTTGGAGGCGCATTGAAGAACCTCGGTATGGGCGGCGGTTCCAGGGCGGGCAAGATGGAACAGCATTGCGACGGCAAGCCCAGTGTCAATATGGCTGCCTGTGTGGGCTGCGGCGCATGTCAGAGAATTTGTGCCCATGACGCGCCGGAAATTACAGACGGTAAGGCTGTGATTAATCATGACAAATGCGTGGGCTGCGGGAGATGCCTTGCGGTCTGTCCCAAGGATGCGATTGCGGCAGATTTCCATGATTCCATTGCGGTCTTGAACTGCAAGATTGCCGAATACAGTTATGCCGTATGCAAGGACCGCCCATGTTTCCACATTTCCCTGATTTGCGACGTCTCGCCCAACTGCGACTGCCATGCGGAGAATGATATTCCGATTATCCCGGATGTGGGAATGCTGGCGTCTTTTGACCCGGTTGCCTTGGATCAGGCTTGTGCTGATTTGTGCAATCAAATGCCGCCGATTGAGAACAGTGTATTGGACGAAAATAGAAAGGAGCGTAAGGAGGACGAAGATCACGATCATTTCCACATGACGCATCCCGACACGGAATGGAAGAGCTGTATTGCCCATGCAGTGAAAATAGGACTGGGAACGAAAGAGTATGAATTGGTTCGGATTTAACGCTGTCATAAAGATGAATGAAGATTGCCGCACCGTGGGAGACTACGGTGCGGTAATTTTATGGGTGCGAGTGAACTTTAACATTTTTTAGAAGAAAGAAAATTCTCTCAAATCCTTCAAGTAAAACATGATTGTGCAAAAAGTTGCGCAAATCTATGCGAAATATGTATACATTTTTACCAAATAAGCTCTTTTATCTTTGGCAGAAATTAATATTGTATATAAAAATGAACGCCTTATAATTATTTATATAGTAATAACATGCGCAACGATGCGCAAATGATGCTTTAGTAACTGATGAGATGTACGCTATGCATATGGCGTCATGAAAGGAAGGGATGAGATGAAGAAGAAATTTATCAGCAAACTATTAGTGCTGGCAATGTCGGTTTCACTGCTTTCCGGTGTATCACAACCGGCTCTGGCGGAGGCAGCGGACGGCGCAGACGCTCAGAATGCGACGATCAGCGGTACGCTCCTTGCAGCGGATGGAACAGCGCTGGCAAATAAGACCGTCACGTTGAGGGAGCGCAGCGCGAAAGATGGAGAAGGCAGGTATACAGTTACCACGGATGCTCAGGGCAAGTATTCTAAGGAAGTTCCGGCGGGCGTTTATCAGATGATAGGTTATCCATATGACGCGGCCTTAAAAGAAGCGAACCCTAAAAATGTCCGTGCAGTGGCGCAGCTTGTAACCGCAGATTCCGGTACGCAGGTGGAGCAGGATTTACAGGTGCCTGTTCCCATCGAAGTTCCCAATGGAGAGTTTGATAATAATGATTTCAGCGCGTCAGACTGGAATGTCGCTGAAGGTTCCACGGGCGTAGTGCAGAAAGTGGAGGCAAAGAATACATATTCCGGTAAAAATCGTTTCCGAATTTGGACATCGAGTGACTTTGAGTTTGACGTTTATCAGACATTGACCGATTTAAAGGCGGGAACTTATGCAATTAGTTTCATGGTGATGGCCGGAACGTTTGGAGAGAATGACGTTATTTACGCTTATGCCAAGGATGCGCAGGGAAAGATTCTTGCACAGGAAAATATTGTTGCCACTGCGGCCTGGGAAGCCGCCGGTCTGACTGTGGAAGTGGGCGATTCGCCTGTTACTGTAGGATTTTATGGCAAGATGACGGCCAATGCTTATTGTAATATAGACGAATTCCGCATGGGCAGGCTCCCGGATGCACCGGAAACCTATACGAAAGCACAGTTGAAAACACTGCTTGATGATGCCAATACATACGAAGCGCAGGATTACACAAAGGCGTCCTACGATAATTTGATAACGGCCAAGACAGACGCGCAGACCGTCTATGATAAAGCAAGTGCAGCGGACAACGAAATTACGCAGGCATACAAAGCATTACAGGCGGCAATCGAGGCGTTAGTGCCGGCCAAAAAAGAGGGAGACGCCCAGATACAGAACGATATCTTCTGGCGCGATACGGATGGCAATATCATCTATTCCCAGGGCGGCGGCATTTTTGAATTTGACGGCACATATTATTGGTATGGCGTGAAATATGATGAGGCGGAGAGGTACGCGGCTAATCCGGCGGCGGGACCATATTCCACAGATCCGTCCCCGAAGTTTGTGGGCGTTACCTGTTATTCATCCAAAGACCTTGTGTCATGGAAATATGAAGGGCTTGTCGTGGACAGGGAAGAAGTCAGCGGCAGGGAAGAGATGAATAATCAGGAAGTCGCCTGGGTAGGCCGCCTGGGCGTTGCCAAGGTAGGAGATAAATATGCGCTGCTGGTACAGCATGAATGCCCGGATGCGGACAATTCTCTGGACGGAAATATTGACAAAGATAATTTCAGCAAGCAGGTGCTTGTGTTGACGTCAGATACCCCGAACGGCGAGTTTACATGGAACCAGCGTATCAATATGAAAGACTATACGGGCGGGACGCCTAACACGGGCGACCAGACCGTGTTTACAGACGATGACGGAACCAGCTATCTTGTATATTCCTATGGCTCTGGCAGAGGAAGAATTTTCCTCTCTAAGATTGTTGCGCAGGAGGGCGGCAAGATTGGCCTTGCGAAATCGCATAAGATTTATCAGGGAGCAGGACGCGAAGGCAACTGCATGTTCAAGTATAACGACAAGTATTATGTATGCGCTTCGGACCTTTATGGATGGAATGCATCACATGCGTATTATATGGTTTTAGACAGTTTGGAGGATTCTTATCTGGACGGCTTTACGCCGGCAGGTAACATGGCGTTGATGGACGGCAGCAGCGATGATTTCTGCCATGTGACACAGACAGGTTTTTTCTATACGGTAAAGGGAAGCGAGCAGGAAACCGTGCTTTTCTGCGGTGACCGCTGGGCGGACTTTGCGGGAAATGGTCTTGGGTATAACCAGTGGTGCCCGTTGTCCTTCAAAGCAGATGGAACGCCATACTTTAACTCTTTAAGCGCATGGGATTTGGATCTTGCGACCGGTAAATGGACGGTTCACGCGGCTAATAACTATGTGAAAAACGGCAGCTTCGATGCAGACCGCGTAGATATGAAGGAGCTGGCAGGCTGGACCAATACGATTCAGGTTGGAAACTCCCCGGTCAGCAACAATAAAGATAAGGTTACCGGTAAATATGCTTTGAAATTGGGTGATTCTGTAGACTTTGACTGTAAAGTTTCCCAGGTTATCACACAGGACACGACGACTGCTGACGCCGTAGTTCTGCCGGATGGAACTTACAATTTGACAGCTAAGGTGAAAAACAGCGGGACTTTTGATGAGTTGAGCATGTACGCCAAATCAGGAAGCCTGACGAAGAAGGCCATGATTAATCAGGCGCATACCGCCTATACGGAAGTGACATTGGAAGACGTCACTGTCGCAGGCGGTAAAGCAGAGATTGGTTTTATCGCCAAAGGCAGGAAGAATGCGTCCGCTCTCGTGGATGATGTGACGTTGGTACGCTCTACGAAACAAAGCGCTGACACAGAGAGTATTGCGCTGCCGATTACCTCTGACGTGGCAAAGGATGTGACAGTCACAGTTGCGGCGGAGGACGGAACAGTAACCTATGTCTTTGAAGGCAAGCTGAAGGATGGTAAAGAAACGTTTACGATATCTCCTGTCAGGGCAGGCGTATATGCAGTTACGGTTTCGGTAAATTCCAGTCAGATTGAGGGAGTAACCCAGAATGTGACAGTGACGTCAGGACAGACGGCACAGTTACCGGAAGTCACGGTTACCAATCAGGGCGGAAATGTAACCGGCAAGGTAGTAGATGGAACAGGCGCCGGTATTGCCGGGGTTACCGTTACCTTGACGAAAGGGGAGACCGTTATCCAGGCAACGACCGGTGAGGATGGAACATTTACTGTCTCTGATATCCTTGCGGGAGCATATACGGTTCAGGTAGAAAAAGAAGGTTATATTTCACCGGAGCAGGCGACAGTGACGGTTGCTGTTGGCGAGACAGCCACGGCAGCACAGCAGACAATGCAGAGCGCTATGGGCACAATAAGAGGAACAGTCAGGGATATGTCAGGGGCAGTAGTAGCCGATACGACGGTAACGCTGCGCGGATGTAAGACAAAGGCCAGTGATAAACGTTATACTGTGAAGACAGGCGCGGACGGAACATATAGTATACAGGTAATAGAGGACACGTATCAGGTTTTGGCGGCAAAAGATGGCGTCAATGTCCAGGGTGTTTCTGAGAAAGTTACTGTAGTAAGGAATGAATCATACACGACAGATTTAGTTATCCCCGAGGCAGTTACAGTGCCGAACGGAGATTTTGAGAAGGCATTGGATGCAACTGCGGATTGGACGAATACCGGGTCGGCGGGAAAGCAGACCACCCGGGCGGCAGACGTGCTCTCCGGCAAAGGCGGGTACAATATTTGGTCTGAAAACAATTTTACAGTGGAATTGAACCAGACCTTGAGAAATCTGGCAAATGGAACGTATGCCGTGAATGTGAAAGCAGATTCTACGTTCAATGCCGAGGATGAATTGTATATCTATGCGAAAGACGCCTCCGGTAAGCTGCTTGCCAAAGAGGATATTCCGAGTATCAGCATAAACAGTAAAGGCGAGGTTATCGGTTTGGTAGCAGAAGTCAAAGACGGTACGCTGACGATTGGTATTTCCGGTAATATGACAGGCGGCGCATGGTCCCATGTGGACGATTTCTGTGTCGGCAGGATGAAAGCGGAAAACACAGGCGGCGATGAGGATAAGGACAAAGAAGCTGCCGGTGAAGTTACAGAGTTAATCGCTAAGATTGGAACTGTGACGGCAACGCCAGACTGCAAGGCTAAGATTGATGCGGCAAGGGCAGCTTATAATAAGCTGACAGACGTCCAGAAAGCCTTAGTGACAAACCTGAATGTGCTGACGGCGGCAGAAGACAAATATGAGGAATTGACGAAGACACAAGTTACGGATGATAAAATTGATATCAGTAAAGCCAGCGTTGCCTCCATCAAGGCGCAGATTTATACCGGCAAATCAATTTCTCCGGCTGTTAAGGTGATTTATAATGGCAAAACGCTGGTTAAGAATACAGATTACAAGATTGCCTACAAGAATAATAAAAACATTGGCACGGCAACGGTGATAATTACAGGAACAGGCAAATATAAGGGAAGCATGAGCAAGAGATTTACCATTACCGTCAAGAAGAATAAGACGTATACCGTTGGCAATTACAAGTATAAAATTACCAATGCCAAGACCAACGGAAAAGGAACCGTTACCGTAACAGGCGGCAAAAAGAAAACATTAAAGAGCGTGAAGATTGGTTCGACAGTCAAGATTGGCGGCAAGAACTTCAAGATCACGTCCGTCGGTAAAAATGCATTCAAAGGATACAAGAAACTGACTTCTGCAACTATCGGCAAAAATGCGACTAAGATTGAAGCGGGGGCGTTTGAAAAATGCAGTAAGCTGAAAAAGATTAAAATCAGCGGCTCATCACTGAAGACCGTTGGCAAGAACGCCGTCAAGGGGATTCACAAAAAGGCAGCGATCCAGTGCCCGAAAAAGAAAGTGGCAAAATATAAGAAGCTCTTTAAATCTTCTACAGGTTACAAAAAGACCATGAAAATTAAGAAATAAACGAAAATTGCAAATACCATAAATCCCTGCCGCCATAGGTGAAAACTTCCGGTTGACAGATATGGCGGCGGGGAGTAGAATAAAACTATAGTTCTTCAGGGCAGGGTGCCCATTTCATATATAGCGCTTTTGTGCAAATGGCAGGCGTTTGGATATGAAGTGGAATTCCCGACCGACGGTGATACCCCGCGAGGTTAAGTCCGTGAGCCGTAAGGCATGATTTGGTGAGAATCCAAAACCGACAGTACAGTCTGGATGGGAGAAGAAGTCAGCTATCTTTGTGTATGTGCAATTAATAGTATGAACGCCCTGAATCTATTTGGATTCAGGGCTTTTCACGTTGAAGCGTGAAATTGTCCTTCCTAATAAGACAAAAATAATTATGCGCATTCGTGCGAAAGGAGCTTATGAAAATGAATTCCACAACGAGAACGACAGAAAAGCGAATAGACGTCTGGAAACTGACAATGACAGCCATGTTGTCTGCAATTGCTTTCGTGCTGATGTTTCTGGAATTTTCGGTACCTATTATGCCGCCTTTTATTAAAATGGATTTGTCTGATTTGCCAGAGTTGATTGGCGCGTTTGCCATGGGGCCTGTCAGCGGCGTGGCAATCTGCCTGATTAAGAATCTTCTGCATCTTTTTATGTCCACGACCGGGGGCGTAGGCGAACTCTCCAATTTTATCCTGGGCGCATGTTTTGTGTTTCCGGCGGGGATGATTTACCGCAAATGGAAGGGAAAAAAGAGCGCGATTCTTGGAGCGTCGCTGGGGTCGTTTCTGATGGCGGCGGTGAGCGTGATTTCCAACTACTATATCGTATATCCGGTTTATTATAATTTTATGGATAAGGACGCTATTTTGACGGCGTATCAGGCAATTTTTCCGGGCGTTGAAAATATCCTGCAATGCCTGATTGTTTTTAACGCGCCGTTTACACTGGTGAAAGGCTTATTCAGTGTTGTGATTACAGTGCTGATTTACAAACATATTTCACCGTTTTTAAAAGGGACAAATAGAGCAAGAAAGGATTAAGCAGATGGGAGAATCTTTGAGTACGCACGAGGATTATATGCGCATGGCGCTTGCCTTGGCCAAGCGGGGAGAAGGAAACGTGTCGCCCAATCCCATGGTGGGGTGTGTGGTAGTGAAAGATAACAGGGTTGTTGCCGAAGGCTATCATGAAAGATACGGCGGCTATCATGCCGAGCGCAACGCGTTGTTGCACTGTCAGGAGGATGTGCAGGGAGCTGTGCTCTATGTAACTTTGGAGCCGTGCTGCCATTACGGGAAGACACCGCCCTGCACGGAGATTATCTTAGAGAAAAAGATTCAAAAAGTCTATGTCGGCTGTCTGGATTCCAACCCCAAGGTGGCGGGGAAAGGCGTGCAGATTTTGCGGGCGCATGGCGTTCAGGTAGAGACAGGAATTTTGGAAGAAGAATGCCGGAAATTAAATGAAGTGTTTTTCTATTACATGGAGGAAAAAATGCCGTTTGTGGCAATGAAATATGCCATGACCCTGGATGGGAAAATCGCCTGCGGGACAGGAGATTCCAAATGGGTGACCGGCGCGGAGGCGAGAGCGTATGTCCAATGTCTGCGCAACCGTTATCGTGGCATCCTGGCGGGCATCGGTACGGTACTTGCTGATAATCCGCTGCTCAATTGCAGAATGGAGGGCGGCAGGAATCCGCTGCGCATCCTCTGTGATACGCGGCTTAGAATTCCCTTGGACAGCCAGATTGTAGAGACGGCGGGAGAGATTGAGACGGTGATTGCCTGGAATCCGCAGGCGGCAGAAATAAAGTCTCTGAACGAAACTGTGGATTATCTAAAGGGAAAAGGCATAACGCTTCTGGAAATCCCTTTGAAGAAAGGCGGCGTGAATCCTGAGCTGGATTTGCGAAAGCTTCTTCGGGAACTTGGCGCGCGGGGGATTGACAGCGTTCTCCTGGAGGGCGGCGGCACGCTCAATGCTTCTGCACTGCGGGAAAATCTCGTTCAGCGGGTCTACGCATTTGTGGCTCCGAAACTGGTCGCCGGAGCAAACGCCAAATCCCCGGTGGAGGGCGCGGGTATTTCCAGGATGAAGGACGCGCTGGAATTGCAGGATGTTGAGATTTCTCCTTTTGGAAGGGATATCTGCATTACAGGGAGGATTGGAAAGGAGATTTCATGTTTACCGGAATTATAGAAGAGACAGGGACGATCTGTGAAATCAAAAAAGGGGCTGTGTCGGCGCAGGTGAAAATTCGCTGCCGCAAAGTTTTGGAGGGGACGCAAGTTGGAGATAGTATCGCCGTCAACGGAATCTGTTTGACCGTCACTTCCCTGGCAAAATACAGCTTTACGGCAGATGTGATGGCGGAGACGATGCGGCGCAGCAGCCTGTCGGAACTTACAGCGCCAGGTGTTGTAAACCTGGAACGCGCGATGAGAGCGGACGGTAGATTTGGCGGGCATATTGTTTCCGGCCATATTGACGGATGCGGGCGGATTACGGATATAAAACAGGAGGAAAATGCAGTCTGGTATACGGTGGCGGCAGAAGATAACCTGCTTCGCTACCTTGTGGAGAAGGGGTCTGTGGCCTTGGATGGGATCAGCCTTACCATAGCGAATGTCACAGAGCGGGACTTTAAAGTGTCGGTGATTCCGCATACCCGGCAGGAGACTGCGCTTACTGAGAGGAAGATAGGAAGTATCGTCAATATTGAATGTGATATTGTAGGGAAATATGTGGAGAAACTGCTTGCCCCCGCAAAAGCGCAGGAACCAAAGAGCAGGCTTGACGAGAATTTCCTGATGGAGCATGGGTTTTTCTGACAGGGTTGCTTCTTTAATAGCTATCATTTTGCCGGCGTATGTTGTGGGCGAATATTGTTTTTGGGAAAGGAGAGAGGGAAAATGAGCAAAAAAATTGATACGGTGGAGCAGGCGTTAGCGGATATCCGCCTGGGGAAGATTGTGATGGTGATTGACGACCCTGACAGGGAAAATGAGGGGGACTTTATTTGTGCCGCGCAGTATGCTACCCCGGAAAATATAAATTTTATGGCAACTCATGGCAAAGGGTTGGTTTGTATGCCCATGAGTAAGGAGCTTTGCCGGCAGCTTGGCTTGAAGCAGATGGTGGAGCAGAATACGGATAACCATCAGACAGCGTTTACCGTGTCCATAGACGGCATTGACACGGACACTGGAATTTCGGCCTATGAGCGTTCTGAAACGGCATTGCTGGCGGTGAAGGACGGTGCGAAGCCAGAAGATTTCCGCAGGCCGGGGCATATGTTTCCATTGGAGGCGAGAGAAGGCGGCGTCTTAAAACGTACCGGACACACGGAGGCGACGGTAGACCTTGCGCTGCTTGCAGGGTTGAAACCATGCGGTCTCTGCTGTGAAATTATGCGGGAAGACGGCACAATGATGCGCACCACCGAATTGTTGGAGCTGGCAGAAAAATTTCAGATGACGGTAATCACTGTGGCAGACCTGGTACGCTACCGTATGGATAGGGACAGCTTAGTGCGCCAGGAAGCGCACGCGAAGATGCCCACAAAATATGGTGAATTTGAAATCTATGGCTATGTCAATAAATTGAATGGCGAACACCATGTCGCGCTGACGATGGGAGACGTTTCGGACGGACAGCCAGTTCTGTGCAGAGTCCATTCAGAATGTTTAACTGGGGATGTGTTTGGTTCCGGGCGATGCGATTGCGGGGAACAGCTCGAGGCGGCTATGAAAGCAATTGCCGAGGAGGGAAGAGGTATTCTTCTCTATATGCGCCAGGAGGGAAGAGGCATTGGCCTGATTAACAAGCTCAAAGCCTATGAATTACAGGAACAGGGATTTGACACGGTGGAGGCGAACGTCAAATTGGGATTTGCGCCGGATCTTCGGGATTACGGTATTGGCGCGCAGATTCTACACGATTTGGGCGCGAGGGAACTACGCCTGCTCACAAATAATCCCAAGAAAATTACGGGCCTGTCCGGTTACGGCATTTCCATTGAGGAGCGCGTTCCGATTCAAATGCCCGCCAAAAAGACCGATGTTTTTTATTTAAAGACCAAGCAAAGCAAAATGCAGCACATGACAAATTATTAAAAAGGAGAATGAAAATGAGAGTATTAGAAGGAAACGTAGTAGCAAGCAATATAAAGGTTGGAATTGTAGCGTCCAGGTTTAATGAGTTTATCGTATCGAAGCTGGTAGGAGGCGCGCAGGATGCATTGCTGCGTCATGGCGTCTCAGATGATGACATTACCCTTGCCTGGGTGCCGGGAGCGTTTGAGATTCCCCTGACAGCGCAGAAAATGGCTGAGAGCGGCCAGTATGACGCCGTTATCTGTCTGGGAACCGTGATTAAAGGAGCAACCAGCCATTACGATTATGTGTGCGCCGAGGTCAGCAAGGGTGTGGCCGCTGTAGGATTAAAAACGGAAATTCCCGTAATTTTCGGTGTGGTAACAACAGACAATATTGAACAGGCAATCGAACGTGCAGGAACCAAGGCGGGCAATAAGGGTTACGACGCGGCTTGCACTGCCATTGAAATGGTTAATCTTTTCCGCAAAATGTAACTTTTATTTTCCATAATAAAAACCTTGAGATATGCGTTCAAAAAGAGTATAATGTCCGCGTAGGAAAGGAGCGCATAAAATGTCAGCAGAATTTGAAGTAACGATTACAGATAAAGATATGTTCCGTTTTAACATTTATCACGCTTACCATGGGTTTCAGGGGATTATCGCAACGCTCGTGGGAATCTGGGTACTTGTCATGGCGGGGCTGACTTTGGGTAAGGTCAATATAATGTACACGGTTTTATATATCGTGTTTGGAATCCTTTTTCTGGTGTATGTGCCGGGGAATCTCTATTTGCGCTCCAAAAAGCAGTTATCCTCTTCGGATGTCCTTAAAAATGCCCTGCGTTACCGCATAGACGATGCGGGCGTGCATGTTTCCCAGGGAGAACAGACCGCAGATTTGGAATGGAAGCAGATTTATAAGATGGTTTCCACCAAGAGCCAAATCCTGATTTACAGCAGCCGGGTCAATGCTTATATTATTCCCAAAGAAGCAATCGGCGAGCAGTATCAGGCAATTTTGGGACTTGCGATCAGCCATCTGGAAGGCTATCGTCTCAAAATGAACCCATTTAACGTAAAGTAATATGGAGGGACAT
Source organism: uncultured Lachnospiraceae bacterium (assembly GCA_910588845.1). Lineage (GTDB taxonomy): Bacteria > Bacillota > Clostridia > Lachnospirales > Lachnospiraceae > Petralouisia. The sequence goes on from CAJURU010000029.1 coordinate 31,008, forward strand.
ATGCGGATGACAGAGACCTTTTCACCGGAGGAAACGTTTCAGCTTGGACAGAAGCTGGGAGAAGAGGCAAAGCCTGGCGAGGTATATACGTTAGTCGGCGATTTGGGTGTGGGTAAGACCGTGCTGACTCAGGGGATAGCAAAAGGGCTTTTGATTGAAGAGCCAATTTGTAGTCCGACGTTTACGATTGTACAGGTATATGAAGAGGGGCGGATGCCCTTCTACCATTTTGACGTTTATCGGATCGGCGACATTGAGGAGATGGATGAGATTGGCTATGAGGATTATTTCTATGGCCAGGGGCTTACGATGATTGAGTGGGCGAATCTGATTGAGGAAATTTTGCCAGAGCATTATCTGGAGATACGCATAGAGAAAGATTTACAAAAAGGCTTTGATTATCGCAGAATTACAATGCAGGAAATCTGAGCGCTAGGCAATAGAGATGCGGACGTGGCTGTTTTATGCCGGCTTTCCGATAGATGTGCAAGGTTCAGCGGTACAAGGAGGGTGCAGATGAAAATATTAGGGCTTGACAGCTCAGGTCTGGTGGCAAGTGTGGCGGTGGTACAAGAGGAAAATCTTTTGGCAGAATATACGGTAAATTATAAGAAGACCCATTCCCAGACCTTGCTTCCTATGCTGGATGAAATTGTGAGAATGACAGAATTAGATTTGAATGAGATAGATGCTATCGCAGTTGCCGCGGGGCCGGGCTCTTTTACCGGGCTGCGTATTGGTTCCGCTACCGCCAAAGGATTGGGGTTTGCGCTTGGCAAGCCGTTAATCCACATTCCGACTGTAGATGGGCTGGCCTACAATCTGTGGGGCAGCCGTGATTTGGTATGTCCATTGATGGATGCCAGGAGGAATCAGACATATACCGGGCTTTATGAGTTTGTGGATGGGAAGATGCGCATTATAAGGGCGCAATGTGCAGTTGCGATTGATGAGATTATTGAAAATGTGAATCGCGAACAACGCCCGACCGTGTTTCTGGGAGATGGCGTTCCGGTTTTCCGAGCGTTTATCGGTGAGAACTGTCAGGCGCCGTTTCAGTTTGCACCAGCCCATATGAATAAGCAGCGCGCGGCGTCGGTGGCGTCCTTGGGCCTGCTTTATTTTCAGGAAGGAAAGTATGAGACGGCAGCGGAGCACAGGCCGGATTATCTGCGTCTGTCTCAAGCGGAGCGTGAACGTCTGGCCCAGGAACAGCAGAAATAGCAGAAACCGTTTAGCGGCCATATTTAAGAGGATGGCCGGCGTTAGTCAAATAATAACAGGGGAATCTTCATGTCAGAAAATCAACTGTATTTGCGGAATATGCAGGAACAGGACATTCCTGCTGTGGCGTCCATAGAGCGGGCAGTGTTTTCACGTCCGTGGACGGAGCAGGCATTTTGTGAGGCGATGCAGCAGGACACATTATTTATAGTGGTCCTGAAAGAGAATACGATTGTGGGCTACTGTGGAATGTACTGCTCATTTGAGGAGGGCGAGATTACGAACGTTGCAGTGGCGCCAAAAGAGCAGGGACGTGGTATCGGCGGAGAGATGATGGAATTCCTTTTGAGGCAGGCAAAGCAAAGGGGTATCACACGGGTAGTTTTGGAGGTACGCATCAGCAATGATCATGCCATACGTCTTTATGAGAACCTGGGGTTTCGTAATTGTGGAATTCGTAAGAATTTCTATGACTTGCCTAGGGAGGATGGGATGGTAATGGTATTTGATAACGAGTGATAACAGAACAGAACGGCTGCGGGCTTGAGGAGCGGCAGTCTAAAACCGCAGGGATGGTTATAATTCCCACTTAAAATCAGGCGGCCTGACAGGTATAATATCCATAAAAGCAATGGCCGTTGCCACAAGGGAGGATAACCGTATGAAAACAGAAGAAAAGATTGTATGCAATGTCTGTGGAAAAGTAATAGCAGAAAGAGGCGCCATTCCGACTGCGGATTATCTGCACGTGGAAAAGGAGTGGGGCTATTTTTCCAGGAAAGACGGGCAGAAACAGGAATTTGACCTTTGCGAGTCGTGTTACGACGCTTGGATTAAGACTATGCAGGTTCCGGTGACGACCCGGGAGGTTACAGAATTGGTTTGAAAGGATGATTTATGTTAGATGTATGTTTATTAGGAACTGCGGGTATGATGCCGCTTCCTTACCGTTGGCTTACATCTCTGATGACCCGGTATAACGGCAGCAGCCTTTTGGTTGACTGCGGGGAAGGAACACAGATTGCCATCAGGGAAAAGGGCTGGAGCACGAAACCAATTGACATCATATGTTTTACGCATTACCATGCGGATCATATCAGCGGCCTTCCGGGGCTGCTGCTTACTATGGGGAATGCAGAGCGCACGGAGCCTGTGACCATGATAGGTCCCAAAGGTTTGGAACGTGTAGTGAGCGCGCTCAGAACCATTGCTCCGGAGCTGCCGTTTGAAATTCGCTTTGTGGAATTGACGCAGCCTGTCGAGCATCTTCAAGAGAAAGGTTACCATATCACGGCATTTAAAGTAAACCATAATGTGGTCTGTTACGGTTATACGATTGAAATCCCCAGGATTGGACAGTTTCAGGTGGCGCAGGCGCAGGCATTGGGAATTCCCAAGGAATGCTGGAGCAGGTTACAGAAAGGCGAAAAGATTGAACTGGATGGAAAGACATATACGCCGGGGATGGTGTTGGGCCCACCGAGAAAAGGTATTAAGTTAGCTTATTGTACGGACACAAGGCCGGTGCCGGCTATTACGGAAAATGCGAAAAATGCCGATTTACTCATTATAGAGGGAATGTATGCGGAAAAAGAAAAGGCAGCTAAAGCCAAGCAGTATAAGCATATGACATTCTATGAAGCAGCGAAGATTGCCAGTGATGCGAAGGCAGCTGACATGTGGCTGACACATTTCAGCCCGTCTCTTGTCCATGCGGAGGACTACATGGATGAAGTGCGCAGAATCTATGCCCATGCGAAACTGGGAAAAGACGGCAAAACGACGGAGCTTGATTTTGAGTAAGGAGGGATTTCTATGAAAAAAAATGGCTTAAAATCAATTTTAATTGTGGTATTCTGTGCTTGCCTATGCGTGGGGTATTTCTTTTATCTTACGCACAAAACAGGCGGCCAGGAAGCCGCCAACAATGAGGCAGAAATGATAATTTCTAAAGATTTGGAAAATTCCTATCCTAAGACAGCGCGTGAGGTAGTTAAATTTTATAACAGGATTTTGAAATGTTATTATAGCCGTGGATATACGGAGGAGCAGCTTGCGCAGATTGCGGAGCAGGCCAGGACTTTGATGGATGAGGAATTAAAAGCCAAAAACCCGCAGGATTCCTATTTGCTGGCGGTAAAAGAGGATATTTCCAGTTTTGCGAAAGACGGCAAGGAAATGTACAATACCAGCGTGGAGTCGAGTAATGAGATGGAGTTTAAGAAGGTGAAAGGCAGAGAGTGCGCCTATGCTGATGTGGATTACTATATCAAGAGCAAAAAAGGCAGCCAGCGTTCCAGCCAGACCTTTATCCTGCGCAGGGATGCGGATAATAAGTGGCGTATTTTAGGTTTTTATCAGTAGTAAGATGCTGATTTAAGCCGTATGATAGAACTGAGTTGGAGGAAAGGAACAAAAAGATGGATAGCAGCCAAAGAGACGTGACAATTTTGGCAATTGAAAGCTCCTGTGATGAAACGGCGGCAGCCGTAGTGCGAAACGGAAGGGAAGTCCTTTCCAATGTGATTTCTTCCCAGATTGCGCTTCATACACTTTATGGAGGCGTCGTGCCGGAAATTGCCTCCAGGAAGCATATAGAAAAAATCAATCAAGTAATTGAGGAGGCTTTGGCAAATGCGCAGACGTCCCTGTCAGAGATGGATGCAATAGCGGTGACTTATGGGCCGGGGCTCGTGGGGGCGCTTCTGGTAGGCGTGGCTGAGGCAAAAGCAATTGCCTACGCTGCCGGCAAGCCGTTGTTGGGCGTGCACCACATTGAGGGGCATATCAATGCCAATTATATTGAAAACGGGGAATTAGAGCCGCCTTTTTTGTGCCTTGTAGTGTCTGGAGGGCATACGCATCTCGTTAAGGTTACTGATTATGGGAAATATGAGATTCTTGGAAGAACCAGGGATGATGCGGCGGGAGAGGCTTTTGATAAGGTAGCGCGCGCGATTGGGCTGGGATATCCGGGCGGGCCCAAAATAGAACAGGTTTCCAAGGAGGGCAACGCCCAGGCTATAGCATTTCCCAGGGCAAAAGTGGCAGAGAATCCTTATGATTTCAGTTTCAGCGGCGTGAAGTCAGCCGTATTAAACTATATAAATGGCTGCAATATGAAGAATATCCCGATTGTGCAGGCAGATATTGCGGCGTCTTTTCAAAAAGCAGTGACAGATGTTTTAGTAGAACATGCTATGATGGCAGTGGAGGAATTTCAGGTACGTAAATTTGCAATTGCCGGCGGCGTTGCCGCGAATGCTACGCTGCGCAACGGTATGCGCGAGGCATGTGAGCAGAGAAATGTGCAATTTTACCATCCCTCGCCTGTTTTTTGCACGGATAACGCGGCGATGATTGGCACGGCGGCTTATTATGAGTATCTTGCTGGCAGGCGCGATGGCTGGGACTTGAATGCCGTACCCAATTTAAAGTTAGGAGAGCGTTGATATGCCGGAAAAATATGCAGCAGTCGTGCTCTCAGCGGGCAAGGGAACACGCATGAACTCAGATGTGCCCAAACAATATCTAATGCTTGAAGGTATGCCTGTACTCTGCTATTCCCTGCAATCATTTCAGCAGAGCATGATAGAACAAATCGTTCTCGTCTGTAGTGAAGAGAACTTAGAGTACTGTCGCAAGGAAATCGTAGAGAAATACGGTTACACCAAAGTCAGGGCAATTGTAGCAGGCGGAAGGGAGCGTTATCATTCCGTTTACTGCGGCTTGGAGGAATTGGCAAAACTTACAGAATTGCCGGATTATGTAATGATCCATGACGGGGCCCGTCCCTTTGTGGACCAGGCAATGATTGAACGCTGCGCAAAAGCAGTAGAACAGTATCAGGCTTGTGTGGCGGGGATGCCGGTAAAAGATACCATTAAAATTGCAGATAAATATGGTTTTGCAGTAGAAACGCCTGAACGCAAGCTTGTCTGGCAGATACAGACGCCGCAAGTGTTCGCGTTCTCGCTGATTTATCAGGCGTATCGGGAGCTGTTAGAAATGGAAGCAGGCGGAATGAATATTTCTGTGACGGATGATGCGATGGTGGTCGAAACTGTAATGAAAAGACAAGTGCGTCTGGTGGAAGGCTCTTACAAAAATATTAAGATTACGACGCCGGAGGATTTGAAGATTGCAGGTGTGTTGACACAAAAGTAAAAAATATTCAAAAAACCTATTGACATATCTGTAAAGTTTTGCTAGAATGACAGATGCGTTGTTGAGGACAGGATAATCTGTCGCAGACAATTTAAAATTCAAAATTGATTGCTAAGGAGAGGTGTCCGAGTGGTTTAAGGAGCTGGTCTTGAAAACCAGTGATTCCGAAAGGGACCGTGGGTTCGAATCCCACCTTCTCCGTTTTATCTTAAATCAAACAACCGCAATTTGCTTAATAGTGAATAACTATTCTGCCACATGGAGAAGTACCCAAGCTGGCCGAAGGGACACCCCTGGAAAGGGTGCAGGTCGTTAATAGCGGCGCGAGGGTTCAAATCCCTCCTTCTCCGTTTCTTGAATGTTTGTTGACACAAAAGAAAAAAGGTATTGACATATGGAAAATATTGTGTTAGAATGTTCAAGCTGGTTGCGATTGGTGAGTAAAAACTGAGAGCAACAAAAAATAAAAAAGTTGTTGACACGTGCAGAAAGATATGGTAATATATACAAGCTGTCACGGAAAACAGCACACCACCTTGACAACTGAACAGTGGAATGACCTTGAAAGATTCAAAAG
>CAJURU010000030.1 GCA_910588845.1 uncultured Lachnospiraceae bacterium
GTAGAGCGCTGCGTTCGGGACGCAGAGGTCGCAGGTTCAAATCCTGTCGCATCGAGTATCGAAAGGCCAGAGAATTAAGGCTTATGGCAGAAAAAGGCACTCCGTGAAGGGAGTGCCTTTCTTGCATTTGACTAACATTGCTTTTCGGCTTTTACAATGAATAATTCGTCCAAAGATTCTGCTGCAATTGCGTCCTGTAAATGAGGGAAGTTATTAAATTATACAGGGTATCGGCAAGGTCAAAAGCTTTGTCGATATTTTAAGCACTGTATTTAATAAAATGTTTGTTCCCTTCTGATTATAGCGGGTGTTTATCTGTTTATTTTGAAAGGCAATTTTGCAAATGCCGTAGTAGGCTTTTTAGAACACTTTGTCTACTATGACCGCGGCGAGGCTGTGTCTGTCTATTTTAGAACCTTGAAGAGATATGAATTCTGGCTTTTCCTATTGGCGGTTCTGGGTGTATTTTTTGTGATTTTTCGCATATATGTGGGCAATGTTTCAAAATACTTTCAGGAGATCAACCGTGGAATTGATTCACTGGTGAATGAAGCGGCCCAGGATATTGCCCTTCCGGTAGAATTGGCCTCAATGGAAAGAAAAATCAATTCCATACGGCAAAATCAATCTGACGAGGATGCTCGAACAGTTGGCATATGAGTTTAAACCGATGCTGGCCGGGAAAAACCTGAAGCTGGAATTTGCAATGCAGCCGGATATTTTTGTTTTGTGTGATGCAAACAAGATGCAGCGTGTATTTGATAACCTGCTGCGAAACGCTGTCAACTATTGTAATGCAGATACAAGTATTAAGATAATTGCAGAACAAATAGAAGATCATGTGCTGATTAAAGTTCTGAATGAGGGAAATACAATTCCGCAGGAACGGTTAGAAAGAATATTTGAGCAGTTCTACCGCCTGGATGTATCACGAAGTTCAACCACTGGCGGAGCCGGCCTGGGACTTGCCATTGCAAAGGAGATTATTGAACTTCATCACGGGCAGATTACCGCTCACAGTGCGGACGGCTTTACCTGCTTTGAGGTGTTATTGCCGCTCGTAGGAAAACAATCATAAGTGAGGAGTTAGGGATAACAATGGAATATCAGAACAATAATGGAAAATACAATAACAGGAACAGGAGGAAGTCAAAAAAGAAAAGCAGGAGGTATTACGGAGTTGTATGTATCGCGCTCTGTTTCCTCATAGCCGTTACAGTATTCGGAATTGTGAATCTGATAAGGAGCGGCAAAGCAACCCCTGTCCCCGGCAAAAAGGTTACTCAAAATAATGAGGCTTTTTCTTTGGCGGATGGCGGACAAAACGAGCCGGTTTCACCCGCCATTAACTCTGTAAATTCACTCTCGGTAGATATTACAGCAGCAAATGCTATTGTACTCAATGCCGATATCAATGAGACGTTGTATCAGAAAAACGGTACAGACAAAATTGCGCCGGCCAGCACAGCTAAAATGATTACGGCCTTGACCGTGTTGGATTACTGTTCCCCGGACGATGAAATGAGGGTAGGCGCGGAAATTGAAATGATCCATGATGATTCGTCAAGAGCCTGGCTTATGCAGGGCAATATGCTGACTGTCAGACAACTTTTAATTGCCCTTATGCTTCCTTCCGGCAATGACGCGGCGTACACGCTCGCGGTGAATACCGGAAAGAAAATTGCCGGGGATAAGGGTCTGTCAAATGCACAGTCCATTGATGTGTTTATGGATAAAGTAAATGAAAAGGCAAAATCGCTTGGTGCACAAAACTCAAATTTTGTAGTACCGGATGGATATGACGCCGATGGGCAGTATACCACAGCCTACGATCTTGCCCTTATCGCGAAGGCATGTTTAGACGACCCTTATGTTTCTGAAACCGTAGGAAGCTATTCGTCTTATGAAAAGTGGTTGAATGGCCGGGAGGTCACTTACAATAATACAAACGAGCTCCTCAATCCAGACAGCCAGTATTACCGGCCTGAAGTGGTCGGCCTAAAGACGGGAACCAGCAGTCTTAGCGGGGCCTGTATCATTTCTGCGGCGGTCATTAACGGAAACACCTATATTTGTGCGGTCATGGGATCCACTGAGAACGACAGATTTCAGGACAGCATTGATCTTATCGACGCAATTAAATCGCAATGAACAAATAAGGAGTGAAGCAATGAAGAACTTATTTTCATAGTGTGTCCTCCTGAATCTTAATGAAATTAGTGTACCCGGAAAATAGGAGAATATAAGGGAATACCGGAAAAAGATGTTTTAGGAGTATAATTATAAATGTCAAAAACTAAAGATTCCATAGGTATTTTTCGTTAAAATATATAGTTTTAGGAGATGAAAGCGTGAAAAGATTATGCAATAATGATAACATTGGGAAAAATATATTAAATTTAGGGAATCCCAGGGCATATGTATGCGCTGGGATTTTCTGAGAGAAGGAGGTTTTATGCAGAAAATGAGGAAAAACAGACGAAAAAGGAGTTTGGCTGCGATATTGGCGGCTGCTATGGTGTTTACCACAGCGCCCGCCGATGTCAGAGCAGAAGCATCTGCTGGGACGGCGGATGTGCAGGCAGAAGCATATGCGGGAAATGCAAATCTGCCGGCGTTGGTTTCTGCGGGCGATGGGACGGAGAAATGGACGCCTATCGACCAATTTGTACAGGACACGAATTACGATGTGCCGGCTGATTACATGCAGAAGAAGGACGGTATTGATTATGGAAGCGTGGAGAATATTCAGTATCAGTCTACAGCGACTAATTCCATACGCAGGGCTAAGGTCATTCTGCCGGCAGGCTACAGTACAGGGAAAAAATATCCTGTGCTTTATCTCCTGCATGGGATTTTTGGCAATGAGACAACGCTGTTTGGCGACGGTGTCCAGAACGTGATCGGCAATGCCATAGCATCCGGCGACAGCGAGGAGATGATTGTCGTGCTGCCCAATGCCTGTGCCAACGAGGCAGGCAGCGGCGAAGGGTTTAACTTAGAGCATTATGCGGCGTATGATAATTTTATCAATGATTTTGAAGACTGCCTGATGCCATATATCAATGAGCATTATTCTATAGCTGCCGGAAGAGAAAATACGGCTATTTCCGGGTTCTCTATGGGAGGAAGAGTGACGCTCCACATCGGGTTTACGCTTCAGGATAAAGTGCGCTATATTGGCGCGTTTAACCCGGCGTTCGGTATTTTTGAGTATGAAAATAATGGCGTGCATGAAAATGGTCTGTTCACGGAAGAATCATTTACTTTGCAACCGCAGTATATGCAGGATATGCTGGTGCTGATTGCAGCAGGTACAAATGATGGAATTGTCAGGGATGAGCCCGAGCGTTACCATAATGCGCTGACGGCAAACCAGGTTCCCCATATTTACTATGCTACGCAAGGAATCAACGCCAGTGGGCAGCCAAGCAGCGGCGGGCACGACGGCGACGTCTATAAGCATGGACTTTACAATTTCATGCGCAGAATTTTCCATAAAGAATCTGCGCCTGCGCAGACAGCCGCTGCGGAAACTGCTAAATATATTTTAAGGCTGAATAGTTTCTGGCCGGCCTCAATTTTTCTAAAAAAGTGTTGACAAATTTATTATATGCGTGTAAAATAATATCGTTGCTGAAATAAAGCACATGCCCAGTTAGCTCAGTTGGTAGAGCAGAGGACTGAAAATCCTCGTGTCTCTGGTTCGATTCCGGAACTGGGCACTGACACAGAAGTGTTGTTTTTGCGGGTGTAGTTCAATGGTAGAACACTAGCCTTCCAAGCTAGATACGTGGGTTCGATTCCCATCACCCGCTTCAGCGATAGTGGCGTAGTTGGTAACGCGCGACCTTGCCAAGGTCGAGACCGCGGGTTCGAGCCCCGTCTATCGCTCTTCTGATAGCGGAAACAAGTAGTTTCCGCTATATTTTTGTCCCAAAATCCCAAAATTACGCGAATCGCGTACAGAAACGTTACAAAAAGGTAATGTAACCATGTCGAATGGTGCCTTTTTCTTTACCGTGGAACATCCTATACTTTGCTTAGGCTTAACAAAGTTTTTGGTAAGCCTGTACAAAAGAGAAGAGGTGTAATGAGTATGAGTGATTTTGGAGCAAGAGTAAGGAAGATTAGGAAGGAACGCAATATGACAATTGTGAGATTGGCGGAGCTGTGTGATTCTTCCGAGAATGTAATCAGAAACTATGAGAAATCCAGGCGTCTGCCGCAGGTCGATATGCTGGTGCGAATTTGCAATGCATTGAAGGTGTCTCCTGAGTATCTACTTCAGGATGGGCTGGTCTATCAATCGAATCAAGCTGGTGAAGAACTCCTACAGAAAATAAGCAGACTTTCCCCTAAGAATGTGTCGGTATTGACGGATATGGTGGATACGTTGGGGAAGTATGATGGTGTAAATGAGATGATAAGGTAAGATGCAAGCGTCCCCCCTGCCGGTATTTTGTGCCAGGCAGGGGGGTTCATTTTCAAGGAAAATTGTTTTATTTTCTATGAAAGTGTGTTAGAATAGAAAAAGCAGTAGCGGGCGGGGGAGCGTGAAAGGAGATCATTAGTGAAAATTCTCAAAATGCACTTGATAGAAGCTGCGGTAGCAGTTTTGTTCGTAGTGCTGGTGTTTGTTCTCTGTCATGGAGATGGAGAAGAGGTAATTGAGGATATGTCTTATAATCAGAATTGGACTTCTGTTGTTGGTGGAGAAAAACAAGAATATGAGATACTTCCAGAGACGGTAGGGTTGTCATACCGTGAGGAAGTGGTTATATTAAGGAAAAAATTACCCCAGGATTACCAGCCTGCGGATTTCATTGGATATTATACAACACACCAGCTATCAGAGGCATATATAGATGGTAAAAAGGTTTTTGAACGTAAGATTCCTGGGGGGGCAAGGAGTAAGACGCCTGGAAATTGTTGGAATTTTATACGGCTGTGCGAAGGGTATGCGGGAAAAACCTTGGAGATACATATCAGAAATTGTTACAGTTCTTCCAGTATGAAGATGCCTATGGTATACTATGGGCCGCAGTCGGCAATCATACTCAGTCAGATAAAAAGCAGGTTTTTGTCTGTAATAATTAGTTTTATCATGTTTACCATGGGCGTGGTGCTTGTGGCGATATGGTTTGCTGTTGGCAAGAAAATGTATTTTCATAAGGGAGTTCCCTGGCTTGGGTTGTTTTCCATGCATTTTGCAGTATGGTCGGCATTTGAGACGAAGATTCCGGTGCTTATGTTGGAACGGCCGCTATTGTCCAGCATGATTACATTTATGAGCCTTAAATTGATGCTTCTTCCGTTTGTGTTTTTTATCCGCACTATATATAATAAGAAGGGAAGCAGATTTCTGGATGTGTTTGCCGGAGCCTGCGTGCTGGATTTTGCTGCTTGTTTCCTGATGCAGCTGATGGGCTGGTATGATTTCAGGGAGACGTTATGGATTACTCATATGCTAGGGCTTGGGGCTATTGCCGCGGTGTTGATAATGGGCGTATGTACGTTGTCTAAACAAGATCGTGTCTCGGTCAAACATGACGGGAAGTTCTGGGTTAATGTGGGGTGCGTCTGTGTTATCAGCGCTTGTGCAATTCTGGATGCAATGAATTATTATTTCGGGTTTTATGGCGATGTGGCATTCTTTTCCAGAATTGGCTGTCTGGTATATATTTTTATACTGAGCAAGCAGTTTTTGGACGAATCCATCAAATTGATCCAGGCTGGGAAGCATGCCGAGGAAATACTGGAGGAAGCGGGATTGGACGCGCTTACTTATATGAAGAATCGCAGAAGTTTTGAGTCTGACTTACATAAAATTCCCAAAGGGGAGTTTCCGCGCTATAGCGTGGCGATGTTTGATTTAAATAACCTCAAGATGATGAATGACAAGTATGGGCATAGTGTGGGCGACTGTTATATTATAAATGGCAGTGAGATTATCCGCGATGTGTTTGGAGATATGGGGGAGATTTATCGCATTGGCGGAGATGAGTTTTGTCTGATTTCAGACGTCCTTACGGAAGATATTTTTGAGGAAAAGAGATTAAGAATAAATAGCTGGATGGAAAGCCTGCAAGGCGCGTATGTGAAAGACGCCATGCAGATTGCCTCCGGTTTTGCAAAATATAGCCGCAGTAAGGATTTAAAGTTACAAGATACCATTGGGCGTGCAGACGCGCAGATGTATCGGTGCAAGAAGAGGCAGAAAGCAATAAAGAATAATAGTGAGATACATTAATTTAGGAGGTGGCTGGTTATGCGTTACATGCCGATAGCGAGAGTAGAGGCAGGTATGGCCTTGGGACAGGATATTTATAATGGAGAAGGGCAATTGATTCTGGGCAGGCGTCTGGTTTTGAACGATGATTCCCTGCAACAGCTTCTTCAGCTCGGATTCCCGGGCATCTACATTGATGATGAATTTACAGAGGATTTGAGGATTGAGCAGGTAATCCGTCCGCAATTAAAGCGGGAAGCGCTGAAAATGGTGCACGATTTGTTTTTGGATAATAAGAATATTCCTATGGAACAGCATAATCTTCAGGAAATTGTTATGAATGTGATGGATGATGTGCTCAACAGCCAGGATGTGATGTGCAACATGCTGGATATCAAGACATACGATGATTACGTATATTTTCATTCGGTAAACGTGGCCGTTCTGTCCACCATGATCGGCGCGGCATGTAACATGAACAAGGAGGAGCTGAATATCTTGACGACTTCGGCTTTGCTGCACGATGTGGGCAAGCGGTTTGTGGAGGAGGATGTGCTGAACGTTCGGCGCGCTTTGACCGAGGAGGAGCGGATTATGATTGTCCAGCATCCCAAGCTGGGCTATGAGTTCTTGAAAGAAAACTTTGACTTCCTGCCGGAAATCTATAACAGCGTGTTGGAACATCACGAGTGGTATAATGGCTGCGGGTATCCGATGCGCAGATCAGGCTCAGAAATCCCGATTTATGCCAGGATTATCAAGCTGGCGGATGTGTATGACGCGTTGACTTCCAAACTGCCCTATCATGAAGCGGTTTCGCCTTCCGAGGCAGTGGAGTATATTATGGCAAATGCCGGGGCGGAGTTTGACCCGGAATTGGTAGACGTATTTCTGCGCAGGATTGCCGTTTATCCGGTGGGCTGCGAGGTTAGCCTGTCCGACGGAAGAACGGCGGTAGTAATGGAGAATTATAAGGAATTTGTGTTAAGGCCCAAGGTTAAAGTTATCCCCACCGGTGAGATTATTGATCTGAAGGCGGACGATGATTACAGAAGTCTGACAATTTTGGAACTGATTGTATAAATGGAGTGCGGAGGAGTCCTGGTGCCTCCGGTATATTAGGTGTTTAAATGACAGGGCAGAAAGAAACAATAGACGTGCTGTTGGCGGAGAGCTTTAAGGAGCTTGCCTGCCGGCAGCCGATTGAGAAGATAACCATTAAAGCGATTACAGATAGGGCGGGCGTCATTCGTCCCACGTTTTATAACCATTTTCAGGACAAATATGAACTGTTGGAGTGGATTATCCATACTCAGATTTTGGAGCCGACCAAGCCGCTGATCCATGCGGGGATGGTGGACGAAGCGTTGATGCTGATTTTTACTTCTGTGAAGGCAGACGGGGAATTTTACCAGAAAGCAGTGCGCTTAGAAGGGCAGAATTCCTTTGAGCAGATTACCAAAAAATGCATTGAGAACATGCTTTTGCAACTAATTCATGGTAAAGAGCATGTTGGCAGGAAGCGTCATCCCTGGCTGACGCCGGAGCATATCGCGCAGTATTACGCGCAGTCTATGTGCTTTGTAGTTGTAAGCTGGATTAAGAGCGGCATGACGGTGGAGCCCCGGGAGATTACAGACATTTATAATTATATCATCACGCGTTCCATGATGGACGTCATTGAAGAGCTGTGACAAATGATGGCAAATGTATAGGGAAAACTACAAAATGGCAGAAATGTATAGTTAGGTGATACATGGAAAAAGGATTGAATATTTATTTTTTCAATTCTTTTTTTTATACTCTTCTTGAACGATGAAACAAAAAGAAAGAGGAGCGAGAAAAGATGAAAAAATTTGGAAAAGGCGTAGTAAAGATGCGAATACCGATTCTGATTATCAGCCTGCTGCTTTTGATACCGTCGGTAATCGGAATTGTAAACACGAGAATCAATTACGATATTCTCTCCTATCTGCCGAAGGATATTGAGACGATGAAAGGGCAGGATATCCTGATGGATGAATTTAACACCGGCGCATTTTCCATCTGCGTGGTGGAGGGCATGGACAATAAAGGCGTATCTGCCTTGCGGGAACAGATTGAGGCGGTACCCCATGTTAAGACGGTAATCTGGTATGATTCGATTGCAGATTTATCGGTGCCCATGCAGATTTTGCCGGATGATATGAAGGAATCGTTTGTAAATGGGGAAGATACCATTATGGCGATTATGTACGACACTTCAATGTCATCGGATGAGACGATGGATGCGGTCAAACAGATTCGCGCGCTTGCCGACAAGCAATGTTTTGTCAGCGGTATGTCGGCGGTAGTTACAGATATCAAAGATATTTGCCGGGAAGAGATGTTCGCCTATGTTGCGATTGCAGCAGTTTTGTCCTGTATCATCTTGGCGTTGACAATGGATTCCTTCTTAGCCCCGGTATTCTTCCTTTTAAGTATTGGTATGGCGATTTTATATAATCTGGGAAGCAATATTGTTTCCGGCGAAATTTGTTATATTACCCAGGCGTTGGCGGCAGTGCTGCAATTAGGCGTGACAATGGACTATTCCATTTTCCTGTGGCACAGCTACGAGGAAAACCAGCAGCGGTTTCCCGAGGATAAAAAGCGCGCCATGTCGCATGCAATTTCCAATACGCTGGGTTCGGTTCTGAGCAGTTCCACGACCACGGTTGCCGGTTTCGTAGCGCTCTGCTTTATGACATTTACGCTGGGGCTGGATTTGGGCGTTGTCATGGCAAAGGGCGTTCTGCTGGGCGTTATCTGCTGCGTGACGGTGCTTCCTTCCATGATACTGGTGTTTGACAAACCGATTTCCAAGACCAAGCACAGGCCGCTCATTCCCGATCTTGGAAAGATAGCGCCCTTTGTGGTGAAACATTATAAAATATTTGTAGTAATTTTCCTGGTTGCGCTGGGGCCGGCATTATATGGCTATACCCATACGCAGGTATATTATGATTTGGCGGGGACGCTTCCCAAAGATCTGCTCAGCATACAGGCCAATGAGAAGGTGGATGAAACCTTCCAGATGAACGCCACCCATATCCTGCTGTTTGACAGCAAAATGTCCCAGAAGGACGTCGGGAAAATGATGGATGAGATGGAAAATGTCGCCGGCGTGTCGAAAGTGCTGGGGCTTGAGACGGTGGTTGGCCCTTCCGTTCCCTTGGAGATGATACCGGAGGAAGCGAAAGAGAAATTTATGAGTGAAAATTACCAGATGATGATGGTAAGCTCGGAATTCAAGATCGCTTCGGAGGAGGTCAACAATCAGATTACAGAGTTGAACGCGATTTTGAAAGGGTACGATTCCCGGGGAATGCTGATTGGCGAAGCGCCATGTACCAAGGATTTGATAACGATTACGGATAAGGATTTCAAGGTTGTAAGCGTAATTTCCATTGTGGCAGTATTTCTGATTATCCTGCTGACCTTTAAGTCCATTTCCGTTCCGGTGATTTTGGTGGCGGTTATTGAGTTTGCAATCTTTATCAATATGGGACTTCCGGCTTATACGGGAACAGTGCTTCCGTTTATTGCATCTGTGGTGATTGGAACGATTCAGCTGGGGGCGACAGTGGATTATGCCATCCTTATGACGACCCGTTATAAGAAAGAGCGTGGGCGCGGAGCAGATAAGCAGGAAGCAGTCACCATCGCCTTGTCGACGTCTATTTCTTCCATTGTGGGAAGCGCGTTGAGCTTTTTTGCAGCAACGGTCGGCGTGGCGTTTTATTCCAGGATTGACATGATAGGTTCTCTGTGTACCCTGATGTCAAGAGGGGCGATTATCAGTATGTTCGTGGCAATCTTCATCCTGCCGGCAATGTTTATGGTATTTGACAAAGTCATCTGTGCCACAAGTTTTAATTTTGGTCCGGGCAGAGAGAAAGAAAAGAAAACAGGAAAAATAAATGCAGTTTAAATTTGTATGTGATGGTTGGAACGTAAATTATAACATTGCGTTATACAGATGGGAAATAAAATAACAGCGGCAAAATGAACAATTTATACAGGAGGTAATTACAATGAAAAACGTAGAATTAAAAAAGAAATTCAGAAACAAATATATGATTCAGGTTGTAGCAGGGGCAGTTACCATTGCCATGCTGGGCCAAAGCGCCGGGATGGCCTATACGGTGAATGCCGAGAAGGCGGATGAGACAACGAAACAGTCTCATAAGAAGGACAGCGCAGATGAAAAGGATATCAAAAACGCGCTGGAAAATGTCATCTCCGCAAGCAAGGAGGCGGAGGACGCCGGCAAAGAGGAGACCGTCTATGTCGTGGCGGGTGCGGATGGAGCCGCCAATAATGTAATTGTCAGCGAGTGGTTGAAAAATGAAGATGGCAAAGAAACATTGGAAGATGAATCTGATTTAGAGGATATTGAGAATGTAAAGGGAGATGAGACATTTAGCCGGAAAGGCGACAAACTTACCTGGCAGGCCGGCGGAAAAGATATCTATTATCAGGGGACAACGGACAAAGAGCTTCCAGTTACCCAGAAAATTACTTATTTTTTGGATGGAAAGGAGATGTCGCCGGAGGAGATCGCCGGTAAGAGCGGCGAAGTGAAAATACGTTTTGATTATACGAACCATCTCAAAACAACAGAAATTGTGGATGGTGAAGAATACGAGGTCTATGTGCCGTTTACCGTGATGACCGGCATGATTCTGCCCGAAGACTACAGCAATGTCGAGATAACGAATGGAAAAGTGATTTCAGATGGAAACCGCAAGGTTGCCGTAGGCGTAGCCATGCCGGGATTGAAGGACAGCCTTGATATACAGGAGGAAGATCTCGACGAGGAGGTAGAAATTCCAGAGTATGTGGAAATTACTGCAGATGTAGAGAATTTTTCCTTAGAAATGACCATGACAATCGCAATGAACGATTTACTTGGCGGCAGCGGTCTGAGCGAGGCATTTGACTTGAGCGGATTGCAAGAGGATGTAGACACTTTATCGGAGTCTTCCGGGAAATTGGTGGACGGAACAACCGAGTTGTCGGATGGATTGAACACATTAGCCGGCAGCATGAAAGAGTTTTCTGCTGGAATTGGCACGTTAAAGAATGGAATTGAAAGCTATACGAACGGAGCCTCCCAATTGAATGCTGGAATCAGTACGCTTTCTGCTTCTTCGGGAACCTTGATAAACGGTGTGGCAACCTTGAACGGCAGCGCAGCTACTTTAAATAAGGGGGTTGCACAGCTCAATGAGACTTTGAAGGCAAAGATGACGGCTGAGGAGAAAGCGTCGCTTGTGAGGCAGGCAGACGAAGCCATCGACCGCACATTTAAGGATAAGAAGCAGGGCGCGGAAGCGATTAAAAAACAGGCTTCTAAAGTTTTCTATGACAGCCTGGCAGGGAACCAGCAGGCCAAAGATCAGGTGTCCGCAGGTTTGGCAACTTATACGCAGGGTGTTTTGAATTCTGCATTGGCGCCGGCATATACGCAGGTGGCAACGCAGACGGCCAAAGAGCAAAAGATGGCGGAAGCGAAGCCGCAGGTTGTGCAGGGCGTTACCCAGGAGGTCGTAAAGCAGGTTACCAGGCAGGTAACTTCCGGCGTGACGGCGACAGCGATAGCGCAGCAGACAGCCGCAGCGGAGCAGGCGGCAGCACAGGCGGGCGGCGCCTTGAACGCAGAAGCGGTGGCGCAGATTTGTAATGCCGTGAATACAGCGGTTAATACGGACGGATCGGAAGCCCAGCAGCAGATCAATGCGCTTGTGGCCGGACAGCAGGAGACAATTAACAGTCTGGTAGCTTCCAATGTGGACGCCAAGATGGCAGAAGTGGCGGGCCAGATTGAAGCGGGAATCAATTCTGCTGAAGGGCAGGCACAGATTAAAGCTACGGTAGATGGGCTGGTGAACCAGACAGTGAGCGCGGTGATGTCGGATAAGACATTAAATGCAACAATGGGCCAGGTGGCAGGCCAGATTGTGGCAGGAATCGCCGACGGCGCGAAAGATACGGTAGGAGCCGCAGTGGCAGATACCGCAAAGACGGCGGCAAAGACGGCGGCAGAGACGGCGACAATTACGGCAGTGGACGCGACCAAAGCACAGATTTCAGACGCCATCAATGCCACAGATTCAAACAGCGGTTACAGTCTGGTGAGCGGTATGGAGGCGTTGAGCCAGGGTACTCAGACTATGAGCGACAGTATGCCGGCGTTGACAGATGGCATCGGCCAGCTTACGAACGGGGCGGCCCAGCTTGTCTCCAATAATTCTGCTCTGGTAGACGGTGCATCTAAACTTTCCAGTGCAACCTCTCAGGTGGAAGAGGGCGTGAAAAAGCTGGACGATGGCTCTAAGGAATTGATGGACGGCATGATTCAGTTTGACGAGGAAGGCATTCAGAAATTGACGGAGGCTTATGACGGCGATGTCAAGGAGCTTTTGAACAGGTTGAAAGCGGTAGTAAATGCGGGGGAAGATTACCAGACCTTTACCAAGGTTGCCCACGGGGTCAAAGGTTCTGTAAAATTTATTTTCCGCACGGACGCAGTGAAGACAGAGGAAAAGTAAGCGTTAGCGCGATTTTGGAGAGAAGCCGATGAACATGTTAGTAGAGACGCTTGTCGTATTGGGAATATCACTGGAAATTTTTGGCGCGATGGAGTGCCAGGGGTCTCTGGTAGTAAAAATAGAAAAAAAACAGTTGTTGGTGTTTTGTACTGTGCTGGCCGCCGGACAGGCGTTGGCTCTGGGCATTGGGGATGTGTTGTCGTTGCTTTTGTCCCGGCATGGGGCGCAGACCAAGGAGAGTTTTCTGGGACAGGTGATTGCTGCGGCAATCTTCCTGCTCTTGGGGCTCCGCCTGCTGCTGAAAGCATGGAAAAATGAGCGGATTGTCGAACGCCGTGAGGAAAAATTCCAGGTAAAAAAGTTTCTGCTAATTTACAGTAAAGGCATTCTGTTCACGTTTCTTGCCGGGATTGCCCTGGGATTCCTCGGCGGCAGCGTCTCCGTTCTTCTGCTTCTGACCCTGTTTTCTACAATCCTGGTTACAGTGGTCGGTATGTATACTGGTTATCGTCTTGGATTTGAGCATAAGATGAAAGCATATATCCTGGGCGGGCTTTTGCTGATTGCCGGGAGCGTGGATGTGATTGCTAGGTTCGTGTAAGAAAAATACTTTGCTTTCATGCTAATATAATCTGTGCATGAAAGCAAAGTATTTTGTCATATTATTTTTTGATTTTCAGCTTGCTTACTTTGCTGAATTTCGAGTAAACCTTACCGCCCTTGGAGTCTTTCTTGTACGCTTGGACTTTTACATAATAAGTCTTATTCTTTTTCAGCTTCTTGAGGGTAAGCGTTGTTTTTGTAAGCTCTTTTGTCTTGGTGGCTTTCTTTTTGAATTTCTTGTCTGTAGAGTAAGTAACTTTGTAACCGGCTGCGCCCGACACCTTCTTATATGTGATGGTAAGCTGTTTGGATTTCTTGTTCTTTAAAGCGGGCTTGGTTGGGGTCTTGACTGTTACTTTATTCCATTTTGCTTTCAGTGTGAGATTTTTGGTAACCGCGCTATTAAAGTTGTATTTGGTTTTTCCGTTGTACCAGCCTGCGAATGTGCAGCCTTTTTTGGTCGGGTTCTTGGGTGCGGCTGCCTTGTTTCCGTCTTTTACAGACTGTCTTTTCACGGAGGAGCCGCCGTCGCTGTTAAAGGTTACGGTAAATACTTCCTGTGCTTTCTTCTCGACGGTAAGTGTAAAAGATTTTGTGCGGATCTGGTCGCGGATCGCAATGTCATCCGGCCTGGCGGTAATCGTTGCCGTCAAGGTAACGGTTGCATCGCCTTGTCGGTAGCTTGGGCGATTGACCGTTCCGTTTGCTGAAATGACATTGGGATTTGATGATTCCCAGGTAATCATTGCGCCGTTAGCAGCAACAACGGGAAGCGTCAGGTTAGAAGTGATTTTTCCCGAGGGAAGCGTCAATTCTGCGGTGGCAGCCTCCACCTGCTCTACATATGGAGTAGCGGCAGTCTTGTATTCCTCGTCCCATTTGAGCCTTAAGTTATTATATTCCTCAGAGGTGATGGGCATAACGGTGCCATGGCTGGCAATTGGTCCTGGCATAGTATAGAGCGTGGTACCGTTTACTTCTTCTGCGTTTTTTGTGCCAAGGACGTTGAAAGTTCCTTTGGTGATGTCATCGGAAAGCCCGGGGAAGATCGTGGAGCCTGTCTGGTCAGCCATCAGGCAGTAGATATCATCTCCTGTCATTTCAATTCCCTTGAGTGCGGCAATTTGTTTGGCGGTCTCAACATCATCAGAATTTATCTTGAAAATACAGGGTCCTTCAATTTGTCCGCCGCTCACAGGCAAGGAATTTTCATGTACTAATTCCCATTGTGTAGCTGTCAGAGATTGACTGCGCTCGCAGTATACTCTCTTGCTGGGAGTTCCGTATTGATTGGTATTTCCGTCTTCGTTCTTCGTATAACGATAATAATAGTCGCCTACTTTGATAACTGTAGTGTCGATAACGGAGCCGGCTTCTTCAATCCACACCTGTGCTTCTGAGAATTCGTAAAAATCGTTAGTTGTTGCATAGAATACACGTTGTTTGCCGTAGTTGTCATCGGAAGTTTTGGATGCCCAGAACACAACATATTGCTGTAACTCATCATCCCAGTATGCCTCAGGCGCCCATGTACAGCCGGCATTGTCTGCGGCTACTTTGCATTCTCTCTGTTCGGACCAGTTTACTAAATCTGTGGATTCCC
Source organism: uncultured Lachnospiraceae bacterium (assembly GCA_910588845.1). GTDB lineage: Bacteria > Bacillota > Clostridia > Lachnospirales > Lachnospiraceae > Petralouisia. The sequence goes on from CAJURU010000030.1 coordinate 15,014, forward strand.
ATACCATAATCTTCTGGCTGCCTTCTACCTGGTTCTTGTCCCAGAGCTGGCCAGGGAATTTTTCGCCGTCCTGTGTAATTCCGGCTACGGTAAGGTCAGTGGCGATTAAGTAGAATTTGTCGCCTTCGTGGGAGCGGATGACGAAGGGGTCGCGCAGTCCATGTGTTCCCAGCCTGGATTCCAGTACAAATTGTTCCTTGTTCAGTGCGGTAAAGTGCAAACCGTCTTCGCTGACGCCGAAATAAATACGTTCATCTTTCGTTCCCTGATTGGGATAAGGGAAATAGACAAACAGGTAATCAGTGGTCTCCGGCGTCCCGGCCGCATTGGCAAAAACGGGCTGTTCGGCCGCAGTGTCTGTGTCTGCCGCCTGTACCTTGCTGATATTGCCCATAGGCAGCATGGTGGCAGCCATGGCAAACGCGGTAAATCCTGCGATTGCTGATTTGAAAAAGTTTTTAGGTCTCATAAAGTATCCCTCCTTAAATTATAATTGTTGTAAAAATTTTACTAACAGTATATCATGAATTGTAATATAGTGAAAGGATTTTTGCTGTTATTACTATAGTTTTTATTGATTTTTAGTAAATAATTTAGTAAAATAGGCATAAGCAGATGCCAATATAGTTTAGGCATTCTGGGCAGTTTCAACAAAGTTTATAAAAGGAGGAGCATATGATCAAGAACAAGATTTTCAAACAGTGTCTGGCAGGAATTTTGTCGCTTGCCATGACAGTCACCCTGTTTCCAGCGGGGACGTTGGGGACGGTTCAGGCGGCAGATGCGCAGGCGCCGCAGCCTGCTTTGCATTACGACATGAGCCATGAGAATGGGAAGCTGACAGACGTCAGCGGGAATGGACGTGACGGCAAGTTAAGCGGTTTTACGGACTCTGATTTCGTCACGGATGACGACGGAGACGTACTGAAATTTGATGGGGGGTCTAAGTATGTTGAGATTCCGTCGGGGGTTATTAAGGGAGCTAATAAAGAGGCGTTTACTATTGAAGCTACCTACACGAACAATACCAAGTCAAGCGCATGGCTGCTTACCCTGGGAACAACGGTAGGAAAATGGAATGAAAATCCGGAGGAAAGTGTAAAGGATTATCTTTTTGTATCGCCGAACTCTAACCAGGGAGGTTATGATGGTAAGATGCTGGGGGCGATTAAAGGCGGTACTAATGAGATTCGTTATGATGCTGAGACGGCTATGACGGGTGAAAGAGACACGAAAAATATTGTCACAGTAGTATTTGACCATGGCAATGTTACATATTATCTGAATGGGCTGCAAGCGAAAACGACGGAGTCAGGTTTTAAGATTCAGGATATTCTCAATGCAAACAGTACGAGTAACTGTATTGGTTACATTGGAAGATCTCTTTACAGTACAGATGCTTATTTCAAAGGCACACTGTCAGATTTTAAGGTTTATGAGACTGCCCTGACGCAAGAACAGGTCGGCGAGAGCCATCGGGAGATCGCAGCGCCGCTGGAAGCGCCCGCAGTGGAGAAGGTCAATGCAGTCAAAGAAAAAATACTGCCGGCCATGTTGAGCGACAATGCAGACAAAGACCATATTGTTTATGATCTGGCCTTTCCGGCAGAGATAGACGGCGTTACCTTGAAATGGACGTCGCTCACAACAGATGTAATTAGTGATAAGGGAAAGATTACGCCTAAGGATACGGAAGCGGCAGCACAGATAAAAGTAGAGGCTTCCTATAACCGCCGTGGTGTACAGACACAGACGTATGACGTTAAGGTATTGGGCAAAAGCGACGTTGAGTATGATTCGCTTACGATTCCCAATATGGATGATGTCAGAGGAAATATCACGCTTCCAACCAAGGGTTCGGCAGGTTCTGCAATTACCTGGAAATCGGATAATGAGACGGTAATCAGCACTGCGGCACAGGGGGAAAAACCTGCCGGCGTAGTGAACAGACAGGATGTGGATAAGAAAGTAAAACTGACCGCAACCATTAAGGCGGCAGGCGGTGACAGAACGAAAGATTTCAATGTTACCGTTAAGAAGAAAGCGTCTGTTGGGGCTATGACAGATTATATGTTTGCTTACTTTATCGGAAATGGGGCGGGTGAAGAGCAGATTTACTTTGCAGCCAGCCGTGATGGATTAGACTGGGAAGAGTTAAACGACGGCAAGCCGGTATTGGAATCTGATATGGGAACGACCGGACTGCGCGATCCATTTATTCTCCGTTCTCCGGAAGGCGACAAATTCTATCTGATTGCCACGGACTTATGTATCGCTAAGAATGGTAACTGGAGTGACGCGCAGACGAAAGGAAGCCAGGCGATCATGGTTTGGGAATCTACAGACCTTGTAAACTGGACCAAACAGCGTATGATGACAATCAGCGCCGGCATTGAGGCTGGATGTACCTGGGCGCCGGAAATCTTTTATGATGAGACGACTGGCGAATATATGGTATTCTGGGCATCTAAGGTAAAAACAGATAATTATGGAAAGCAGAGATTATATTACTGTAAGACCAGAGATTTCTATACATTTACCGAACCTAAGGTATGGATTGACGAGAGCCACAGTGCAATTGACTCTACCGTAGTACGCGATGTGGACGGAACGTATTACCGTTTTACAAAGAATGAGAGCAAAACTTATATTTATATGGAAAAATCCGACTCCTTATTGGGAGAGTGGACGATGGTAAATTCCAATATTGCCAGTGGTGTGGAAGGCCCCTGTTGTTTCGCCTTCAATGAGGACGATATTGAAAAGGCGGGTGCAAAATGGTGTCTGTTGCAGGATGCGTTCGGCGCAGGCGGTTACTACCCGATGATTACAGACGACTTGTCCGGTGGTAAGTTCACAAAGATTTCTGCGAATCTGCCGTCGAGACCGCGGCATGGTACGGTAATGAATATTACCGCGGAAGAATATAAGGCTCTGACGTCTAAATGGGGCAAACCGTCACTGGCAGCAGACAGTCTTCCGACGGTAGTGGAGACAGGATATACGCTGCCAGCGGAAGCAGACGTAGTATATGCCGGAGAGACCAAAAAGGTTCCGGTAACCTGGGATAAGACAGCAGATGATTTCAAAGAGCCCGGGACAGTGACTGTGACAGGAACATTTACTGTTGATGGCAAAGAGGGAAGCTCTACAAAGACGATCGAGGTAATAACGGTATCTGAGGATTGGATTTATTATATTGATTCCGGCGTTGGCAGCTGGAACAGCAACTTATCTCAATCTGCATATTTTGAGCTGGCGGCAAAGAAAGCGGATCTCCGTAATGTAGTGCCCGATCAGATTTATACGGAAGGAAGCTGGGGCATCAATAACCCCAAAGACAGCAGCAAAGAAGGCTATGCAAATGCAGGAAACAGGACGTCTGCGGAGAATTCCATTTATGCGAATGGTTGGTGGGCGAAAGATGGAAAGGCGTGCGATTATATCATCCCCTTAGAGAATGGAACTTATGAGGCAACCGGTTACTTTGCAGAGTGGTGGAGTACCACAAGGCCCATCAAGTTTTATGCACAGTATACCGATGCTTCCGGCCAGGCTGTGAAGAGCGATGACGTCAGCATATCCTTGAGCAAGTCGGATACAAAATTAACTGCAACAGTCACAATTACAGTGAGCGGTGTGACAGGTCAGGCAGATGTGCATTTCTATGCAGAGAATGCAAATGGAGTAAGTTCTACGCCCGCGCCAGTTATCGCTGGACTTGTAATTGAGAAAAAGATGACAGAAGATGAGAAAGCGGAACTTGAGGCAAAGAAGGAAGCGGCAAAGGCGGCTTTGAACAACGTGACTGCGGTTCCCTCCGGCTTCGGGCAGGCAGTAATGTCTATCGGCGACACGCAACAGATTACAGTGCATTACCCTGCTGATTTGGAGGAAAGGGCAAAAGCCGCAGGGTTGGGAGTCACGACAAGCTTCAAGAGTAGCGATTCCAGGATTGTAAGGGTAGACGACAAGGGCAGGATTACGGCAGTGGCAGCTGGTGAAGCTGAAATTACTACTACGGTTGCATTGAGCAGTAAGATCAGCAAGTCCTTTACCACAAATGTATTGGTAAAAGAGGTGCCGGTAGAGAGCATTACCTTGAATAAGAATGCGCTTACCCTCAACATTGGTGCGCAGGAGACGCTGACGGCGACGGTATTGCCCGCCAACGCCACCAATAAAGCTGTGGCCTGGACGTCTGACAATCCGCAGGTGGCGAGTGTGGATAATGGAAAAGTAACGGCAGTGGCAGCAGGAAATGCTAAGATTACCGCAACCGCAGGAGATAAGACGGCAATTTGTGAAGTGACAGTAAAAAGTCCAAGTACAGTTGTTCCGGTAACTGGCGTAACTTTAACACCCAAGAAGTCAACATTGACCCTTGCTTTGGGCAAGAAAACGACGTTTGGCGCAATCGTTGCCCCAGCCAATGCCACAGACAAGAAGGTGACCTTTAGCACAAGCAACAGTAAAATTGCGGCGATATCCAAACCGGATAAGAATGGCAAAATCACAGTGACTGCCAAGAAAGCCGGGACAGCGACCATTAAGGTGAAAACCGCAAATGGCAAGACGGCAAGCTGTAAGATAACAGTTGTTTCACTTAACAAGACGAAATTGACGTTGGGCAAGGGCGAGAAGTTCACCCTAAAGGTGAGCGGTACGAAGAAGAAACCGACCTGGAGCACCAGCAATAAGAAAGCGGTAACCGTTAAAAACGGTAAGATTACAGCTAAAAAAGCTGGTAAAAAGGCAGTTACCATTAAAGCCAAGGTGGACGGAGTGACCCTCAGCTGCAAAGTGACCGTAAAGAATGCGCCTAAGAAGATTAGCCTGAACAAGAAGTCAAAGGCTTTGAAAAAGGGCAAAACCTTCCAGATTAAGGTGAAATTCCCCAAAAACGCAGCCAGCAACAAACTTACTTACAAGAGCAGCAAGTCAAAAGTGGCAAAAGTAGACGCGAATGGTAAGGTTAAGGCGCTGAAGAAAGGGAAAGCAACCATTACGGTTACAACTTTCAACAAGAAGAAAGCAAAGATTACGATTACCGTAAAATAACGCGTAATGTATGCGGGGCATGGGTTTCCATGCCCCGCTTTGTTCGTATACATATCGTTTAGAACATAAAATAAAATGGAGAAGGCTGAAGCGGCTGTTTTGCAAGGCGAAGAAGAGTATGTCGGCTATTTGTTTGCGTATTTTACAGGAACCGGCAGAGCCATCCATTTTGCAGTCAGTGCGGACGGCTATCATTACACGGTGCTCAATGGCAATAAGGCAGTCATTACTCAGAAAGTAGGCAGAAAGTAGGCGCGCGACCCCTACATCATTAAAGGCCAGAATGGCGATTATTACATGATGGCTACGGATTTATATGGGGGCAATCAGAAAGAGGAACTGGATAAGAATGGAAATGTTGATTACCATTCGCGGGGAGTATGACAGTACGAGTGCGGACAATCAGCGCATGGTCTGGGCGCCCGAGGCGATTTGGGACAAGGACAAGGGCGAATACATGATCTACTGGTCCATGGAGGGCGGCGACGTTTATAAGTTGAACGGGCAAGATAAATGGATATTGATTGCGGATAACAACTGGGAGAAATACTATAGTATGGCAGAATCCGATGATCTTGTGCATTGGGACGTAGTGGCGGAACCTGATTGCACGATCAATTTCTCTGAGGGCGACGGCAATCCTAAGCACGGTGCAGCCATCTCGATTACCGCAGAGCAGTATGAGGCGCTCTGGGAGAAATGGGGAAAAACTTCGGCGGACGGAACTGGCAACTCTTCAATAGCGGTTTATGATTTTGAGACGGTGGAAGGTAATGTTATCAAAGACAGCTCCGGCAGGGGCAACGATGCGGTTATGGTTGGCACAAAGTGCAGCGGAAGCGACCAGTGGAGTATACAAACGAGGAGACAGGAGATTCCTATATGCTGTTCGGAAACGGCGGGAATGGCTATAACATTGTCAGGCTGAATGAGGATATGATTAGCTGGGACGCAGACACGATGTACCATTATCCTGCCGGCACGTTTCCTGGTTTCCGCGAGTCTATCCACAGAAAAATGATGACAATAGCCGGGGGAATTTTACGGCGGAGAACAAAGGAACTATCCTCTATAAAGTACCCGAGGAGGATATTTTAGGAACCGGGCATCACTGTTTTGTGAAACTTCCGGGAACCGAAGAGTATTACATTGCCTATGCGAGTTTCGGCACGCCGCTCTCGGACTATGTGGGCGACAAGAATGTCAAAGGATGTCACCGTGAGGTATGTTTAGAGAAAGTCAGCTTTGATGCGGCCGGCTATATCAAAAAAATTACGCCTACCCATAAGGGAATCCAGGAGGCGGTAACGGCGAATGTGCAGGTGGTTTATAAAGCGGAAGCTGGCGGTAAAGTGAGGGCTGGAAATGGCGCGGCGCAGGCTGAGGTCACTGCCTATCTTACGTATCAGGGGACGAAAACTACAATTACCGCGGTGCCGGATAATGGAAAAGTATTTGACCGTTGGAGCGACGGTGTGAAAACGGCGGCCCGCACAGATATTGGAGCGAAAGATACCACAGTTACGGCATATTTTAAGAACAATACGCATGCCCATGCATACACAAAGAGCGTGACGCCGGCAACTACGAAAAAGGACGGCAAAATTGTAATGAAATGCGCTTGCGGCCACGTGAAATCAACCTCTGTAATTCCCCCGATTAAGAGCGTTAAGCTCTCCGCGGAAACATTCACATATAATAACAAGGCGAAGATGCCTCAAGTAACGGTGTATGACAAGAACTCCCGCAAGGTTTCCGCTGCTTACTATAGTGTGACAAAGCCGTCTGGCAGAAAGAAGATTGGGACTTACAAGGCGACCGTAAAACTGAAAGGGAATTACAGCGGCACGGTGACGAAGAAGTTTAAGATTGTCCCGGCGGGCGCAAAATTCACCAAGGTAACGGCGGTGAAGAAAGGATTTACTGCAAAGTGGAAGAAGAAAACCGGCGTCAGCGGTTATGAGCTGCAATATTCCACCAGTAAAAAGTTTACAAAAGCTAAGATAAAAAAGGTGAAAAAAGCCAAAGCGGCCAGCCAGAAAATAACGAAACTGAAAGCGAAGAAGAAGTATTATGTGAGAATCCGCACCTACAAGATGGTGGGTAAGCAAAAATACGTCTCATCCTGGAGTAAACCGAAGACAGTCAGGACGAAGTAGACATTAAGCAATGAAAAATATCCGAGAGGCCTAATGTACTGACAAGTTCCTAAACAAACAGAGCGTGCCGGTGCGCCAGGCTTTTCGGATGTTTTACGTCCTGGGGAAGTTAATTGTCGAAGGCGGTTAAGCGTTAAGTTCCTGAACGGTATAAGTTTATTCCCGAATATGGTCAAGTCCCTGGGCAATAATTGTGAAAACATGAGAGTCAAGAAGAGAGTAATAGATAGTCTTTCCTTCCCTGCGGTTCTTGACCAAACGGTTTTGTTTGAGTATACTGAGTTGGTGGGAAATAGCGCTCTGCGACATGTCGAGTTCATTGGCGATGTCGTAGACGCATTTTTCCTGGTCGAGCAATGCATACAAGATTTGCAGCCGGGTTGGCGTACCGAATATTTTAAATAATTCTGCTAATTGTTCAAATTCGTGTTGATTCATATGTTGTCCTTCTTTGCTGGATGAAATGTAAAAACAGTTCGGTTCACGCCGCTTAATTGGGTATCAGAAACAGCTAATGGCGAAACTGTTACCTATTAAAATATCACAGAAAGGAAAAACTGTCAAAGTTTTCATAAAAGGTTATGAATATTTTATTAGTTGCAATCAATGCAAAATATATCCATTCCAACCTTGCGGTCTACAGCTTGAGAGCTTATGCCAAAGAATACCGAGGGCATATCAGATTATTGGAGTATACCATTAACCATCGTACGGAATACATTTTGCGCCAGATCTATAAACAACGGCCGGACGTGCTGTGTTTTTCTTGTTATATTTGGAATTTTCGCTACGTGCAGGAATTAGCGAGGGAGTTTCATAAGCTTGTGCCGGAGGTTCCCATCTGGGTTGGCGGGCCGGAGGTGTCTTATGAGGCAAAGGCGTTCTTATCAGATTATCCTATGGTGCAGGGCGTGATGGTTGGAGAAGGAGAGGCCACGTTTCGCGAGCTATGCCGTTTCTATGTGGAGAGAAATATGGAGGATGAGACAGGCAGCCTGAATCACCATAAGCCAGAATGCAGTAATGGGGATGGTGAAGGGAAACATATTAATTTAGAAGAGATTGCAGGACTGGTTTTTCGCGATGAAAAGGGAGAAATTGTGCAGACTGCGGTCAGAACGCCGCTTCCTATGGATGAATTGCCATTCTGCTATGAGCATTTGGAGGATTTTACAAATAGGATCATTTATTATGAGACTAGCCGCGGCTGTCCGTTTTCTTGCAGCTACTGCCTTTCATCCATTGAGAAGGGGATACGGCTGCGCTCTCTCGAACTGGTGGAAAAGGAATTGCAGTTTTTTCTGGAGCAGCAGGTACCTCAGGTCAAATTTGTGGACAGAACATTTAACTGCAACCACAATCACGCCTTTCGTATTTGGCGGTATTTGAAAGAGCACGACAACGGAGTGACAAATTTTCACTTTGAAATTTCGGCGGACCTGCTGACGGAGGAGGAAATTGCGCTGATTAATGCTATGCGTCCGGGGCTCATTCAACTGGAAATCGGCGTGCAGTCCACGCATGGGGCTACAATACGCGAAATACACCGGACGATGGATTTGCCCAGACTTAGACAGGTAGTTGCCCGGATAAGGAGTATGGGGAATGTACACCAGCATCTTGATTTGATTGCGGGGCTGCCCGAAGAAGATTTTACAGCCTTTCAAGAATCCTTTCGACAAGTGTATGATATGAAGCCGCAGCAGCTGCAACTGGGATTCCTCAAAGTGCTCAAGGGCTCTTATCTCTATGAACACCGGCGGGAATACGGCGTTATTTGCCAGGAATATCCGCCCTATGAGGTGATGCGTACACGCTGGCTTTCTTACGAACAACTGTTGAAGATAAAACTTGTGGAGGAAATGTTGGAAGTCTATTACAACAGCGGGCAGTTTGAGATGACGGTAAAGGTGTTAGAACTGACGGAAGACAACCCTTTTCACTTATTCTTGAAATTGGGGGAATTTTATGAGCGGCGGGGACTTCTTGCCATGAGCCATTCCAGGATTCGCCGCTGTGAAATTCTGTTGGATTATATCGAAGAGAGCGACCCTCGTCACCGCGGGCTGTATGAGGAAACGCTGACTTTTGATTTGTATTACCGGGAATGTATGAAAAGCCGTCCGCCGTGGGCGCCGCCTTTGTCAGAATTAAGGGAACTGTCAAGGAAGTACTGTAAGAAAGGCCGGCGTATGCATTTAGAATCCTTTTATTATGACATGGAGCGGATTTTGCAGGCGGAAACGTTGCGGGATTATCCATTAAAAAGAGAGAAACAGGCATATTTCTTATTTTCTTATGAGGAGCGCGACCCGCTGAACGGGCAGGCAAAGGTGGAGCGCATAAGGGAGGAAATGGGATGACGGACGCATATGTGGTAGTAGATTTAGAAATGACGGGCTTAAATCCCAAGACGGACCGCATCCTGGAAATCGGCGCGGTCAAGGTGCAGCAGGGACAGATTACAGATTCCTTCCAGCGCATGGTAAATCCCAGAATGGCGCTGCCGGAAGAGATTGTGACGTTGACCGGTATTACGGATGAGCAGGCGCGCGGCGGGTGCGACTGTGCGCAGGCTGTGAAAGAATTTGTGCAGTTTGCCGAAGGATACCCTTTGGCGGGGCATAATTTAATTTATGATTATGGTTTTCTCAAACAGTCTGCCGTGAATCAGGGGATTTCTCTGGAAAAAGAGGGGATTGATACGCTCAAGCTGGCGCGAAAGCTGCTTCCTGAAGCGGAGAAAAAAACCTTAGATTACCTCTGTGAATTTCTTCACATTGCCCGTGCAAGGAATCACCGGGCGTTGGAGGACGCTGCGGCAACGGCCGAGCTGTTAGCATACCTCTGGGAACATTTTAAAGAGACGGATGCGCATGCGTTTTTGGCAAAGCCGCTGCAATATAAGCTGAAAAAGCAACAGCCGGCAACGGCGGTGCAAAAAAGGCGCTTGAAAGAATTGCTGGAATATCATAAAATTGATTTGGACAGAGAGCTTGACAGTCTGACAAGGAACGAGGCTTCCCGCATTACGGACAAGATTATTTTCGCGTATGGGAAAGGTCAAGATAAGTAGCCGTCAAGCATCTTGAGGATGGGGTCTTTCATCAATGAATTAAGCGTGGCGGCGGAGGTTTTCAATTTCTGTATTTCAGCCGTTTCGCCATTTGACGCATATAGCTCTGCCAGCAGCGCCCAGGTTGCTTTGATGTCGCTGCCGATGGAGGCGGCGAAGGCAAGTACGCAGATGGCTTCCTGGTTGTGGGAGAGTTCATGCAGCCGTTTTCCCCAGGTGTTGAGCGTGCGCACCAGGAGCGTGAAATTCTGGTCGCATTGCGTCAGGAGCGGCAGGTTGGCTGCGCCGTACATCATTTTCAGATCCGTATTGCTCAGACCTGTGAGGTTTAATATTTTCTTGTCTTTTAGCGTAAGGACCTGCGCCTCGCATTCTTTTAACAATTGGTCGTCAAACAGGGCGAACGGAAGGGACACGCCGGAAAAATCCACATAGTCTAAGCCGGAGATATCCTGCTTGCGCGTGCTGTTGGCATCGCGTTCCCGTTTCCAGAAATGTTCCTCTGCATTTTGGTTCTGACGGTTGGCCTTGAAACGTTTATAAGAGACAACAGCCATAAAAATGATTGTCCAGCCAATGAAAACGTAGTAAAATGTATGAAATCTCATAGAGGCGGCTCCTTTCTGATAATCGAAAACATTGTAATAATATATGGAGGTGATTAATATGTTGAACTTTAATAACCCTAAGACGAAAAAAACGTTTGCGGCAATTGTAGCGCTCATTTTGGTAATAGCTATGGTGCTTTCCGTATTTCTCTCTGCATTTGTATAATCAAATGCAGATTGTCCGTGTAAGTTTATCTATGCCTGTTCATAATATACAGAAAGAAACGTGTTATGTCAACGAAATTCGTGCTTTGTGTATCTTGAAAAATTGTGTTTTTGTGTTAGAATTAGGTAGGTAAAGTGTAAACGAAGCAGGATAGTAGGAGAATAAATGTATGAAGAAGTGGAGAAAGTATGTGCCCCTGGCAGGATTATTTTTGATTCTTGCAGTGGCAGCAATTATTATGATTCCGGCAAATGCCAAGACAGATGAGACATCTACCATTCCGCAGCGTGTATATTTTGGAGATATAGCCGTAGGAGGGATGACGCAGGAAGAAGCTGCGGCGGCAGTGCAGAATTATCTGAATGAATTGCAGAATAAGACGGTAACTTTAAAAGCCGGCGGCAACAGCGTGGACGTTTCCGTTTCCCAGATTGGCCTGACCTGGGCGAACCCTGAAATTGCAGAGGAGGCAGTGGGGCTTGGCAAGAGCGGCAACTTGATTGTGCGCTACAAGGCAATGAAAGATTTGGAAAATGAAGATAAGGTATATGAACTTGCTTACAAAGCCGACAGCCAGAAAATCAGCCAGATGCTGGAAGAAAATGCACAGACGCTGAACACGGAGGCCAAGGATGGGAGCCTTGCCAGGGAAAACGGCAGTTTCAGGGTAATCCCCGGCAGCCAGGGCGTGAGTGTCAACGTCGAAGAGTCGACGAAAATTATTGAGGAATATTTTTCCAAGGAATGGAAAGGCGAGGCATCATCTATTGAGGTTGCAGCCGATGTAGTGGAGCCGAGAGGTTCGGAGGAGGAACTTGGCAAGGTGAAAGACCTGCTGGGCGGATTCCATACTTCGTATGGGACTTCCAGTGCAGGGCGCGCTAAGAATGTGCAGAATGGCGCCTCTAAGATCAATGGTTCCGTTGTTTATCCGGGAGATTCATTTTCTGTCTATGAGGCGGTCAGCCCCTTTGACGCAGAGAATGGTTATGAGCTTGCCGGTTCTTATGAGAATGGGACTACTGTGGAGACTTACGGCGGAGGAATCTGCCAGGTATCTACTACCTTATATAATGCGGTGATCCGCGCAGAACTCGATATCACGGAGCGTTTTAACCACTCCATGATTGTGGGTTATGTAGACCCGTCGGCGGACGCTGCAATTGCGGGGACGTATAAGGATTTGAAGTTTACCAATAATACGGACGCGCCGATCTACATTGAGGGGTATACGCAGGATATGGTGCTTTATTTCAATGTATTTGGGCAAGAGACCAGGCCGTCTGACCGTGAAGTAATTTTTGAGAGCGAGACCTTGAGCACGACTGACCCAGGCGTCCAGTATCAGGCGTCAGGCGGGCATCCTATCGGTTATATCAGCCAGAAACAGTCATCCCATGTCGGCTATACTGCGCAGTTGTGGAAGATTGTCAAAGTCGGCGGTGTAGAACAGAGCCGTGAGGTGTTTAACAAGAGTACTTATAAGGCTTCTCCCAGAATTGTCGTAGTTGGTACGGCATCAGCCAATCCGGAGGCGGTGGCAGCCATGAATGCAGCGGTTGCCAGCCAGAATCAGGGTGCGATCGAAGCGGCGGCCGCGCAGTGGAATGACGCCGCGCAGCAGGCAGCGGCGCAGCAGGCGGCAGAACAGGCGGCGCAACAGCAACAACAGCAGCAGCAGCCGGAGGAACCGCAGCCACAACCGGGTGACGAAGAGCCCAAAGATGATAAGCCTCAAAAAGAGGATGACGATGATAAGGGCGACAAAGAGAAAAAGGGTGACAAGAACGACGGCGATGATTCCGAGGAATAGAAGTCAGATGTATATAAGGCTGTTTCAATAAGAAACAGCCTTAACTTTTATCAGGAGATTTATAAATGAAAGTGGGAAAAGTACCGGAGAACGTATTAAAACGTTCTGTATTTAAACAAATACATACGAAACGCAGCGAGGTTGTCCTGGGAGCCGGAGTAGGTGAGGACTGCGCAGCGGTCAAACTGGAAGATGGGGAAATATTTGTGGTTTCCACTGATCCTATCACCGGGACGGCTACCGATATCGGGCATCTCGCCATCCATATTACGATGAATGACCTTGCCAGTTCCGGCGCTACGCCGCTCGGGGTCATGCTGACGATTCTGCTCCCGGAGTATGCGCAGGAGGCGGATCTCAAAGAAATCATGGGGCAGATTGCGCGCGTATGCGCCGAGGTAAACGTGCAGATTATGGGCGGCCACACGGAAGTGACAAAGGCAGTAAATCAGCCCTTAATTAACGTCTGCGGCATCGGTAAAGCGAAAGCGGGGAAATTGGTTACTACAGCCGGAGCCAGGCCGGGGGACGATATTCTTGCCAGCAAATGGATTGGGCTGGAAGGAACTTCGATTATTGCCAAGGAGAAGGAAACGGAACTTCTGGCGCGTTACCCCCTGGAGCTTGTGAGGACTGCGCAGGGATTTGATAAATATCTGTCGGTGCTGCAGGAGGCGGCGGTCGCCGTCCGGTCCGGCGTGAGCGCCATGCATGATGTGACCGAGGGCGGCATATTTGGCGCGCTGTGGGAGATGGCAGAGAGCTCTGGCGTTGGACTTGAAATTGATTTGAAGAAGATACCCATAAAGCAGGAGACCGTTGAAGTATGTGAGTTTTTCCATGTCAATCCGTATGAGCTGATTTCCAGCGGCTGTATGCTGATGTCAGCGCCGGACGGAAATACGCTGGCGCGTGAACTTGCGCGGGCAGGCATCCACGCCGCCGTTATAGGCAAAGCGGCAGCGGGCAACGACCGCGTCTTGCGCAATGAAGAGGAGAGGCGTTTTTTGGAGCCGCCTAAGACGGATGAGCTTTATAAAGTGTTATAAAATTAGGGTGAATTGGCAATTCTGAAAATGGAGGATGCAGGAATATGGATTTAAGAGAAAAAATTTTAACGTATATAGAGAAGAACAGCCGTGTGGATTTAAAGGACCTGGCGGTCATGCTGGGCGTACAGGAGGCAGTGGTGGCAAATGAGATGGCTGCCATGGAACAAGAGCATATTATCTGCGGTTACCACACGCTGGTTGACTGGGAGAAGACCAGCATTGAGAAGGTCAACGCCCTGATTGAAGTGCGCGTCACGCCTCAGCGCGGCAGGGGGTTTGACAGTGTGGCGGAGCGGGTTTATAACTATCCGGAGGTCAACGCTGTCTATCTGATTTCCGGCGGCTACGATCTGCTGGTGACGTTGGAGGGCAAGACGCTGCGGGAGGTGGCGCAGTTTGTCTCAGATAAGCTTTCCACGCTCGATTCCGTATTGAGCACGAAGACGAATTTTATTTTGAAGAAATATAAAGATCACGGGACCGTGATCGCCAAACCACAGGATGATGAAAGGATGCTGGTGAGCTTATGAGAAATCCACTGTCAGAGCGTATTGTAGATATTCCTTTTTCGGGGATTCGTAAGTTTTTTGACATTGCGGCAGAGATGAAGGACGTTATTTCGCTGGGCGTAGGCGAGCCGGATTTTGATACGCCCTGGCATATCCGGGACGAGGGCATCTATTCCCTGGAAAAAGGCAGGACGGCATATACGTCCAATGCGGGTTTAAAAGAACTGAAAATGGAGATAGCCAAATATCTGGAACGCAGATTTCAGGTATCATATGATTATGATAGGGAAATGATGATTACTGTAGGAGGCAGCGAAGCGATTGATATGGCGTTGCGCGCGATGCTTGACCCCGGCGATGAAGTGCTGATTCCTCAGCCGAGTTATGTTTCTTATATGCCGTGTACGGTTCTGGCAAATGGGCGACCGGTAATTATCAATCTCAAAGAGGAAAATGATTTCCGCCTGACGGCGCAGGAGTTGGAGGAGGCGATTACGCCCAAGACGAAAATCCTCGTACTGCCGTTTCCCAACAATCCTACCGGCGCCATTATGGAACGCAAGGATTTGGAGGCGGTTGCCAAAGTTGTCATAGAACATGATTTGTATGTCATTAGCGATGAAATCTATGCGGAACTTACATATCTGGATAACCATGTGACAATTGCATCGCTGCCGGGAATGCGGGAGCGGACAGTGTTAATCAATGGATTTTCCAAGGCTTATTCCATGACCGGCTGGCGTCTTGGTTATGCCTGCGCCCCGGCGGAAATTCTGGAACAGATGCTGAAAATCCATCAATATGCAATTATGTGCGCTCCGACAACCAGTCAGTACGCAGCGGTGGAGGCAGTACGAAACGGCGATGCAGATGTGAAAGAAATGCGTGAGGAATACAATGGCAGGAGGCGTTATCTTGTGAAACGTCTGCGCGATATGGGGCTGTCATGTTTTGAACCTTATGGCGCTTTTTATGCGTTTCCATGCATTAAGAAATTTAACATGAGTTCCGATGAATTTGCCACCAGGATGTTACAGGAGGAAAAGGTGGTAGTTGTGCCAGGAACAGCTTTCGGGGATTGCGGAGAAGGATTTTTACGGATTTCTTACGCTTACTCCCTGCATAAATTGAAGGAAGCGTTAGACCGCATGGAAGGTTTTGTGGAAAAGCTATAATGGTTTAGATTAGAACAAAGACTTCGCGCAAAAGCTATAATGGTTTAGATTAGAACAAAGACTTCGTGCAAAAGCTGTAACGAGAAAGAATAGGAGCAAAGGAAATGGCAGGGCTTAATATTGTTCTTTTTGAGCCGGAGATTCCGGCAAATACGGGGAATATCGGGCGTACCTGTGTAGCGACAGGAACCAGGCTTCATCTCATCGAGCCTTTGGGTTTTCAGTTAAATGAAAAAGCCATAAAGCGCGCCGGTATGGATTATTGGCGCGAGCTTGACGTTACCCGCTATATCAATTGGCAGGATTTTCTGGCGAAAAATCCGGGGGCGAAGATTTATATGGCGACAACGAAGGCACGTCATGTCTATACGGAAATCAGTTACGAGCCGGACTGTTATCTCATGTTTGGCAAGGAGAGCGGCGGAATCCCGGAAGAAATTTTAAAAGAATATCCGCAATGCTGCGTGCGCATTCCGATGATAGGCGAGACGCGTTCCTTAAATCTTTCTAATTCCGTGGCGATTCTGCTCTATGAGGCCTTGCGGCAGAATCAATTTGAACATATGAATCTGCAAGGGAATCTGCACCGTTTGAGCTGGGATGAGGACTGATAACATGAATTTTATTGAAGCAAGGAAATTAGTACACGAATATATCAGGCGCGATGAAAATGACAATGTCGAGAGCATTCTCACAGCATTGGACGAAGTAAATTTGGATGTAAAGCAGGGGGAATTTGTGGCAATTCTCGGGCATAACGGCTCGGGAAAGTCGACGCTCGCCAAGCATCTGAATGTACTGTTAAGACCCAGCGGCGGAACTCTGTGGGTAAACGGCAAGGACGCGCAGGATGCGGGCAACATCTGGGATATCCGCCAAAGTACCGGGATGGTGTTTCAGAACCCGGACAACCAGATTATTGCCAGTGTGGTGGAGGAGGACGTCGCGTTTGGGCCGGAAAATATCGGCGTGCCCACAACTGAGATTTGGAAACGTGTGGAAAAAAGCCTCAAATCCGTGGGCATGATACAGTACCGGGAACATTCCCCCAATCGGTTGAGCGGTGGGCAGAAGCAGCGCGTCGCTATTGCAGGGGTGATGGCGATGGAGCCCAAATGCATTGTGTTGGACGAGCCGACAGCGATGCTTGATCCCAACGGGCGCAGAGAGGTGTTGGAGGCAGTCGGACAGCTGGGTAAAGAAAAAGGCGTGACCGTCATCCTTATCACGCACTATATGGAAGAAGTGATCCGCGCGGACCGCGTGTATGTGATGGACAATGGAAAAGTTGTGATGCAGGGGACGCCCCGGGCAATTTTTTCTCAGGTGGACACGCTCAAATCTTACCGCCTGGATGTGCCTCAAATTACGCTTTTGGCGTATGAGCTGCGGAAAGCGGGCGTGCCGGTGCCGGAGGGCATACTTACCAGGCAGGAGCTAGTGGAGGCGTTATGTCAATTATATTAGATAAGGTCAATTACGTTTACAGTGAAAAAACGGCATATGAAATCCAGGCGTTGAAAGATATCAACCTAAAGATCAATGACGGGGAATTCATCGGTATTATCGGGCATACGGGTTCTGGGAAATCTACGCTTATCCAGCACCTGAATGGGTTGGTGAAGGCCAGTTCCGGCGGGATTTATTATAATGGGCAGGATATTTATGACGCCGATTATAAATTGAAGGACCTTCGCGGTAAGGTGGGATTGGTTTTTCAGTACCCGGAGCATCAATTATTTGAGACTACAGTTTTTGCGGATGTGTGTTTTGGCCCGCGCAACCGTGGATTGTCCAGAAAAGATTCGGAATTGAAGGCTTTTACGGCGCTGCGCAGCGTTGGGCTTTCAGAAGATTACTGGTATCGTTCGCCTTTTGAATTGAGCGGCGGGCAGAAACGGCGCGCGGCAATTGCGGGCGTCCTCGCTATGGAGCCGGAAGTGTTGGTATTGGATGAACCCACAGCGGGCCTGGACCCCAAAGGCCGGGATGAGATTCTTGATTTGGTGGCAAAGCTGCACAGAGAGCGTCAAATGACTGTCATTTTGGTATCGCACAGCATGGAAGACGTGGCAAAATATGTGCAGCGTTTGATTGTCATGAACCACGGCAGCGTTCTGTATGACGGCACGCCGGCGGAGGTGTTTGCTCATTACCGTGAGTTGGAAGAAGTAGGGCTTGCGGCGCCGCAGGTGACATATCTGATGCATGAGCTGCGTAAGCGGGGAATTCCGGCAAATGGCGTCGCCACTACCCTGGAGGAGGCAAAGCAGTCGATTATGCAGGCGTTTTCAGAGAAGTACAGCGAACAAAAAGCAACGCATTGGCAGTAATTGCAGGAGCTGCCTGTATCGAAGGCGGAGCATGATAATGTCACAGATAAGAGAATTGTAAAGTAGGAAATGACATGTTGAGAGATATTACGATTGGACAATATTATCCGGCGGATTCCGTCATCCATAAACTGGATCCCAGAACCAAATTGATGGCAACCATGATTTATATTCTGTCATTGTTTATTTTTCGTGGTTTGGCAGGTTTTGCAGCAGTGACGTTGGGACTGTTTCTGGTAATTTTGCTGTCTAAGGTGCCGATTGGCTATATGGTAAAGGGATTAAAAGCCATTGTGGTGATCCTTTTGATAACGGTAATTTTTAATTTGTTCCTCACGCCTGGCGAGACTTTGGTGTCTTTCTGGAAATTGCGGATTACCGAGGAAGGACTTAGAAATGCGGCGTTTATGACCGTGCGTCTGATTTACCTGATTCTGGGCAGTTCCATTTTGACGTTGACGACTACGCCCAATCAGCTTACAGATGGACTGGAGAAATCGTTAAGGCCGCTGAATAAGATACGCGTGCCGGTGCATGAGATTGCCATGATGATGTCGATTGCGCTGCGGTTTATCCCGATACTCATTGAGGAGACGGATAAGATTATGAAAGCGCAGCTTGCCAGAGGGGCGGATTTTGAGAGCGGAAATCTGGTGAAAAAGGCCAAAGCCATGGTGCCTCTGTTAGTGCCGTTATTTATCTCGGCGTTTCGCCGCGCCAATGATCTGGCTTTGGCGATGGAGGCGCGCTGTTACAATGGCGGCGATGGAAGGACGAAGATGAAGCCTCTCAAATATAAAGGAGCGGACGCCGCTGCTTACCTGCTGGCTGCCGTTTATTTTGCAGTGGTGATTCTGTTACGGAGTTTTATGTGACGTCCGATTTGAGAGAAGAGAATGGGAAAGGTTAGTGTCTTATTGTGGAACAAATTGCAGGGCAAATCAAAAGGATTAAATTGGTGGTGGCGTACGATGGCGCCGATTACTGCGGCTGGCAGATTCAGCCCAGCGGAATTACTATAGAGGAAGTACTGAATCGGGAGTTGTCAACGCTTCTGGGTGAAGAAATCCGCGTGACAGGCGCAAGCCGCACAGATTCGGGGGTACATTCTCTGGGAAACGTGGCGGTATTTGATACGAAGACGCGTATTCCGGCGGACAAACTCTGTTACGCCTTGAATCAGAGATTGCCGGAGGATATTGTCGTGCAGAGCTCATGTGAGGTGGCGGGTGATTTCCATCCACGGCGCTGCTACAGCGAAAAAACATACGAGTACCGCATTTTAAACCGTAAAATCCCCCTGCCGACGCTGCGCAGATATACATATTTCTACTATCGGGACCTCGATGTAGCGAATATGCGGCAGGCGGCTTCTTTTCTGGTGGGGGAACATGATTTTAAAAGTTTTTGTTCGGTTAAGACTAGTGTAGAAGACACAGTGCGCACCATTCTTTCCTGTACGGTGGCGCGGACGCCGCAGGATGTGGTAGTTATCCGTGTCACGGGGACGGGATTTCTCTACAATATGGTGCGGATTATTGCCGGAACCTTGATTCAGGTGGGAATCGGTGAATTAGAACCGCAGGATATAGAGGCTATTTTGGCGAAGAGGGAACGCAGCGCGGCAGGACCGACGGCTCCGGCGCATGGGCTGACGATGATCGGTATCGCGTATGGGCCTAAAATAAATGTTGACAGAACGGGGAACATATAATAGAATGTAAAAGTATGGCGAGTGAGAAACAAGCCAACCCCGAGAAGCGTTTTTGCTTTGAGGTATAAGGAAAAATGTAAATGGTGTGAAAATGATAGAACGGATGGAATCTGGTTTTATGGGACGGCATGCGGATATCAGAGTAACATCGTAAAATTCAAGGAGGTAACATTCAATGAAAACTTTTATAGCCAACCCGGCGACAATCGAAAGAAAATGGTATGTAGTTGATGCTGAAGGAAAGACGTTAGGACGTTTGGCATCCGAGATTGCCAAGGTGTTGAGAGGAAAGAATAAACCGATCTTTACACCGCATTTGGATATGGGTGATTATGTAATCGTTGTCAATGCCGCTAAGGTAAAAGTAACTGGCAAGAAGTTGAGCCAGAAGATTTACTACCATCACTCCGGATATGTAGGTGGAATGAAAGAGACTACATTAAAAGAGATGTTAGCAAACAAACCGGAAAGAGTTGTAGAGCTTGCTGTTAAGGGAATGCTCCCCAAAGGGCCTTTGGGAAGACAGATGTACAAGAAATTGTTTGTATATGCAGGACCAGAACACAAACACGAAGCTCAGAAACCAGAAGTTTTAACATTTTAATCAGGAGGTAGAAAAAGATGGCTAGCGCAAGATATTATGGAACAGGAAGAAGAAAAAAATCAGTTGCCAGAGTATATCTGATGCCGGGAACGGGCAAGATTACAATCAATAAAAGAGATATTGACGACTATTTAGGATTAGAGACTTTAAAGGTTATCGTTCGTCAGCCTTTGGCGGCAACAGATACTGTTGATAAATTTGACGTATTGGTAAATGTCCGCGGCGGCGGGTTTACCGGCCAGGCAGGAGCAATCCGCCATGGTATTGCAAGGGCATTGTTACAGGCAGACCCGGATTACAGGCCGACATTGAAGGCGGCAGGATTCCTGACACGTGACCCGAGAATGAAGGAGAGAAAGAAATACGGCCTCAAAGCGGCTCGTCGCGCTCCGCAGTTCAGCAAGCGTTAATCGGCTGTTCAAACCGTATCAAAATTGCTCAAAAACCCCGGAAAATCAAATGTTTACGGTTAAGGGAAGTAATTTCAGATTAGGCGGTATAGCCCCAGTTACAAGGGCTGTACCGTCTTTTCGGTTTCCTATGCGCCTTGCCTTTCCCGCTGATACATAAATCAAAAATCCGTTTCACCACAATGGCGGCTTCTTCGTCCACAATCCATTGCTTTTTATCCGTAGGGCTTACTATGTAGCCGTAAGGCGGCTTTGTCAAATGTTCCCCCGCCTGCCCCTGCGCCCGCTTGATTGCCCGTACCTTTTTGCTTGTGTCTTTGGCATAAAAATCGTTAAATAAGT
>CAJURU010000031.1 GCA_910588845.1 uncultured Lachnospiraceae bacterium
GCTATGGGCATGTGCTAAATATTAAAAGCACAGTGCCGTGAATAATTCGGGTTTATTTCTGAAAAGGATTAAATGAAAGGAGGAGTATTTAATGATAAAGAAATTAGTTAAGACCAGAGGTAGAAGGAACGACGTGCTGGAGATAGCAGTTCCTTACTGTGCATGCGTAACTTGTGAAAACTGTAGTGCTGGCGGTTCTTTCCGGAATACAGAGAGAAGTTACAGAAGCTCAAGACCAAGAAGTGAAATAGTAGACTAATTAATGGCTTTTGATGATGAAACGTGGCCACAGTTTCATCATCAAAATTAATAATCGATATTATAGTTCAGATGGGACAGAACGGGCTTAAAGATGGAATAATAGAAGAGGTGATTAAATGCATATTTTAGCTCAGGAGAGAAGCACTGGAGATATGGATATCTTAGCTCAGGCAGTCAGGGAAATAGAGTTCTATCGGACTCTTTTTTCAAATAATAAAGAACAGGCAGTTGTTCCCCAATTGTCAGAATTTCCGTTTTTGACACGAAAGACAATTCAGAGAGAGCGTAGCCGTATGCTGTGTGAACGTTATCAATATTATCCCAATATTGGTTATCTATTGATAAAACGGAGTTTTGGATTAACTGGCATTCCACTTGAGGTTTATTGGGACAGCCGTGATGATTTTCGTGCACAGGAATCCCTTTGGAAATACCGAAAGGAAAGGTTTGACGTTACCGCTGACAATAAATGTTGTGTATTTCGTGTAGCGGAATATGCTGGAAATAAGATAAAAGATTATATGCCTTGGTATATAAGTCAAGATGGAAAAACATTGTCATTTTCCATGCGGGATTTGTCGCCTGAATATATGCAGTCATGTTTGGATGTTATATGTGCCTATGAGCCTGAGTGGATGGTTTTGCCTCCTAGCGTAGCATTGATGTTAGCAGAAACGATGGTAAAGGATAGACGTTCTTTTCCACCTAGCATGCGGTATATCGAATTGTGTGGGGAGATGCTTGATCTACAGACAGACACCGTAATTAGAGATATGTTTCATGTACCAATAGCCAATGTATATGGAACACAGGAAATGGGAGCTATAGCAGCATCTTGTGAACATGGGCATCTACATATATTTTCGGAGAATGTGTTAGTAGAGGTTATTGTAGAGGGAAAATCGGTCGTGGACGGGGAAGGGGATATTTATATCACTTCTCTACAAAACACATCTATGCCGTTGATCCGTTTGAACACTGGTGACAGGGGAGTGTTGCAAAGTGAACCATGCACTTGTGGACAGCAAACACCCATTCTTCGTCTGACCCGGGGGAGAGACTGTGGATTTATCAGAACCATATCTGGACGTAAGGTTAGCGGCTGTGTGTTACGGAGTCTAGCAGAATACACGAACGAAGAAGTATCTCGTTGTTTGGCTCAAATTCAATTTAGGCAGAAGGATGTTGAGCATATGGATATTATTTTAAGTACCAAACCCGCGTTTTTTGGATGGGAAAAAGAGGTGGTTCGAGTTTTCTGTGAAAAGATTATGGACTCAGAGCTCAGACAAATGCATTGGAATTTTATCCCTCTAAGTTCATATGATCCAGGTGAAACAGAGGGGGGAAGCTATTTATTTTTTAAATAGGAGGAGGGATAGAACAATGATAACAACTGAGAGACCATTTATTCATATGATAAAAACGCCGCTGTGTAATTATTTGTATGATGTCAATACAAATATGTTTGTTGAGGTGGATGAGGTTACATATCAGTATCTAAGTGAAATAGAACAACAGGGGAATGTTCCCGAATCTATTGTCAATGTTCACATAAAACAGAATATTGAAAACTTGTGCAATCAAGGATTTCTGTCTGCGAAACATCCGAAAAAAATTAGGCACAATCACAGTGATTTAATGGAGTGGCATTTGAATGAAAATATTATGCAGATAGCATTGCAGGTAACTCAACAATGCAACTTTCGATGCGCCTACTGTGTTTATAGTCCAGATGATTTTGAACTTCAACGGAATCATTCATCCAAACGGATGTCACTAAAAACCGCATTGGCTGCTGTAGATTTTTTTGCTGCTCACTGCGGCAATCAGGAGCAGCCTGCTATTGCCTTTTACGGAGGAGAACCTTTGTTGGAATTTTCCCTGATAAAGAAGGTTGTGGAGTATGCTGAGAAAAAACTTTATGGTAAAAAACTGACATTTGCCATTACTACGAATGCTTCGTTGCTGACGCCAGAGATTGCTCGTTTCTTTTCAAAACATAATTTTGCAACAACTATTAGTTTAGATGGAACACCGGAAACTCATAATCGTTCCCGGAGGTTTGCCAGAAACGGTCAAGGAAGCTTTAATACAATACTGGAGAACCTAAAAGCCGCAAGGGAACAGTGTCCCGAATTCATCTTTTCTTTTAATATTGTAATTGATTCCAGGTTTCCCTGTGAATCCCTGCATAAATTATTCAATCAGGAAGAAATGTTTCGCGATGTACATATTATGACTTCTTTGATTGATGACCAGTATTCAGTGGAAAAAACTATACCTGGCGAGATTTTCGAGCAACAGAATGGCCGCTATATCTTTCAAAGTTATTTGATGTTCCAAGGTATATGCGACAAAGATAGTGTTTCCCGTATTTCATATGATTCTTTAGTTAGTAGATTTAGGCGTATACAGGAGCGGATGAAGCCGGCCGTTTCGCTTACTGAAGTGTTAGCACCTGGAGGTCCTTGTATCGCGGGTGAGAGGAGATTGTTTGTCAGTGTAGATGGGAATTTATATCCGTGTGAAAGAGTTAGCGAAACATCAGAGGCTATGAAAATTGGTAATTTGAGGGATGGATTTGATTTTAAGAAGGTTGACAATGTTCTAAATATTGCGCAGACTACGGCTGAGCAATGTAAAAAATGCTGGGCGTTCCGGCATTGTACACTTTGCTGTAGCCACAGCGATAACTGTGGGGAACTATCCTCTGATTTGCGGCTTTCTCAGTGTAATGGGGTTCGTGAAGAGGTGGAAGAAACGTTCAAGGATTACCTTTGGATGAAAGAATTCGGTATCAATTATGACAAATTTACTGAGGAGGGGTGATGATATGCGTATGCTTGTATTTCCCTATGGCCATGATTGTGAACCAATTATCCGGCATGCTGATCTGTTAAAGCCGTGTTATGAGATTGCAGCATTGGTTTCTCCGGGAGGATGGGGATTAGCGGGGAAAGATGTAAGGCTGGGTAACACTGGGACGGCATTGGTTGTACACGAGTTTGTTGAGGAAGTGACGGAGGAGTTTGATAGTCTTTTTATTCCTACATTTGAGGTGATTGATGAGGAAGTGGAAGGACGATTGACGAATGAGATTGTGAAACTAATCCCACGTCTATCACATATTATTTGTAGTGCACGGCTCTGTGATGTAAATAAAAGTAAATTAAAAACACTTTGCTTGCAAACAGGTTCATCCTGTGATTTTTTAGATTTGTCAGCACAAAAAGAAGAGGAGATGTGTGGATTGTCCGCATCCATTGAGAAAGACCCTCCTTTAAAACTATTGGATGTTCCAGTAGTGATTGTGGCAGGCTGGTGGGAAAAGACGGATAAATTTGAAATTTCCTTATCATTAAGAGAACGGTTTTTGCAAGAAGGATACTGTTTGTCCCAAATTGGTTCTCGAAACGGCTGTGAGATGTTTGGGTTTCATTCTTTTCCTGAATTTATGTTTCGCAAAAATATAGATGCTGTTGATAAGATCATTTATTTTAACCGTTGGATTGGACAATTAGTGCGTGAAGAACAGCCCGATTTGGTTTTGATTACGATACCTGGTGCAATACAGAATTTCAGTGAGCAGTTTACGAAGGGATTTGGTATATTGCATTATCAGGTGTTTCAGGCAGTTTTGCCGGATGCCCTTGTCATGTGTACGTTTTATATGCCAGATGCTATGAAGGCTTTGGCAGAAATGTCTCAATCGTGTAAATATCGATTTGACGCTTCAGTGGATGTTTTTCATATGTCTAATTTATTTGTCGATATTAATGGTTCAGAAGAGAGTAAACACATTATTACAAATAGTATATATCGGGAGGCTGTAGATAGAGCTTTGGCACAAAGATATGCAGATAGCCCCATTCCAATCTTCAATAGTTTGAATGAGGAGGAATGCAACAGGATGTTTGACGTATTAATTGAGAAATTGACTCCTAAGGATACTCGGGCAGTTTTTTGATTATATCTTATGGAGGGAATAGTGATGGATGAAAAAAATAATAAATATTCGGTTTCAGAAGAAATACGCAAAGAGATAGAAAACCTTCTATATACTAGATTTGAGCTATCAAAAAAATTAGTTTTGGATTATGGGAATGATACGTTTTTTGGCTTACGCGGTCTACTTGTTCCTAGAGAATTAACGTATCTTGCATATATGTTGGAACAGCAGTATGGCGTTCAGTTTACAATGGAGGAGTATGACGATCCGAGATTTTACAGTTTATCTGGGTTGTCGGAAATTGTTGCAGAGATGTTGACTGAAAACTCTCACGAAGAGGTGAATTTATGAGGAAAGCTATTGTTCTAAAAACACTTGTACGTTCTCCAGTAAAAAGTTTATTGACATTTCTTTTGTTAACAGCTGCTTCATTTGCCTTATTCTCCCGCGTCACGGATTATGTAGTCACTACACGAGAATCAAAAAACGCTGAGGGTCTCTATCATGCTGTTGCATCTCTGGACAATGAAGTGCCGGATATCTATATTGAAACTAATTATGTTGACTCACCGGATGGCACAGTGTCGGCTGCTTATGGATTCGTATATAAGATGGAGGATAAGCCTTGGCTGACAGAACAACAACGGGACGAATTCGCATCGTTGCCTGGCGTGACAGTAGCCGATACAAGATACATGACGGCTGGACGGGTGGAGAATTATAATCGATTAGTTGGAGAGGGAAACTTTGGCGGGACAGTTGTGTTCGAGGGAACATACCGCGGATATGAGAACGGTAAATCAGTCCTTGAGGATCATATTTGTCTAAAATTTGATGATGTAAAGGTAATTGCTTGTGATGGAGGGCCTGAGATTAGAACGTCATTCACAACAGAGGACGTTCCTTTGGGGGATATGCAGTATGCAAAATCTCCTTATACCCGGGCATTTTATGACAGTCTGGCGGTAGGGAGCAGATGTCTTGTGGTGGCGGACAATACAGGGCATCAGGTGGATGGATCGTCAGGCATATACTTTCGTCCCCAAGCGGTAGGGGAAGGAGCCTTGTGTGTAATAAATGGGTTACCGGACAATTACCTGGAGACAAAGGCGTTTGCAAGGCAGAAGGGTTGGGTGGATGCGATCAACCATAACCTTACTGCTTATGATATCGTATATACTTCAGATATGCGCGCGATACCAAAATTTAATGAGCAGCGGCAGATTATATCAAAAGGGCGCTTCTTGGTGGCAGAAGATACGAGTGCATGCGTGGTAAGTGAGGACTTTCTGGAAACGCACAGATTATCTATTGGTGATAGTATAAACATACAGTTGGGAAATAAGTTTTGCCATGGTAATGCACGGGCAGAAGAAGAGACAGAAGACTGGTATAATATACTTGATGATAAGAAAATCCCTGAATATGTTGATTCCAGAGAGTTTGTTATTGTAGGTGCTTATTCTGGCGGAAGAGGGGATTCAGTCTATGTACCATCACCAAATACTATTTATGTGCCATCCTCTGTTTTGCCGATGAAAGTTCCAAAGGGTTATGAACCGTCTTCTGGCGAGTTCAGCGTTTTTATAGAGGATGCCCATCACATAAAAGCATTCCATGAAGCGGCTGAACAATTTGCTGAGAAAGTGGACTTAACTTTGGAATATTCGGATCGGGGATGGCTGGACGTAAAGGAAAGCCTTGAGATGGGCGCGTTAGCGTCCTTCCTGACAACTATATTGTATGTTGCGGGGGCAGCGTTGGCCTTGTTCTTTGCGGTGTATCTTCATATTGGACGGAATAAAAAATCATATGCTATTATGCGAATGATTGGCGTACCTGGTAGGGCGGCGGGGAATGCGGTTGTGTTGCCTTTTGTGACATTATCAGTTTTAGCAGTGCCCATAGGTGGCATAGTGGGGCTTTATTATGCGCAAGAGACAGCAGAGAAGACACTTTTTAGTATGGCGGATAGCACCCCGGCAGGGTATGTTCCCAATGCGGCTCTTCCCCTTAGCGTGGTGATCCTGTGTCTAGTTTCGGAACTGTTATTTATTACATTGATTGCCTATTTGTTTTTGCAAAAGATGAAGAAGACTCCGCCGTTGGAATTATTGCAGGAAGGTGTAAAGCCGGGCAGGAAGGATGAGATAACGCCAAATTCCATTGGTTCTGAGACAGTGATGACTGTTCCGGCAAAGTTAGATATGGTAAAGATCTCTGATGCTGAGGGATGGATACCGAAGAGCAATTATGGTGCTACTCGTCATGTGGCTGCTTATGTCTGGCGCAATATACGGCGTGGAGTAGGAAAGAGTGCAGTATCACTGATTTTGACAGTAGTGCTTGCCGCTGGTGTTGGGACATTTGTACTTGCAAGGATTACATACCAGGATGCATTTTATGGGCTTGGTGTAAAAGGAAGAGCATCAGATTTTCTATTTTCGTCTGTAACAGAGCTATCAACCTCTTCCTTGATAAAAGATTTTTACTGTTACGATAGATTTGGGGTGCGGGTACAAGGAATGGAGATGGATATCCCTATGACAATTACAAGTGATCTTGTGCGTAGCCTTGGGGACAAATGTACAGTAGATTATGTGGTGGGTTATGACAGTTCCGCCTTTGAGGGAACGGCACAGGTATGCCTGATTGGGAAAGACCTTTTAGAAGAACTTGGTATTTCACCGGGTGATGAACTTGGAATTTTATCGGATTCTTTATATGCTGCATTACAACAAAAAGGAGAAGAAGGCGTTTCTACTAAAGGATATAAAGCATACAGGGTTATCGGCGTAGTGGATTCTGATGATGCAGGCATTAGAGGCGGGATCTTTACAGGGATAAGGAGTGATTTACAGAGGCTTTTTTCGATGGATTTTCCGGTGGAATACTCTGAGTTCACGCTGGCAAACAATGAGAGGCTTGATGAACTGGAGATTTTCCTGAAGGAAAAGATGGATCGTAGTTCCATATATACGCCAAGCGCGTCTTATCATCTTGATTCTGGAGGGCTTACAGACATTGAGCGCATCCGTGGCCTGCTGGAATCCCTGTTCCCGATTGCTGTTGCCGCCGCTGTGTTAATAGGGCTGTTCGGCCCGCTGCTGGTAATCTTGCAGTCGGCACAGGAAGCAGCATTCTTGCGCATCCTTGGCGTGACAAAGAAACGCGCCAGGTGTATGCTGGCAATTGAGCAGATTGTCCTTTGCATTGCCGGAATCATCCTCGTAGCTGGGGGGGTAGCCTTGTATGACCCGGGACGGTTCGCGAGAGGGATAGAGACGTTTGCTGGTTGTTTCGGGCTGTATCTGCTGGGATGCGTCTGCGGGGCAGTTGCGGCGTCTATACAGGTAACTAGGCACAGGCTGTTGGAACTTTTGCAGGTAAAGGAGTAAATACTTGTAGGCTTTGCGTTTGGAAAATTCAATGTATAAGTGTGGGAATGCGCAGAGTTTCGTTATCTTTGTAGCGGATACACATAGTAAGTATTTGTTGTCTATGATATTATAAGTTAAAACAGTAAAAGAGTTGGTGTAGCTCTCAGATAGGAGGAAACCTCATGAAAAAATCCCTTGCCTTGAAATCGCTATTGCGATCCCCCATGAAGACGCTGCTGACATTCCTGCTGATTGCAGCGGCTTCGTTTGCGTTGTTTTCTCGTGTTATAGATTATGCGGTTACTACGCGGGAGACAGAGAATGCTAAGAGCCTCTACCATGCCGTTGCATTCCTGGACAATGAGGTGCCAGATATCTGGATTGAAACGAAAGCCGTCCAATCCGCAGACGGATGGGCTATGACGGGTTATGGTGAATTTATACTGGCAGACAACGACAGGCTTGACGAACTTGAGGAGCTTTTGCAGAATATGGAGGGGCGCAGCGTTATATATTCACAAAAAGTTTCCCATCATGTTGACGCCGGAGGGCTTGCCAATATCGAGCGCATCCGCGGCCTTTTGGAATCACTGTTCCCTATCGCCGTTGCTGCCGCTGTGCTCATCGGGTTGTTCGGTCCGCTGCTGGTGATCTTGCAGTCGGCACAGGAAGCAGCGTTTTTGCGTATCCTTGGCGTGACGAAAAAGCGCGCCAGGTGTATGCTGGCAATTGAGCAGATTGTCCTCTGCATTGCCGGGATTGTGCTCGTGGCAGGTGGTTTAGCCTTGTATGACCCGGGGCGGTTCGCAAGTGGGATAGAGACGTTTGCCGTTTGCTTTGGGCTGTATCTGCTGGGATGTGTCTGCGGGGCAGTTGCGGCGTCTATACAGGTAACCAGGCACAGGCTGTTGGAACTTTTGCAGGTAAAGGAGTGAGAATATGTCAACTTTAACTTTGGAAAATGTAACGTATAAATACAAGAATGCACAGAGGGCTGCGGTTTCGGAAATCTCCCATGTATTTGAGGAGGGGAAAGTTTATGCGATCGTAGGGCCTTCCGGCTCCGGGAAATCCACATTGCTTTCCCTGTTGGCGGGGCTTGACCTGCCAACGGAGGGGGAGGTTTCCTTTGACGGCGACAGTTTGGCAGGGCTCAATCTTGACCGTTACCGCCGCGAGAGTATTTCCATGATATTCCAGGCGTTTCACCTCTTTCCACTGATGACGGTAATGGAAAACGTCTGCTTTCCTATGGAATTATGCGGGGTAAACCCCAAAGACGCAAAGCCCCGGGCGGCGGCGCTGCTTGAGGGCGTAGGAATCACGAAAGAGCAGATGGGCAGGTTTCCTTCTAAGTTGTCGGGTGGTGAGCGGCAGCGCGTGGCGATTGCCAGGAGCCTTGCCTCCAATGCGAAAATTATACTTGGCGATGAGCCTACCGGGAACCTGGACGGTGCGAATACGCAGAACATCATTGATATTCTGTGCAGCCTTGCGCACGACAAAGGGTACTGTGTTATTATTGTTACGCATGATATGGAAGTCGCAGAAGCGGCAGACGAGGCCTTGAGAATGCGGGATGGGCAATTAAGGGCTGTATGATGGTGTTATTCTCACAAAGAATTTATTTACAGGGCGCTTTCGCCATGCAGCCGCGTTGAGGCGGATATTTGGCGAGGGCAGTCCCGGTGAGGGAAAAATATATTTTTTTAGGATACTTCAATAATCATGTAATGGTTTGAGGAGTATCCTTTTTTTAATAGCGGAAAGGAACTTCACATCCAAAAAACGCCCGTCCACACCATTTTCCTGACGAATACATGACGGAAATCCGATAAATAATTATAATGTGTTTTTCAGGAGGTGGGAGCGTGCAGATTGGCATATGTGACGACCAGAAAGAAATCCGGGAATTAATGATAGGAAGAGTAAAGAAATTCTATCCGGCAGGAGACGTTGTATCTTACGAATCAGGCCAGCAGGTCTTGGATGCGCTGTGCCCTCCCGATATCTTGTTCCTTGATATCCAGATGCCAAAGATAGATGGAATGGAGACGGCGAGGCGGCTCCGCAGACGCAACCGGCAAATGATAATTATATTTGTGACAGTAATGGAAGATTATGTGTTTCAATCCTTTGACGTCGGAGCGTTTCATTTTTTAGTCAAGCCGATTGAGGACAAGAAATTTGCAGAGGTTTTATATAACGCTGTCAGGCAGTTCCAGGACAGAACAAAGGATTGTGCAGATACTGAGAGGGAAAAACCAAGTCTGCTGGTGACGGCGAAGGGTAAGCACATTACGGTCCGTCTGGAGGACATAGTATATGCGGAGGTGTTTAATCGCAAGATTATCATTCATACTATGGAGGAAGATATTGAATATTATGGCAGGATGAAAGAGTTGCAGAAAGAAGCGGGGCACGATTTTTACCGTCCCCATAGGGCATATCTTGTTAATTTTAATTATATTGAGAAATACGATGCTTCCACTATTTATTTCAAAAAAGGCCATGCACTAATGGCAAAGCAGAATTATCAGGAGTTTGTCAAATGTTATCTAAGGTTCAATCAGAGGAAGGGAAAAGAATAGGAAGAACTACAAGTTAAGGATTTACGCGAGGAAGAGAGCTGGGGTGAAAATGTTTTGGGATGCAATTCGTGAAAGTAATTTCATATCTTTTTTAACTTCGCTTGCAGAGATGTTTATCAGAAGCTTCTGTTTTTGCCAATTGGTAAAACCGTTTATAGCATCGGAAGTTACGTCAGACAGTGCGTCCGCATCCAAGGGAATGGAGCGCATTCTCAAAAAAAAGAAGAAGGGGGCGTCTTATGCGGCGGCAGTATATTTCTCGACAATGCTGCTCATTTATATGATACCGTTGTACGATGCTTATGCGATGTTTGCCATCGGAATTTTGGCAGCGTTTTCTGCTCTTTGCCTTGTGGATCGCAGAAATTACAGGCAGAAATTTTTTCTGGTGGCGACATTTTTTTCTTTCAATTGGTTTGCGGCGGCTATGGCGGACATCCTTTATGACGACCTTTATGAGTTTGCGGGGAATACACAATTTATGCGCAGTCATTCCCATCTGTGGTTGGCGCTGTATGCCGCGGTACGCGTATTTTATCTGGTTGTGGAATTTGCGCTTACTGCCATTGGCATATGGTTCATTTTGAAGGTATATGCCAATAAACATGCAGAGATGGAGACAAGGGAGCTTATTATGTTGTCGCTTCCATCGTTTATGGGAATGGTCGGCTTTGAGATTGTGCGTTATTACCGTACCTTTTATATTTTGAAGACTGAGAAAATTAAGAATGATTATGATGCTCTTGCCTTGTTGTTTTATGCCGTAGCGATTATCACGGTCATGGTGGTGATTGTATTGTATCAGCAGATTAAGCGCAAGCAGGAAGAGAATTTACAATCTGAGCTTTTGCAGACGCAGATTGATAGTATCCAGCGTCATATGGCACAGGTGGAGGAACTTTATCAAGATATCCGCAGCGCCAGACATGACATGACGAACCATGTCCTTACGTTGGAAAGCCTTTATGCCGGGAATCAGACAGCGGAGGCAAAGAGCTACGGCGACGCTTTGAAAACAAAACTTGCCGCAATGACAGGAGAAATAAAAAGCGGCAATCCTGTGACGGATGTGATTTTACAAGAGCGAAAGAAGGAAGCCCAGAAAAAGAGGATTTCTTTTTACCAGGAATTTCATTACCCCGCCGACACGGGCGTCAATGCGTTTGACGTCAGTGTGATTTTACACAATGCGTTACAGAATGCCATAGAGAATACGGCGAAAGATGGACAGATTACCGTAGTCTCTTATCGCAGGAAAAATGCCTATATGATAGAAGTCAGCAATACGTTTACGGGAGAGCTGCATTGGGATGCGCAAAGCGGGCTGCCGCTGACCACCAAAACAGATAAGGACGGTCATGGATATGGCTTGTCTAATATCCGCAGGGTGGCAAGGAAATATGCGGGCGACATAGATGTTGAGCGAAAAGAGGGAGAGTTCCGGCTCTGTGTGATGTTGATGATGGGATAGGGAAAAGAATTTAGATAGGAACAAACATTAATAAAATCCCCTTTCTATCCGATATACATGGAAAGAGCAGCAGAAGGAGGATGCAAAATGGATAAGGAGACTTCACCAAGCCAAAGCGAATGGCTGGTAATGGAAGTGTTGTGGGCAAGCGACACCTCACTGACGGCCAGAGAGGTGATTGAAAAAATGAAAGATAATGCCGACATGTCGCCGCGCATGGTGCGTGTCCTGTTAAATCGTTTATGGCAGAAGGGCGTCTTGAGCTACACCGTAGATGCGCACGATTCCCGGGTGTATCATTATTCTGTTGTCAAATCTAAAGAGGAATGCCAGCGGGAGAAGAGCCAGAAGTTTGTGGACAGCTATTTTGCAGGCAGCCGCAAAAATGCCATGGCTGCTTTATTGCAGAGTGCAAAACTGACCGAAGAGCAGTTCCGGGAGCTGGAGGATATGTTAGAGCAGTGTAAGGATAAGGGCAAGGCATGATGGCACAGGAGTTTATCTGTAAGGGTATGCAGCTTTTACAAATTGGCGCAGGCTATTATGGAATGCAGCTCATGCGGTGCGCCCTCGTTTCTCTGGGAGTATTCGTGCTTGTCTGGTCTTTGCGCAAGACTTTTTGCAAGAATCATGTGTTCCTCAAAGGCGCGTTGTGGAGCTTGTTTCTTCCCGTCCTGTTTGTGGGCAAGATGAAATTCTTTTATGAGCATATGGTTGGCGTCATGCTGTTTACCTGGCTGCCGCAAACTTTTCTAAATCATATATGGATATACGGACTGTATTTTCTCGGTGTGTTTGTATCTATGGCGCTGTTATTTACAAGAAGAAGAAAACTTCAAAAAATGGTTGCCAACATGGAAAAAAGAACCGTGCGCTCTTCCCTGCATCCCGGCAGCCCCAAGCTATTTCAAGGATGCGCGGCTGTGTACGTTACAAAGACTCCTGTCACACCATTTTCCATAGGATTGTTCAGACCTAAAATTGTCGTGCCACAGGTTATTTTGGAGGAATATGACGAGGAAGAAATACAAATAATACTTCTCCATGAACAGGTGCATATCTGGCGGGGACATTTATGGATTCATTTTTTGTGGGATCTATTGCGTGCATTTTTGTGGGTGAATCCATTGCTTCATCTTGGCACAAAATTTTTGCGCGAGGATATGGAAGAAGTTTGCGACCGGGTGACGATTCAAAGAAGCGGGCGGACGTCATACGCATATGGGCGATTGCTGATAAAGAGTATGAGGTTTTTGCAGGCAGAGAAGGAAGCGTTCAATATGTATGCTGCTTTTATGGGCAACGAGGAATATCAGGATATCCGCCGGAGAATGACGCAAATTGCCAGGTACAAACCTTATAAGCGAATAGCTTTGACGAGTATGCTGTTTGCCGTTTTTTTAGGCGTCGCAGGTATGGTCCTGGGCATAGAAAATGTTTCCTTTGACAGATGTAATGAGAATGACAGCATGTTAGTATATGCGTTTGATGTAGAGAGCAATCAATCGCGGCTGCTTGCGCAGGATGATAACGTAGACAAAGAGGCGTTTCGTACTAATGGCCTGCACAAGATGACTTCCTACGATAAGAGCCTGCATAAGATGATTTCCTACGATGACAGCTACGTTTATGTGAAGCGGGAGGCTTTTGAAGATTTCTTGCATAAGAAGAATGCTTTTGGAGAGATTTTTATTGTCTTTGGCGGGTTTTATAAACTGCCCGGTTTTGTGGGGCGTGGATATTCCTGTTGTTATGAAGCAGGTTCAGAGGAAGAGGTAGTCAGGATTTCTTATGACAGACAGGCGGATGATAACTGGATGCTGACTTTGATAAAGATGATGTAAAGAGCAATTACAGGACGATTATTTGGCTAAACAGATTGCCAATCAGAAATGGATTTCAATCATAAATGATATCAAGGAGGATAAGAGTATGGGCATGGAGATTACAAACAATTATATTTACAATACCATACAGGATATGAAGAAAAGCCATGCGGCAGAAAGCGCACAGAAAGAAGTAGAACAGGCGGCGCAGGAATCTGCAAACAGCGGGGCAAATAAAGCGCATAAATCAGATGTGGCCGTCATTTACACCAATAGCTTACAGAATAGAAAACAGGGCCTTGCAGATTACGTACGCGAATTGGCAAAGCTTGCCCCGAGCGTGGATGTGAAGGCCGGTTCTACGTTTTCTTCCGCCAGAAGCGGTAAAACGCTGACGCTTAGTTACAGCATTTTGAATAAAATGCGCAACGATCCGCAGACGGAAAAAGACATGAAGGATATGATAAAGGGCGTGGAATTTATCACCAAATTTATGGACGGAATTTACAAAGCCAGCGGCAAGACGCTTGTGTACCAGAACAGTTTTATCGACCAGGACGGCAAGTATCGTTGTTGTTCCCGTGTGGTAGATAAAAGAAGCCTTACCATGAGCAGCAAACTTCGGCAGGCGCGCAAGAAAAATGCGCAGAAACTGATTGACAAGTCCCGGCAAAATGCGCAGAAAAAGAGAAAAGAATTACAGAAGAAATCAGCGCTCAAGAGAACGGGGACGAGGAGGGTGGATATAAAATTGTGATGGGTACGAATTCATAGTCGCTGTGGCAGGCGGATGGTGAAAGTGCTGCCTCCGCCCGTTGTGTCGCTGACGGAAATGCCGCCGCCATGCGTATGGCAGATTTCCCTGGCGATGGAGAGGCCGAGGCCGAAATGATCCTTTTGGCTGCGGGAGGAATCCGCCTGATAGAAGCGGTCAAATATTTTTTCCTTATCGGCGTCAGAAATGCCGATTCCAGTATCAATGACTTGCATATAACATTTCCGGTGCGAGCTGTAAATGTGTAAGGTGACCGTATGCCCGGGCGGAGTGTAAGTCAGGGCGTTATCCACAAGGATCGTTATCGCCTGCGCAATCCGCTGCTCGTCGCAGAGGCAGTCGTAGCTGCCATTTTCGGCTATTGACAAAGAAAGAGACACATTTTTATTTTGCGCTTCGTCGATGTATTTCTCATAGACGAATGTAAGCAAACTGGCAAGATTGACAGGCGCGAAATGAAAACAGAACGCGGCGTTTTCTGCTTTGGCGAGATAGAGAAGGTCCTGGATCAGCCGTTCCATTCCTGATATTTCACGTTCTATCAGCACAAAAATGCGCGCGTTTTTTTCTGTGCCGCATCTCGTTTTCAGCATAGAGAGCCCGGTTTTTATGGTGGCTAAGGGAGAGCGCAGCTCATGTGAGGCAAAGGCTATGAAACGCCTTTGCTTTTCATCGTTTTGGACGACAGGTTTTAGCGCATGGGATGTAAAAATGCGCGCGAACAAGAATAAAAGCACGATAGAAAACAGCCAGATAGCAGCAAACAAGAGGCGTTGCCTCTTAACGTTATGGTAAAAGTTTTGCAGGTTGTAACAAAATAGATAACGAATCTGTTGCTCATCTTTTTGTAAGTCTGCCTGCATGACAAGGAATTTTTGTCCTTCGCTGGCGTATGCAAAATACTGCTGTACTGTGTCAGGTGTGTTCGCCTGTGCAGTCTGGGTAAAATGTTTATTTCCGCGGGATATTTGTTGATTCAAATAGTCTTGTATCATGCGGATAAAACCGCGGTCTTTTTCGGAAAGGATTAAGCCGGAGAGGGTGGCGGGCGCGCCGTTTACTTCAATGTAGAGGAGATGTTCGCCGCCCTCCATTTGTTGGCGATACCAGTTCATATCTATGTTCCCGGATAAATATAAGTCGGAGGAGATCGTATTTGTCTTGAGAAAAAATAATGCCTGTTCCTGTCCATACATATTTCGCTCGGAAACATGCAGGCAGCATAAGATAATGACGAGTACAATCAGAGTTGTCGTCAGACAGCAAATGAAAGAAAGTTTGTTTTGCACTTTCTGAAACATAAGGTTCTCCATTCATCAGGCGGCGGTAAGAGCCTGCCAGCGTTATTTCAGCGTCAGGCAATAGCCCTGGCGGTGTACCGTTACAATGTGTACGTTTGTATCTAAGCCGTTTAATTTCTTGCGGATTAAGTAAATGTAGTTGTCCAGGTTTCCGTCTTCTATTTCCGTATGCGGCCCCCAGACATTGCCAATAATTTGCCGGCGTGAGAGGACCTGGTTTGGATTGCGCAGCAAATAAGAGAGAAGTTCGGCTTCTTTTTTGGGCAGCAGAACCGTGTTGTCCTTATGGATTATTTTAGATTCATTTTCTGCAAAACGAATGTCGCCGAAGGCAAGGTAAAAGGGGGCGGGACGATTTAGCGTCCTGCGCATAACACTGCGGATGCGCGCCAGAAGTTCGCCAATTTCAAAAGGCTTTACCAGGTAATCATCAGCGCCCAGGTCTAAGCCGTTGATTTTCTCCGCTGCGTCGCCGATGGCGGTGATGAATATCACAGGTGTGTCTACCTTACTGCGGCGTATACGCTTTAATAGTTCTTCTCCCGGCAATCCGGGCAGCATACGGTCTAACAAGATAAGATCATGCAGGTTTTGCAGCGCCAAGGTCAGCCCTTCCACACCATCGGGGCAGAGGTCGACGGCAAAGCCCTCTTCTTCTAATCCGTAGACGAGGAGTTCCGCCAGGCTGGAGTCGTCTTCGATAAGCAAAATTCTCATAATCAGCCTCCCAGGTTTTCTTCTTAGTATAACAAAAAAGTTCTCTAAAAGTCCTCTATTTTTAATTGTTATTTTGTTTTTCCCTTGTATCATGTTTCTGGATGAATCACACTCAGACAATCATCTTAGAGAACTTTTAGAGGACTTTACAATTTATCATGTGATATGATGGGAAACATACATAAGAAGGAGGAAGAGCATTATGAAAAAGAGGTGTTCATCTGCACTGTTGTTGCTGCTGAGTGTTATAGTTGTTTTTACCGCAGCCTGTTCCTCTGCGGGCGGCAGCGGCCAGGAAAAAGATTTGAAGGGGCGGGAGTTGGCCGGCGGGACCAAGAGCGAGGTTGCCAAGGGCAGATACCGGGAAGAAAAAGTAGACTTGCCGTTTTCTGTACAGCATATTTTTGATGTGCAATGCGGGGAGGATGGCAATGTAAGCATACTATTTGAAAATGAGCCAGGCAGTTTTCACTATTGGCAGAGCGGGGACGGCGGTAGTTCCTGGGAACAAAAGGAACTGGGGACAGAATGGCTTCCGCAAGGTTACCGGGTGGTGAGCGCGAGTTTTGGTGAAAAGGATATTGTCTTATCCGCCGGGAAAATGTCTGAGGATCCTTTGGACGAAAAACATGCCGTCGGGGAGTATGCATATTTTCAGATGGAACATATACAAGGCGACGCCAAGGTGCACGCGTTGCAGCTGCCGCTGCCTGAGCCGCAGGAAGAACATTTACAGTCTGGCTATGGACTGGGACAGATTTTGCTTTCTGCTGAGGGCAAAATTTATGGCATGTTTATATCAGGGGAGGAGGAAAATAGCAGATATGAAGTTGTTTGCTTCGCGCCCGGTGGGCGCGAGGTATTGTGGCGGCAGAAGACAAATACAGCGGAGATTGCTTTATATGGGGATAAAGTTTATCTGAGCGAGTATGGCGGGG
Organism: uncultured Lachnospiraceae bacterium; assembly: GCA_910588845.1. GTDB lineage: Bacteria > Bacillota > Clostridia > Lachnospirales > Lachnospiraceae > Petralouisia. Next base: position 17,213 of record CAJURU010000031.1, read on the forward strand.
CAGTCCAGGTGTTAGATGCAGGAAGCGGGGACAAGCTGGAGGAACTGGCGATTCCTTTAGAAGCAAATTTTCTAAATAGTATGGACGTCAATACCCGGGAAGAGAAAATTTTTTATAGTAACAAAACTGGCATTTATGGCACGGATGATCATAATACGTTGACGGAGCTTTTGGTGGACGGGAAACGGAGCAGTTTTTCAGATATAAGTTATGATATAAAGCGTCTTTGCAGGGTAGAGGGAGATGTGTTCCTTTTGTTTGTACAAAGTGCAGCTGGCGCTGGCATGGAGTTATTGCGGTATGAATTTGACGCAGAAATGCCGGCACGGCCGGAGCATGAATTAGTCGTCTATTCTCTAAAAAATAATTACGTTTTGGAGAAGATGATTTCTGATTTTCAGTCGAGCCATCCTGAGGTACAGATGATACATGAGGTGGGCATGGAGGAGGCAGCGGTCAAAGAAGAGGCGGACGCTATCGGCATTCTCAATACAGAGATGATGGCGGGAACTGGCCCGGATGTCCTTCTATTGAACGGGCTGCCCTGGGAGTCTTATGCGCAAAAGGGAATGCTCAAGGATTTACACAGTGATTTAGCTTCTTATATCAGTGGAGAAGAAGGGTTTGCCAATCTTTTTCAGGCGTATCAGACGGACGGCGCGCAGTATGCAGCGCCCGTCTCCTTTAAGATTCCGGTAGTGGTTGGAGCGAAAGAAAAGGTATCGCATATCCAGTCGCCGGCGGATTTGTTATCGGCGGCCGAGAAGACGGAAGATATGCCGGCATTTTTCCGGCAGGACAAAGGATTACTGCGCTATATGTTCAGCATTTATTGGCGGGACATCCAAAAGGAGGACGAGACAGTTTCCAAGGAGGGCTTGAGAAAACTTTTAGAAACTGTGGGCAAGATTAATAACAGATTGAAAGAGACGGAAAACGAGATATCTTTGTTTTTTCAGGAGGATGAGCCGGAGAAAAGCGACGACGTTTTTGCCAATGATACTTTTTTGGACGCGTCAAATATAACGTATGGAAATGTGGCGATGGATTTAGGGTATCTGAGTTCCATTCATGATTTTTGGGATATTGTTCATCGGGGGTTTTCGTATCAGGCGACGGCGAAGGGAGTGTTCAGCGCGCTCATTGCCGGAATCAACTGTGAATCGCAGCAGGAAGAGCTTGCCAGGGAATTTCTTTCTTTTATGCTCGGCGAGGAGGAGCAGAAAATATTTATCGACGGCATGTATGCCGTGATTATGGGACTTCCGGTCAATAAAGACGCTTTTGCCCAAACGCCGTCCGTGCTGGCAAAGGGAATACCGCAAGAGGACGAAAAAGGTTCTGGGAATTCAGAGGAAAATGATCAGTGGATGGAGCCGCAAAGGTTCACGCAGCTTTTGGACGACGCAGGGAATCTGACAATACCTGCCATGGAAAATACGATTGTCATGGATGCCATACAAAAAGGGGCGGAAGGATATTTGATGGGTGAAGAAAGTCTTGAAGCGGCAGTAGAGGAAATCTATAAAGCTTTGGAGTTGTATATGTATGAAAAAAGGTATTCGTAATTGGCGGGAGTTTGTGTTTCTGACGCCAAGTCTGGCTGGGGTGTCTGTCTTTGTGTTTCTGCCGTTTGCAGATGTAGTGAGGCGGTCTTTTATGAATGCCGCCGGCAGAAAATTTACATGGTCCGCGAATTATCAGGCGGTAGTGCGAAATCCTGCCTTTCGCCTGGCGCTGGGAAATACGGGGCGTTTTCTTCTGGTGTGCGTGCCGTTGCTGCTTGTTATGTCTTTGTTATTGGCAAACATCATTCATTTTTGCAGCAGCGGCGCAAAACGCCAGTGGAAATTTCTTCGTAACAGTTGCCTGTTGCCGCTGGCGCTGCCGGTCGTCTCCCTGATGTTTGTCTGGCAAATGGTCTTTCATAAGAATGGCCTCATCAATACCTATCAGAATCTTTCGCAGGATTGGCTGAATTCGTCCTATACATTTTGGGTCTTTGCCGCCACATTCCTGTGGAAGAATATGGGATATTACGTTGTCCTGTGGCTGGCCGGACTGGAGGCGATACCAGGGGAACTCTATGAGGCTGCCGTGGTTGATGGGGCGGGAGTTTTTGCAAGGTTTCGTTATGTTACGCTTCCAGGGCTGCGGCAGATGACTTCAGCGGCGTTTGTATTGGCGGTGACAGCAACGCTGAAATCGTACCGGGAGAGTTACTTGTTAGCGGGCGAGTACCCGGATAGGAGTATCTATATGATTCAGCACTTATTCCACAATTGGTTCCGGGATATGTCGGTAGAAAAGATGTCGGCGGGCGCGGTAATTGTGGTCTGTATCTTTGCGGTGATGGTTTGGCCATTTCGGAAAAAGTGACATTGAATCATCAATAAAAAAAGGGAGGAAGGAATCTTGAACGATTTTATTATCAAGCGAAAAGCGGCAATTTTTAGCCGTTTTATTGCCAAAAAAGCAGCGATTCTTTTCATCAGTTTAGTTTGTGTTTTTTCATGCATTCCGGTTTTAATTTTGGCGGTAGGTTCTGTTACCGGCAATTATGAATTATCCGTTTATTTGGAAGGCGTGCTGCGCGGGCAGGGGAAGACGTATTTGCTGGTGTTACCGGCGTTTCCAACTTATCAGGGATTTATCGAGACGTTGTTTTATGAGCCGGAGTTTTACGTGGTGTTTTGGAATTCTGTAAAACTGACGGCTTTTATTGTCGCCGGGCAGATGTTTGTCGCTGTGCCGGCGGCATGGGGGTTTTCCAGATGCCATGGCAGGCTTGCAAGCCTGCTCTTTTATGTCTATACAATATTGATGCTGTTGCCATTTCAGGTGACAATGTTGTCAAATTATCTTGTCATTGATGCTATAGGAATCAAAGATACACATGCGGCGGTTATATTGCCAGCAGTATTTTCTACATTTCCGGTATTTCTTATTTACCGCAGCTTCCTGGGCGTGCCGGAGGAAGTTTATGAGGCGTTTTCTCTCGAGAGCAGCAGCCGGCTGCGTATGTTTTATCATGTGGGCGTCCCTCTTGCCATGCCGGGGATTAAGGCGGCTGCGCTGCTGGGGGTAATCGAGTACTGGAATATGGTGGAACAGCCGCTGCTTTTTTTGAAAACTCCGGCTCTCTGGCCGTTTTCTCTTTATATACCCGGAATCAGTTATGACAATATTTCATACATATTTGTCTGCTCACTGATTGTTTTGCTTCCCATGGTCTTGATTATTTTTGGCGGAAAAGAGGCGGTCAGTGAAGGCATAGGCGCAATGGCGGTGAAAAAATAGCGAGGTGTCAAAGATGCGAAGGAAAGAGGAAATCAGGCGAATTGCCTGCAAATGGGGAAGACATGCCGTTGTGATGTTTCTGTCTGTGATGGCGGTTCTGACATTGCTGTCAAGGGTTGTGGATTCTTATGTAATTCCGCAGGCGGCGGTCTGTACCTTAGAGGAAATGCAATTATCCTATGAGTGGAAAGTGGAAGGGCGCGTGAGGACAAAGGGCAGACGCGCCCTGTATTGTCAGGAGAATTTGCGCATAGAAAATGTCTGGGTACAGGAAAATGATATTGTGCAAAAAGGAGATTTATTGTTTACGCTTGACAGGAAAGATTTACAGACAAAGATTGCCCGGATGGAGGAGGAAATTCATAAATATGATTTGCAGATTGCAGACATGGAACATGCTTCCCAAATGCAGGCGGACCCGCAAAGTTTCCATGCGGACCAGGCAGCGGAGGGGGATAGCAATATCCTCATTGTCACGCCAGACCAGGCGAATGTGGCTAAGGCAGGGAATTTTGATATGATAAGTTCCAGTGCGGGAGCGGAAAATAGTAATGCGGCGGATATACAGCGATTGGAGAAGAAGCAGGCGCAGGAATCTTTGCAGCAGCTTTATCTGCTGCGTGAAGCAAAAGGGCAGGTTTGTGCGGAATTTGCCGGAGGTATATTTACATGCGCGATCTCCACGGGCAGTCTGACATCAGCGGAGCCAGTGTTGATAGTTGAAGATTTCAGACAGCCGTTCCAATTTGAAGGGATTGTCGGTGGAAATGGATATTCCTATGCAGGGGCCGGCGCCGCGGGGGAAGATGATAGTTTTGCTATGAATGAAAGTGGGGCAGGTGGGAATCTATCTCTGGCGGGGGCTGGGAGCCCTAATCTTAACATGAGAGGCAATCAGGACTTTCCAGTGGAAGAGGGGTTAGAGGGAACTTTGGAGATGGGGGATGGCGACGTTGTTTTGGAGGGAGTGAAAATCAGCAAGGTTGCAGAGGGGGAAGAGGGAACATACCGGGTAACGGCAGAGCTGGCGGATGGTTCTATTTCTCGGACCGGGAATGCAGTCTTGCGTTTTACAAAAGAGAGCAGACGATACCGCAAATGTGTTCCCAGATCCGCGTTACACGAAGAGCGTTCCGGCTATTATGTGATGGTAGTGAAGGAGGAAAAGACGGTTCTCGGCATAAAGCCTGTCGCCCAATATGTGCCGGTGACGCTGATTGAACATAACGACGAGTATGCAGCAGTGGAAGGCAATATCTCGGAGGATGATAAAATGATAGTTGATACCAATAAGGAGATAAAGGAGGGGAAAAGAGTGCGGATTGTCGAGGAGTGGAGCTGAGCAGCCTGCTGTCTGTCGGCGAGAATTGCGCGGACTAACTTGACAATTCTATCCCATTCTGCTACACTTACTTCCAAACCCATCATGGGAGTGGATTTTTCAAGAGAAATCTTTTTTCGCCACACAATCGCTAAGACGCGTTTGTGTGGCGTTCTTTAATTTAAGAAAACGGGAGGATGAGAACATGGAACAAGAATTTATGAAAGAGAGAAAGATACTGCCCCTCGTGCTGTCAATGTCCATGCCGATGGTAATTTCCATGGCGGTCAATTCGCTTTATAATATTGTGGACAGTTATTTTGTGGCGCAGTTGAGCGAGGAGGCAATGACTGCGCTGGCGTTGGTCTATCCGGTCCAGAATATGATTAATGCTGTGGCGATTGGCTTTGCGATTGGCATCAATGCGGTGGTGTCCTTTTATCTGGGCGCGGAGGAGCCAGAGAACGCAGACCGGGCGGCAACGCAGGGGTTTTTGTGGAACCTGGTTCACGGCTTGTTGCTAACGATTGTGTGTATTGCGGTGATGCCGTCATTTTTGGGGATTTTTTCTAAAGATGAAACGGTAGTAGGTATGGCGCTGGCGTATTCCAACCGGGTATTTTTATTTTCAGCGGTGATTACATCGGGGCTGGTGTTTGAAAAAGTTTTTCAGGCAGTGGGCAAAATGAAAGTGTCGATGTTTTGTATGATATGTGGATTTGTCACGAATATCATTCTTGACCCGCTGATGATTTTCGGCATAGGCTTTTTCCCGAAAATGGGCATAGCGGGGGCGGCATATGCGACGGGGATTGGTCAGGTGATTTCTCTGATGGTATATTTGTTATTTTACATGGTAAAACCGATTCCTGTGAAAATCAAGCGCGTGTATTTAAAACCAGAGAAAGATATGGCGGCAAAGCTGTATGGCATAGGCATTTCGGCGACGCTAAATCTTGCGCTGCCATCTCTGTTAATTTCTGCATTGAATGGGATTCTTGCAGGGTTTTCGGAAAAATATGTGCTTGTGCTGGGCGTCTATTATAAATTACAGACGTTTATTTATCTGACGGCAAACGGCATTATCCAGGGAATCCGCCCGTTGATGGGATATAATTATGGCGCCGGGGAGAAAGAGCGTGTCAGGGAAATATTTCACACAACGCTTATGCTGACGGCCGGAGTGATGGCGGTCGGCACGGTTCTGTCATGGCTGATTCCAGAAAATTTGATAGGATTATTTACGTCGAATCCCCAGACGATACAAAGCGGGGTGACGGCATTGCACATTATCAGCCTGGGCTTTATCGTGTCGGCTGTTTCGGTCACATGTTCCGGGGCTCTGGAGGGACTTGGCAAAGGGATGCCGTCTCTGTATATTTCGTTGTTCCGTTATATTATTATCATTATTCCAGCGGCGTTTTTGTTCAGCAAATTGCTGGGAGCGACAGGAACGTGGTATGCCTTTTGTTTCACAGAATTTGTGGCTGCTGGGTTATCGTATTTGATTTATCGGAAACATACGATGATAAAATTAAATGAATGAAATCGAAAAAGTGAGAAGTAAAGATGGGGCTGTCGCAAAATGCAGCTTACATACAATATATGGATAAGATTTATTTGGCCAAAATGACATGTATTGTATATAGCGGTTATTTTGCGACAGCCCTTGTTCCGTCGGCAAGGAACCCATGATTTTTGTTTATGCCTTATGGTTCATTGCTGTTGGGAGGATTTTGGCTTTCCAGAGCGGCAATCCTATTTTCTAATGCTGTAATGATATTTTCAGATGCAGAAACCCGTTCTTCTAAAGCTTGAATTGTATCTTCGGATGTGCAAATCCTTTCTTCCAGGTCGGCGATTGTTTGTCTCCGCGTTTCGTTTTCACGATACAATTTTTGCACCATGTGTACGGTGAGCATTGTATATTCGCCATAGCGCATGGAGTAAACATATTGCGGCTCTGCGGCGGAATTCAGCGCCGGGACGTATTCCGTACTTCCGTCTTCGTGCGTAACGGATGTCATTTTTACGTCTTTACAGAAAGGGGAAAAACTTTGAGGGTACACGTTGTGGCTGTCCAATAATTCCTCAAGCTCTTGCGGAATTGTTCCTAAATGCGACTTATCCCCATTGTTAAGGAGAAATAGATATGTCGGTGTTTCCAGGAAAATCTGTTCAAAGGATTCTGGAATAGGACTCTTATGATTCACAAAATTATCGTCTGAGATGGTTGCAATTTGCTCATTGGAATAAATGGCGCCGCCCAAATAAGCAGCGCTATGTTCTGCTGTATGAAAAATGCCTTCTACAGTGAGATTGCCGTTGACAGCCGAGTCACCATGCAAAGTGAGATTGCCGTTGACAGCCGAATCGCCATCCAAAGCGAGATTACCGTTCTCATCAAGAGACAGCAGGTTCCCGGCGCCTTTGGAAATCTTAAATAGCTGATTGCCGTTGGGATTTATGGAAATTGTGTTTTTGGCGTTCGTAGCCCATAGGCCATTTTCAGTGAGGGAGAACGATTCTTTGTTATTGGCAATGGAAAGGCGATCTCCCAACATAAGTTTTCCCACAATTGTATCGGCCAGGATGCCGTAGGCAGTTCTTCTTTCTGGGATATTAGGGTCATGCAAATCATAAGTTGTGTAATGATATTTTCCAATTGCATTTTTGGCGCTCTGCCAATTATTATCGGTGAGGGAAATCGTATTGCGGCTGATTTTTAGCTGGCAGTCGTCGTATGTTGCGGTTAGGTAATCGAATTCCCGGCAGAGCATGCCGTTGGAATCTATAATGATTTCCTGGGTTAGCCGGTCGTTCATAAGTTTTGTATTGGAGACATTGATACCCTCGTTTATCCAGGTATTTATCTGCTGGGAGGCGCTTGCCTGTTTTGCCATCTGCTGCTTGAATGAAGAGTAAGAGGATGAGAGGGAGCTGGCAGCGTGCATGACAGATTTGACGTCCGATATCCCCGACCAGATTTTTTCCGCCGTCGAAAATTCTACCGGAAGGGTGGAGGGATCGTCAAAGTTAATTTCGTAGGACAAAAGCCGCAGGAAATAGATTTTATCATCCACCATCATATGAATCCAGTTTCCACATGCAAAGTCGTCGGCCAATGGCTGGAATTCTTTTAGTGCAAGTAAATTATTCAGGGAGGCGGTGATGTTATACTGTAGGTGGGATGCTTTGAAGAGCTCTTTTTTGGCGGCGTCCATTAATTCCTGAGCTTTGGCGGTTATCTGGGAATTATCCAGTCCGTCTGATATATAATTGTCGTTCTTATAACTGTCCTCCCTGCGGTAGGAGCAGAAGACGCGCCATAAATCACTGCTGATATTAGCGGCAAAGTCCAGCTCATTTCTGACGGCTTTTTGAAGTTCCGCTATGTCCTGAAACAGGGTGTGCACATGATCGTATAAGTCAGTCATATATTTAATATGATTATCCAGTATGACGGAACGTTGCTGATATTTTTCTCTCATATTACTCTGTAGTTCCCGGTTTTCTGAGTCGTTAATGATGGAGATACAGTCGTCGTATGCCGTTTTCGTGTTTATGAGATAGTTGATGCTATAGTATTTAATTCTCTCGCAGAAATCACCATATTCAAGTTTCATGCTGGTGATGTCCCGGATGGAATTATCCTTCTTAGCCATGGCGATATCAAGCCTCTGTTGTAAATACCTTTCCATATTGGAATCAACGTAAACGGTGAGTTTCTCTGTTTTTTTGACAATGTCCTTGTCAGAGATGCCCATGAGCGTAATCTGACCTTCCCAGATACCATCGCTGTCTTTATTGTCTGCCGGCTGGTACGAATAGTCAAAATCTCCAATGCTTGCCTGATATAGCGCTGTGTTGATGCAGACCTTTGCCATTTCCAGGATGGCTTTATTGACAATGATTTCTGCCGAATATGCGGAATTGTTGACAGCTATCCGTTTCAGGTTCTCCGTTATGTGCTTTATGGCGTCTTCTATGGACTGCCCGTCGATTGTCGGCGTTGGCATCATGGAAGATTTCAGATACCATTCGAGGTCGGTCAGCTCATACGAAAGCTGGCTGAGATTATCGTAACCGGTAATCTCAGGTGATATCTGCTGGTAAGGGGCGTCTGGGAATTTGGAAGTCACATAGGAAACCGCCTCATTGCAGCCTTTTGTGTGCTCGGGGTCCAGACAGAACCTGCGGTTGGAAATACAATCTTCATATTTAGCGTTGTATTGTGCTATTTCCGCCTTTAAATCCGCAGGCATATTTTCCAGCGCTTCTTCCGGGAAACTCCAAAGGTAATTCGTCCCGTTGGGATTGCAGTTTGCTATGGTTGCCGTCATCAGGTCGTCGCCGCCGGAAACGCGGAAACAATTCTTTAATTCCTCCTTATTGCTTTCGATAGAGGCGGATGCGGCGAGGTTTTCCCTGGAAATGTAAATGGAGGTGTCTTTCCCATGGGCGCCGGAAAAATTTGTACTTCCGCATTGTGGGCATTTGTCGTGGAAATCACCGCGGTATTGGCAATCGTTACATTTGTTACATAAGTCGTACGCATGGACAAGCCTTGTGCCGTCCGGCCTTACGTCAAAAGTAAACAGGCATTGGTGCTGCTGTGCGATTTCCCCTGTCAGCTCATCATAAATGCTTGTCTCAGAAATGCTGAATTCATAGAATGAGGAAAGCTGTGCTAAAGTCTTGTCAACATTCCCGATCTCATAATGAGAGGCTTTTTCCAGGATGCGGTGCAGAAGAGAAGACGACTTTAAAATCTGCTTTCTTTTCTGTATGGTCAGCGCTTCGACAGGTGTGCCGTCTGCATTTGTTACCGTGTACTTACGGTCGCTGTTCCAGATTTCCTCGTAATCGTCGATATTATCGGGATTGCGGTAAAAAACGGTGGGGAAGTTGGAATCATAGCCATCCCTTGCAATGTCTGATTCCGTATTGATTTCAATGTCGTACAGATTTATCTGTGACAATTCGGATTCCGCGAGAGCCCGGCAGGTTACGGTTTTGTATGCGCCGGCCTCCTCGGCCAGCGCAATTTGTATTTCAAAATATTCCCCGTATTCCGGGATGCATACAATGTTGTAATCGTTGAGTTTATCCCACAGATGATTTTGTTCGCCGTTTATAGATTTGCTGACTTTGAACGACAATTCGTTTGCGGAATTAAAATGGTTTTTATAGACAATTTCTGTGGCGGTGAGAGCGCCGATATTTGAGAAATCCCTACGCTTCAAAAGAAGCGTAGGAGTGTCTATCTGCAAGTTTTGGTTGTAAATTATTTTTGCCATGCTGGGTTCCTCCTTTTTAAATGTGTCTTAATTTAGCCATGGAATGTCCGCCGGCGGCCCTGTCTATTGTCATGGCCTGTACGGCTCTTTCAAATTTGCTGTCCCTTATCAGGGCAGCTTTGAAATCTTCGTAGTTCGTCACGCCGGGGAGGCTCAGTTCGTTGATGGCGACGTTCACGTTCCCGGCGTCTAAGCCTTTCGGTAAATCAGGCGCGGCAGCGGGGGCGGCGTATGCAGCGTATGCAGGCTGCGGCTCTATGTGCAGGAGGGCCCTGGCATCCTCCGGGGGCATCTGGGCATATTCTAAGGTCTGCGCCTGTACCTGCGCTGAAGCTGTTTCGCTGCCGTCAGGGAGTACATATTGTGAAGGGGCCAGTGGGACAAAGGTTAATACTGTGCCGGGCTGCAGCGTAGGAAATTCTAAATCTTTGTGGTTCTTCTTCCAGGTTTCGTATGCATTAATGTCAGCCTCGTAAGCATTGCGTTTTTTCTTGAGGGAGTTTATCCGCTTTTTCGAGTCGCTGATGTTCTGGGTAAGGCGCCGCTTTTCTTCTGTGAAGTCTTTTTGGGGTAAACTGGAGAGGGGGAAGGCGCCGGTCTTCTTTGCATATTCCCTTAGTTCTTTTTGTTTCTGTTCTTCGGCCCTGATGGCGGCAAGGCGGTCCTGCATGTTTGCAAGGCTGCCTTCCTCCCCATGGATTTGGATGTCTATTTCCGGTATCATCTTTTGCGCTGTCCGCGCATTTGATTCGAGGTCCCGTCCTTTTTGGCGCTCTTCTTCCCTGCGTCTGTTTTCTTCTTCCCGCTGTCTTTGTTCCTGTGCCCTCTGGTCAGTTTCTATGATGCGCTTCACAAATTCTGCGCTGCTGATATCTCCTTTCAGGAGGGCCTGCAGGTCAGGGGAGGGGCTGCCGTTTAAGGCGGCAAGGGTTGCAATGATGCTGTCGGATTTACCGCAGAGCGAGTCGTTAATCGTCGCAAGGATGGCGTCTGTGTCGTTGAGCTTTTCGTCGATAAACGACGCGAAATCATCGTAGAGCCCGTCGAGCATGTCGTTCATGTCAGAGAGGTATTTGTCGTATTCTGCTTCTGCCAGGTTTTGCTGGGCAGTTTCTAAATCGGCTTTCAGCTTCTGGATTTTGGCGCGGGCCTCCTCGGTGTCGTTCCCCCCGTATGCGTGCAGCTGTTTTTGTAATGCGGCAATATTTTTGGTTTTTTCCGCTATGTTTTTCTGGTATTCATAGGCGTCTTTTTCGTTTTGGCGCAGGTCTTTGTACTTTTGGATTAATTTGTCCAGTGCGTCCAGCTGGGCCTCATATTGCTCCCTTATCAGGCTGGTGATGGAGCTTAATACATCTTCGGCAGAAAGCTTGGAGTCTCTCTGTGCATCTTGCAGCTCCCGCAGCCTTTGGATGACTGCTTCGTCATCTAAGGAAAGTTCTTTTGTGGAAACCCGGCGCATGATATCATTGTATTCCTCCGTGTAGGCGTCTGCCTGTGCAAGGTATGATTCATACTGCTGTTTGTAGAGCTTGAGCGTGGCTTTCCCATATTCGGTGAATTCACTGTTGTCTTTGCCGATGAGGTCTTTGTTTTTGCCCATCAGGCCAATGAAGAAGTCAGCTTCACTGTTGATTCTTTGTATGGTTTCCAGTGAAGCGTCGAAGGTGTCCCATTTTATCTGGCGGATGGTGTTTTTCAGTTCTGTGGCCGAAAGGACGGATTGGTTCATCTCGTTGGTGACGCTGTTGATAGCGTCTGCCATTTCATACCATTCGTCGGAACCGGTTTTTATAAGCCCTCTGGAAACTGCAAGGTTCAGGCTGTTTTGCAGGGCGTCCCTCTTGGCGGCGAGCTTTTTTTGCGTGCCGTTTTCCGCAGAGAGGAGCCGCTCATAATATGCCAGGTTTGCCTTGAGCCCCCGCTCTTCGTCGAGGGCAATCTTGCTGTTCAGAGCTGTTTTTTTCTGTTCGTTTTCAGCCAGGGAATAGTCATAGCCTGCGGCGGTGTTGTTGAACCGCTCCATGGCAAGGTCTGCCTTGTCCTGCTTGGAGGTCTGCGCATACAGGTCAGCGGCGGCTTTGTCAGCGTCACGCGCTTCGAGGTATGCATTGTACATCAGGCAGGCGTTGTAGAGTTTGCCTTTATCTTTCAGGTTGTAAGCGGCCTGCAGGAGTTTCTGGGTTATGGGCTTGCCCGCCTTTGCCAGCGCCCGGATATTTGTGCGCATGTTTTTTTCTGCCTTAGTCTGGCTTTTCTTTGGTTTGGCGGTTTTTATAAGCCTGTTTTTAGCTACCCGGATATTGTGTTTGTCTGTCTTTACTGCTGCATCGTAGGCGTCCTGCCGGTATTTGATGTTATCTATTTTTTGGTTGATAAGGCCGTTTTTCAGTTTGGGCCGGATGGTTCTGTCCAGCTTGGCGTCAATCATCTCGTCCGCAGAATCATATGCCCCTATTTTTTTATCAGCCTTTGCCTTGGGAAGCGCGGCGGCAGCCTTGGCGTTTTCCGCCATGGTTTTCTTTAGGTTCTGTGCGGTTTCGTTGTTTGACTGCATCCGCTTGTCATATTCATACCATTCTTCGGAGGATTTGGCGACGGTTTCTTTGAGCTTGGCGAGTTCCTTGTTCTGGCTCCTGATATTGCCAATCTGCGAGAGGATATTTTTGTTCATGTCTTTGTAGTTTTTTATGTCCGCAGAAAATCCCCATGCCTCTTTGGCGTCAATGATGTTTTTTATCTTGTTGTTTTTGGCGTCGAGCCGGGAAAAGAGTTTTTCATATTTGGTGACGAGAAGCTCAATGTTCTCGCGGGCAAGCGCTTCCTGCTCTTTTTTCAGCTCCCTGACCGCTTCCTTGCAGGCGAGGGATTTCTCGTACCACTCCTTGTATTCCCGGATGCGCTTTTTCGTGCCCTCATCCGATATGGTTTCAATGTTCAGGCTTCCATTCCGGACCTGTGCGGCGTATTTCTCGTCAAGCCCCACTTTTCTGGCGCGCTCCAGATACGCGCTGTCGGCCTGGTTTTGGATTTCGATTTCCCGGCCTATATCAGAAATTGCCTTGGTATAGTAGCCTTGGCGGCTCTTGAATGATGCAAAAGCTTCCTTGGCGGCATTTTTGGCTTCATCAATCTTTGATTTAATGCGGGTGATGGCGGTTTCGATGAAGTTGAAGTCTTCCGGGGTTTCGGTTTTGGGGGTTTCTGATGGGGTCTGGCTGGGAGTGTTCCCGCCGGAACCTCCACCGGAAAAGTCCAGCTTCAGATTTTTGAGCGGCATGAATTCCGCTTCTACTGTTTTCATGGCTTCTTGCATTGACATCCCATTTGTTTTTTTATATCCCCTGTCATCATAGCCGCCTGTCAGTTCAGCAAACCTCATTGCGGCAGCCGCGCCGTAAGTTGTGCTGATGAATGTCTGGAGTTGTGAGATTTTTGTGGTAAGCCCGAGGTCTTCGTTGGCAAAGATTCTTTTTGCCTCGACAGCTGCCATGATGGCGTTGGCGACGCCGTATGAAGCGCCCTGTTCCTGTAAAAATGAGTTTACCTCCGCTATGGTTGCATCTGTGACATTGTCGGTTGCAATATGCAAGGCCTCTGTTTTCAGGCGGTTCAGCTCATGCTTGTCCACAAGGGACTGCTGGACGGTTTCTTCGGCGTTTGCCACGCCCATGGCCTCTAACTGGCTGATATAGTACGCTTTCTCGCTTTCTGTGAGGTTCGCCAGATAGTTATTGTTGTTCAGGAATGCAGAGGCAAGCCGGTTGGTTGCTTCCTGCACTTCTTCCATGGAAGAGGAGGCGCTGCCCATCACGGATTGGTAGTGTTCCCATTCCGAGGTCTGTGACTTGAGGCTTTCGTCCATGCCGGCAAGCACGTCGGAGCCGATGGCTGTGCCGGGGTTCTCCTGTCTGGCACGGAGGTTTTCCGTGAGCCCGGATATGCCTTTTTTCAAGGAGGCGAGCTGTTCTGAGGAGGACGCAAGCTGATTTACTTTCCTGATGACTTCCTGGATTTCTTTGGTGTCTCCAGGTTCCACCCCGAGCTTGGCAAGGAATGCCTCTGAGCTTTCGGTGTTATTGAAAGATTCCACGGTTAGCTTCCCGGCCTCGGCGAGAGAGAGGAGGTCGTTCTGGAAGGCTTTGAGGGATTCGTCTCCCGTAAGGTCAAGGTTGTCCCAGGCTTCTGTAAATGTCGGGGTTTCAGCGTTCATGGCGTCTTTGTACATTTTAACAGCTTCTGCCAGGTTTTTTGCATTGGCAGTATGCCTTCTCCACTTGTCAATTTCCCCGGATGTATCAATCCCTAAGTCTGTGAATGTTTTCTGTATTTTCTCGTCTGTGCCGCCAAGGGTTTTGGAAGAATCTGCCACTGCCCCATTATATTTTTTCTTCCAGTCTTCATCGGCCTGGAACCCCAGGTTGAGGCGGATGTCTTCGCTTTTTTTCCCTAACTGGCCCGCAATCAGGCCGGCATAATGATCAATTTGGTCCTGGTTCTGCACGGATAAGTCATCGGGGTTCAGTTCCAGTAGCTTTTTATAGGCGTCTGAAACGGCTTCCCTGCCGGAAGCGTCCAGGTCATTGAGGGGGAGGAGGATGCTGTCCCTGACCCATCTGCCGGCCCCGCCGCTTTTGTCCATTTCAGCGGCAACGCTTTTGTCGAGGCGGGCAACCATGCCAATGGCGAAATCCTGCATTTCTTGTCCATATTCTCCTTCCTCCAGGGATTGGAAGTCAAACTGGGATTTGGTCTGTTCCATGAGGGAAGGGAGCTGTTCTTTCCATTCCTGTTCCAGCTCGTGCTCGTTTAGGCGCTGTTCCTGGTCTTTGTCATGAATCTGTTTATTGATAAAGCCGAGGGGGATTTTAGACTGTAAGTTTATTTGGGTGAATACCTGTTCCTTGTCTTCCTCTGACAGTGGGGCAAGGTTAAGCTGGAAATCAAATTTCCCGTCGCCTCCGGTCTGCATGAGGATGCCCGGGTCTAAGAGGCCGCTTAACCGCATCTGTTTGTCGGAGCTAAGGGAGTTGTTATAGTTTTCCAGGGCGGTGTAGAGCGCATTGTAATAGGCGGCGTCCGTCTCGTTTGCCAGGTCGCCGGATATCCGGAAGATGACCGGGGGTTCCTTGTCCTCATCCTGGGTCAGGAACTTGCCTTCCAGGACGTTTTTGACAACCTCGAGGGAGTCCTGGGCGCCTTGATCCTGCGCCTCGCTTTTTTCTGTTTCCCTGGCTTTGACAGCGATGCCCTTGAATGCCGTGTCGACGTCCTGGGAAATCCTATAGCCGTTAAGTTCCTCTTCTGCCTTGAGCAGCTCTGCCAGTTCTTCTGAGGCATTGCGCCCATGCTGCCCGAGGGAGAGGAGGGCGTTGTTGTTGTCATCCACCCCGGCCCAGAGCGCGGGGAATGCCTCGGCCAGCCGGTTGGTGATGTCGAGGTAGGACTTGTAGTCACTGTCGGAAAGGGAGAGGTTCGCGTTGGTGGAGGTATCTACGCCCTTGGAGAGCTTCTCATAAGAAGCGCCCAGTTCTTCGGCAGCGCTTTGATGGGATTCATACTCACTGCGGATCTCAGCAATGCGGGATTTGGCCTCCTGCGCTTTTTGGATGGCGATTTCATTGGCATGGACCCAGCTGTCCACCGCCTGGATGGCGAACTGGATGCCTTCCATGACGGCAGTAAAGGCGAACATGTTGCCTGCCGCGGCCAATGACCGGGAAGCGAATGCCTTTGCCTTGCCGGAAAACGTCTGCGCCATGAGGGCTTCATTTTGGTCGAGGGCTTCCCGGCGTAATTGTTCATTGCCTTTGAACATATCTTCCTCTGTGCGGATCTGCCCTTGTGTCCGCTGGCCATATTCGGCAATCCATCTCTTATCTTCATCCAGTCTGTGATAATATTCCTGCCAGGTTTGTGTACCGTTTTGAATATCTTTTTCTGCTTTGCTTAGTTTTTTTAGCCAATCTTTGGCATTGAAGTTGTCCTTATCTACCGTGGGATACTTTACATCCACATCGATCATCTGTGATTCTATGGAAGCCTTGGCAGGGTACAGCCTCTTAAAGACGCTGTCGGAGCCTTGCAAGGAGGCAGCCAGGCTGTGGGTCGTCTGCAGATCCCTCTTTATGTCTCTGGCCCTGCCGCTGATGGCTGTCCCGATCTCATGGAAGGAACGCCCGAACATCCCCCATTTGGAACTCAGTTTTTCAATGTCACTGGTGAATGTTTTGAATATCATACTGTAACGTGTAAGCTGCGGCAGTTTAGGCAAGGCTGTGGACACTTTGCCTGTTTTATGGTAGAATGGGTGCCAGTAAAATTATGAGGAGGATCAAATAATGATATCATTTTATTACTGTGAAAGATGCGGAAGGATTTGCATAAATGATGTAAATAGAGGGAGCTGTGACTACTGCGGTTCAGATTCTTACCACCTGGTCCCGGAGAAATATTGGGATGAAGAAGAGGCTTTTATGCGTGATGACCAGGAGGAGCTTTTACGGGAAGAGCTCGTGAAGACCTCCCCGGTATTTGACGAATACCTCTTTAACCACAGGGATGAGGATATAAGGGCGGAATGGGCTAAGTCGCAAGCTGCCCTGGCTCGTGGCAGAGCCATCCAGGAAGGCCGCGACAAAGGCAACCGCTTCGGGGTCGAGTGCC